>DASTZE010000084.1:0-17569 GCA_035764425.1 Gaiellaceae bacterium
CCCGACTTTCAGGCGGATACGACGGAGGGCCCGATCTCGTTCCACGAGTGGCTCGGCGACTCGTGGGGCGTGCTCTTCTCGCACCCCAAGGACTTCACCCCGATCTGCACGACCGAGCTCGGCTACATGGCCAAGGTCAAGCCGGAGTTCGACAAGCGCGACGTCAAGATCATCGCCGTCTCGGTCGACCCCGTCGACAGCCATGACGGCTGGGCGCAAGACATCCAGGAGACCCAGGGCGCCGCGCCCAACTACCCGATCATCGGCGACTCGGACTTCGAGGTCTCGAAGGCGTACGGGATGCTCGGAGCCGACGTCTCCGGCGACCCGGCCGACCGTACCGCGGCGGACAACCAGACCGTTCGCAACGTCTTCGTGGTCGGCCCGGACAAGAAGATCAAGCTGATCCTCGTCTACCCGATGACGACGGGCCGCAACTTCGACGAGGTGCTGCGCGTGATCGACTCGCTGCAGCTGACCGCGAAGCACAAGGTCGCGACCCCGGTGAACTGGCAGCCGGGCGAGGACGTCATCATCGCCGGCTCGGTCTCGAACGACGAGGCGAAGGAGCTGTGGCCGGACGGCTGGGCGTCGCCCAAGCCCTACATCCGCATCGTCCCGGCACCGAACGGCAACTGATCGAACGATCCGTAGCCAGCGAGCGTGCGCCCTGGCGCACGCTCGCGGTCACCCTCGCCGCGGCGGCCGCGTTCGGTGTTGTGATGGCGGTGATCAAGGGGCAGGACGCCGGCGTGCGCGACGCGATCGGCAACACGAGCGCGCCGTGGGTCGTGATCCCGTTCCTCGCCGGCACGCGGTACCGGAGCCTCGGCTGGGGGCTCCTCGTGGGCGTCGGGGCGACGCTGGCCGCATTCGTCGGCTTCTACGCGGCAGAGGCCGCCGTGCTCGACCTCGGCACGAGCTCGTGGAAGCATGCGCTGTCGCTGACGCTCGGCTCCGGGCGCATCTACGAGGAGTGGGGCCTCCTCAGCGGGGCGCTCTACGGCGCGCTCGGATCGCTCTGGGCGACGCGGCGCTGGCTCGCCGCGGGCGCGGCCGTCGGGCTTGCGTTCATTTTCGAGCCGCTGATCGTGCTCGCGCTGGAGCGCGCCCAGATGTGGGGCGGCTCGGGCCCGCTCGAGTACCGCTGGATGTGGACGACCGAGGTTCTGCTTGGCATCGGGGCGATCGCGCTCGCGCTCACGCGGTTGCGGCGCTCAGCCTGATCTCCACCTCGACGACCCCCGAGTAAGACCTCGGGTGGGCCGAGCACCAAGCAAGCATGATCACGGAGCTGGAGGCAGCGGGCGATGTCGTCTCGTGGCGCCGCGATCAGCTGAAGGCGAGCGGGTTCCCGCTGCCGCTCGCGGCCGGCCTCGCCGCCGATCGCCGCTACGACGTCCACGCGCTGATCGAGCTGGTCGAGCGGGGGTGCCCGCCCGAGCTGGCCGAACGCATCCTCGCCCCGCTCGAGGCCGCGTGAAGGCGGCGGCGCCTATCGTGGGCGGCATGGAGGCGCGTGCCGAGGCTCCGCGAGAGGTCGAGTGGCTCCGCGACCTGCGCGCCGCGAATGACGAGGCGATCGCCCAGCTGCACGCGCTGCTGCTGCGCGCGGCGCGCTTCGAGGTCGGCCGCCGGCGTCCCACGCTGCCGCACGTGCGCGGCGACGAGCTCGATGACATCGCCCACGAGGCGGCCGACGACGCGCTGATGAGCGTGCTACGCCGGCTCGATGACTTCCGCGGCGAGAGCAAGTTCACGACCTGGGCGTACAAATTCGCGTTGCTCGAGGCGGCCGCGAAGCTGCGCAAGCGCGCGTGGCAGGGGCGCGAGGTGCCACTCGAGCCGGAGAGCTGGACCGTGTTCGCGACCGGCGGGCTGGACCCGGGGGCGGAGGTCGAGCAGCGCCAGCTGCTGGCCGCGCTCCAGCGAGCGGTCGCGACGGAGCTGACGCCGCACCAGCGGGATGTGCTCGTGGCGCTCGCGCTGAACGGCGTCCCGATCGATGTGCTCGCCGACCGCCTTGGCACGACCCGCGGCGCGCTGTACAAGACCCTGCACGACGCGCGGCGCAAGCTCCGCGCACATCTGGAGGAATGGTGAACGAGACGGTTGCACGGCTGCTCGGCCCGGCCGATCCGGAAATCGGCTGCGACGAGTGCTTCGCGGAGATCGACCGTTACGTCGACCTCGAGCTCGCGGGCGCGGACGCCGATGCGGTGATCCCCGGGCTGCGGGCGCACCTCGAGGGCTGCCCCGCCTGCCGCGAGGAGCACGAGAGCCTGCGGGCGCTAGTCGCGCGTGCCGCGGATTAGCTCACGGTAGGAGCCGGTCGTGCCGGGCGCAACGCGCCAGACGTCGCTGGTCCCGAACAGCCCGAAGATCCGGATGCGGATGAGCGGCGTGCCCGGCCGGGCAGGCGGCTCGTCGCCGTGTTCGCGGCGGTGGCCGAAGACGGTCAGTCCGCCGACGTCCACGTCGATGCCGGTCGGCACGTAGAAGTCGACGTTTCCGAAGAGCAGGAACGCCGTGATGGTGACAGCCCGGTGCTCGATCTCCGCCGTTCGCAGGTCGACGTCGAGGTCGCCGACGACCGAGACGGCCGTCGAGCGCCGGGCCACCCGCCAGCGGCCCTTCCGGTGCACGCCGGCGAAGAGCGCACCGGTGAAGCGCTTCGGGCGCCGGCGGCTTTCGGCCGGCAGGTCACGGGTATATGGCTCGAGCTCGCCGCGGGTCGTCGCCGCATAGACGCCGTCGAGCCGCTGGGCGAGCTCTTCGAGGGTCAGCCGACCCTCGGCCATGCCGTGCGCGAGCGTCTGCGCGGCCTGGTCGCGCTCGGCGTCCGAGGCGCGGATCTCGCTCACGCCGCGATACCCGTCGCCGCCCAGGCGCGGGCGCGGAGCCGGAACGGTCCGTCGCCGACCCCGAGCCGGCGCTTGAACGTGTCGTGCAGCGCGGCTCGGCTCGTGTCGTCGAGCGCGACGGTGAAGGCGCCCGCCGGCCCGACGCCGGCGGGCAGCGGCAGCCACAGGTCCTCGAAGTCGTCGTATGCCGCCTCCGCCCAGAGCTCGCCTGCTCGGACATCGGTCAGGCCGGCGCCGCGGAAGAGCTCGGCGAGCTCGCCGTCCTTGACCCAGCGCATCGTCGTGCCCTCGTTCATCGCCGCGGCACGATCGGGCTCGACCTCCAGCGCCGCGTCCCAGAACGCACGCAGCAGGGTCATCTCGCCGGCGTAGTCCCAGACGGCGCCCGCGACGGTGCCGCGCCCGACCCGGGCCATCTCGCGGGCGCCTGCCTCGGCGTCGTTCATGAAGTTGATGACCAGCTGTGAGACGACAGCGTCGAACGAGTCGTCGGGGAACGGGAGTGACTCGGCCGACGCGAGCACGACGTCCGCCTCGGGGACGCGCGCGGTCGCGGCTTCGACGAACGGCTCCGACGGGTCGACGGCGGTGACGGTGCAGCCGTGGTCGGCGAGCGCCCGGCTCAGCGGGCCAGGCCCACAGCCCACGTCGAGCACGTGCATGCCCGGCTCGATGGTCGCGAAGTCGATCAGCTGCGCCGCGAGCTGCGGGCTGTAGCGGCCGGCGTGGCGGTCGTACATCTGCGCCGGGACGCTGAACACGCCGGGACTCTACGATGGCGGCTTGGCGACGGTCGAGCAGCGGCGGTGGGACGCACTCCTCGCGGCGCGCACGCGCGGCGACGTGGGGGAGGGCATCGCGTCCGTGCTCGCGATGCTCGGCATGCCCGACCTGATCTCCTTCGCCGGCGGCTTCCCCGATCCAGAGACGTTCCCGCGCGCGCGTGTGTCCGAGCTGCTCGGCCAGTTCGCCGCGAATGACGAGGCGCTCGCGTTCCAGTACGCGCCCACGCAGGGCCTGCCGGGGACGCGCCACGCGCTCGAGGGGCGGATCGAGCGGCTCCAGGGCCGGCGTCCGGGCGCCGCCGAGCTCGTGGTCACGAGCGGCGCGATCGAGGCGCTCGAGCTGCTCGGCAAGGCGTTCCTCGACCCGGGCGACCTCGTGGTCGTCGAGGCACCGACGTACCTCGGCTCGCTGCAGGCGTTCCGGTCGTTCGAGGCCCGGATCGAGGCCGTACCGATCGACGAGCACGGCATGCTCGTCGACCAGCTCGACCGGCTGCTCGCGGGCGGCGCCGTGCCGAAGCTCGTCTACACGATCCCGGATCATCAGAACCCGGCCGGCGTGACGCTCGCGGCCGAGCGCCGCGAGCCGCTCGTGGAGCTCGCGCGCCGGCATGGCTTCCTGATCGTCGAGGACGTCGCGTACCGGGAGCTGGGCTTCGACGGGCAGGCGGTGCAGAGCATCTGGAGCGAGGCCCCGGACGTCGTCGTGCAGGCCGGAACGACGTCGAAGACATTCTTCCCGGGCGTCCGCCTGGGCTGGGGCATCGGACCGGCGGAGGTGTGCGCGGCGCTCGTCGCGGCGAAGCAGACGACCGACCAATGCGCGGGCGCGCTCGGCCAGCGGCTGTTCGAGGAGTACGTGCGCCGCGGCTGGATCGACGAGCAGCTCGAGCGCTCGCGGGCGCTCTACAAGCGCAAGTGCGAGCGGATGCTGGCGGCGCTGGAGCGCGAGATGCCTGACGCCGCGCACTGGACGACGCCGCACGGCGGGTTCTTCTCGTGGCTGACGCTCCCGCCGGGCGTCGACTCCGTGGACCTCGCACGGCGCGCCGCCGAGAAGCTGGTCGGCATCGTGCCAGGCTCGCTGTTCTACCCGGACGGCCGCGGCGGCGACGCAGTGCGGCTGTCGTTCAGCATGGTCGACGAGTCGCAGATCGACGAGGGCATCGCGCGGCTCGCCGCGCTCCTCTAGAACCAGGATCAGTGCCAGGCACGGCTGCGACTTTGTGAAGGTGCCAGGCTCTGTAACGCGGGCGTCACAGTGCCTGGCACTGAGGACGGCGCACACCGGCACTTTCGTGCAGGCTTCGCCCATGAGCGAGACGACGCACTACCGCTGGGACGACATGCTGAAGGAGCCGCTGAAGCCCGACCTGCACCGGCGGCTGATCACGGGCGACCGGATGATGCTGGCGCACGTGTACCTCGACAAGGGCTGCCTCGTCCCCCTGCACTCCCATGAGAACGAGCAGCTGACCTACATCCTCGAGGGCGGCCTGCGCTTCTGGCTCGGCGAGGACAAGTCGGAGGTGGTCGACGTCATGGCGGGCGAGGTGCTGCACATCCCGTCCAACGTGCCGCACGAGGCGGTGGCGCTGGAGGACACGCTCGACGTGGACGTGTTCTCGCCGCCGCGCGAGGACTGGATCAACAAGACGGACGACTACCTCCGGTGAAGCTCGGGCTCGTGGACCGGCGCATCGTCGTCACGGGCGGATCGAAAGGGCTCGGCGAGGCGATCGCGCGGGAGCTGGTCGAGGAGGGTGCTCGTGTGGCCATCTGCTCGCGGAGCGCAGACGAGGTGCGCGCGACCGGCGACGACATCGGCGCCACGTACGCCGACGCCGCCGACGTCACAGATCCGGCGCAGGTGCGCGCGTTCATGTCCGGCGCCGCCGAGGCGCTGGGCGGCATCGACGGGCTCGTGAACAACGCCGGCCGCGCCCATCCGGGCAGTTTCGCGACGCTGAGCGACAAGGACTGGCAGGACGACTTCGATGTGAAGGTGCTGGCGCTGATCCGCTGCTCACGCGAGGCGTTGCCGCACATGCGCCGCGCAGGGGGCGGCCGAATCGTCAACATCGGCGCTGTGTACTCGCGCATGCCCGACCCGACCTTCTTCGCCACATCGGTGAACCGCGCCGCCGGCAACAACTTCACGAAGGCGCTGGCAATGGAGGTCGCGAAGGACGGCATCCTCGTCAACGGTGTCAACATTGGCTTCGTGATCACCCCGCAGTGGGACAACATCCACCGGCGCCGCGCGCCGGAACAGCCGCGGGACGAGTTCCTCGATGCGATGGCTGCGCAGGACGTGCCGCTCGGGCGCATGGGCCGGCCCGACGAGGTCTCCGGGCTGGTCACGTTCCTGCTCAGCGACCGCGCGAGCTACATCACCGGCGCGTCGATCGACGTGGCCGGCGGCATGGGGAGGTACGTCTGATGGCTGCGAGGCAGCTCGACGCCCAGCAGGTGGCGGAGATGCTGGCGCTCGCGAAGCGGTCGGACAGCGTCGAGCTGAAGCTCACCGTCCCGGAGAACGCGCAGAAGTCGACGATCGCGGCGCTCGGGCTCGATCCGCTACAGGCGCAGATCCGCCAGGTCTTCTTCTTCGACACGCCCGACCTCGCACTCGACAAGCAGGGCATCGTGGTGCGCGCCCGCCGCATCCAGAACAAGGGCGACGACTCGGTCGTGAAGCTTCGACCCGTCGTGCCCGACGAGCTGCCGACTGAGTTCCGGCGCTCGCCGAACTTCACCGTCGAGGTGGACGCACTGCCCGGCGGCTTCGTCTGCTCGGGGACGATGAAGCGCGTGCTCGATCTCGCCGAGGTGCGGTCGGCCGTGAGCGGCGACCGCCCGCTGAAGAAGCTGTTCTCGAAGGAGCAGAAAGCCCTCTTCGCGGCGCACGCGAACGGGGTCGCGCTCGACGACCTGTCGATTCTCGGGCCGATCTTCGTGCTGAAGCTGCGGCTCCAGCCGCCCGAGCTCGGCCGTCCGCTCGTCGTCGAGGCGTGGATCTACCCCGACGGGTCGCGGATCCTGGAGCTCTCGACGAAGTGCAAGCCGAGCGAGCCGTTCCAGGTCGCCGTCGAGAGCCGCGCGTTCCTCGCCGAGCGCGGCGTCGACCTGAGCGGCGACCAGGAGACGAAGACGCGCAAGGCGCTGCGCTACTTCGCCAAGCAGCTGCAGGACGCGTGACGGGCCTCCGCTGGGAGTGGCGCACCGAGGCCGACGTCGACGCGCCGGACGGCACGGTCGCGGAGAGCGACGAGATCTACTTCCTGTCCGACACCGGCGCCTCGGTGAAGGTGCGCGGCGGCCGGCTGGACGTGAAGGTGCTCGACCGCGTCGAGCACGGGCTGCAGCTGTGGCGGCCGGTCGTGAAGGCCGAGCTCCCCCTGGACGAGGAGGCGGCCGCCGAGGTCGCGCGCGCCCTCGGAATCCCTGGACGGCCGACGACGCTCGCGGAGCTGCAGGCGCTCCCGGGCGTCCGCGCCTTGGAGGTGCACAAGCGTCGCGAGCACTTCACCATCGGCGGCGCCATGGCGGAGCGTGCGGAGCTGCGTACGGCTGCCGGCGTGGCGATGACGGTTGCCGTCGAGTCGGAGGATCCCGCGGCGGTGCTCGCCGGGGTACGCGAGCTCGGGCTCGAGGGGCGTCCGAACGTCAGCGTGCCGGAGACGCTGAGGAGCCTGTGAGCCGCGCCGCCGTCATCGACGTCGGCACCAACTCGGTCAAGTTCCTGCTCGTCGAGGACGGGCACACAGTGGTCGACCGGTCCGAGATCACGCGACTCGGCCAGGGCGCCGGCGAGGACGGGCGGCTCGCCTCCGAGTCGATCGGCCGCACCGTCGATGCCATCGCGGCGATGGTCCAGGAGGCCGGCGACGCGCAGATCGCAGCCGTCGGCACGGCCGGGCTGCGCCGCGCGCCGAATCGCGCCGAGCTCATCAACGCCGTCCGCGAGCGCACGGGCGTCGCGGTCGAGGTCATCAGCGGCGAGCAGGAGGCGCGGCTCTCGTACATGGCGACGAAGTCGGCGCTCGGCCTGAGCGGCTGCGCGGTCGTCTTCGAGACCGGCGGCGGCAGCACGCAGTTCACGTACGGGCGCGACGACAGGATCGAGCAGCAGTTCAGCGTGGACGTCGGCGCCGCGCGCGTGACCGAGCGCTGGCACCTGGACGGCCCGGTCGGTGAGGAGGTCGTTGCGGACACGCTCGCCGGTGTCGGCGACGAGCTCGGCCGCGTCCACGCCGGGAGCGACGCCGTGGTGGGCATGGGAGGCGCGGTCACCAACCTCGCGGCGGTGAAGCACGAGCTCGCCGAGTACGACCCCGACGCGATCCAGGGCACGGTGCTCGACACCGCCGAGATCGACCGCCAGATCGAGCTCTACCGGACGCGGACGGCCGACGAGCGGCGGTCGCTCGCCGGCCTGCAGCCCAAGCGCGCGGAGGTGATCCTCGCGGGCGCCTGCATCGTCCGCGCGGTGCTCGCACGGCTGGCCAGCGACTCGCTCACGGTGAGCGACCGCGGCCTTCGGCACAGGCTGATCGTCGAGCGGTTCGGCTAGCTCTGCCGCTCAGCAGCTGCCCGCGCGACGGTAGAGCACGGCGCGCCCGCGCCGCCCGTCGGCCTCGAGCACCTGCATGGCGCGGAGGCAGTACGTCGTCTGCTGGGCGAGCCGCCGCGTCCAGCCGCCGGCCGCGGCGAGCTCGGCCGTGTCGAAGCGCTCGGGCAGCTGTGGCAGCAGCGCGGCCGCCTCGGCGGGCGTCGACAGACGCACGGTCTCCTCGACCGACCGCAGCGCCCGTCCGGCGACGACCCAGCCGTGCCGGCGGAACGCGCGCCCCGGCTCGTGCCGCCGGAGCTCGTCCTCGTGCGTCAGCAGTACCTCGAGCTCGAACCCCGGGCGCGCAAGCAGCGCCGGCAGGCTGACGAGCCGCGCGAATACGTCCTCAGCGCGGCCGCGCTTCGGCGAGCGGCGGGCCGAGAGGATCTCGCCGTCGCGCGACAGCCGTACGATCCGGCGCTCGAGCGCGACCGGCACGACGAGCCGCACCGAGTGCTCCTCGAGCAGCCGCTCGAGCTTGCGCCGGAGCGGGGCGAAGCCGCCCGTCTGGATCTCGATCAGCGTCTCGCCGCGGACGAGGTCGATCACATAGCCGTCGACGGGGCATTCGACGCGGTCGCCCGGGCGGCGGTACCACGCCTTGATCTGCGCGTGCAGCGACCCCTCGTTCAGCGTGCCGATCACCGGACGCCTCTCTTCGCCGCGGCGTAGTGTCGGCCTCCATGGACGTCGAGGACTTCGCCCGGCGCTACACGGCCGCCTGGTGCAGCGGCGACCCGGCGAGCGTCGCCGCGTTCTACGCGTCGGACGGCTCGCTGACCATCAACGGCGGCACGCCGTCGGTCGGGAGGGCGGGGATCACCGAGGCGGCGCGCGGCTTCATGGAGGCCTTCCCGAACATGCGCGTGCTGATGGACGGCATCCGCCTGGGCGACGAGGTGGTCGAGTACCACTGGACGCTCGTCGGCACGAACGCCGAGACCGGCAACAGCGTGCGCATCTCGGGCTATGAGCAGTGGACGTTCGGTGCCGACGGCCTGGTCGCCGACTCACAGGGCCACTACGACGCGGCCGAGTACGACCGCCAGGTGGCCGAGGGCGTCTAGCGCGTCCGGCTGGTTTCGGGGTGTGGTGGCTCTTGGTGCGGAGGGTGGAAAGTGGGATGGCTACACGGTTTGCGGCCACCCGTCCCGCATGGTCCACAACGCCCGCCCGGCACGTTTGTGTACGTAGCGTTCACTCCTGGTCGCTCCAGCCGGCGGCCCGTTTCAGAGCCGGCGTTGTTGGCAAGGGGAGGAGGACATCCTGGAAAGGAGGTTCGATGGCCACGAACAGCATCCATACGGTGCCTCACGACAACCGCTGGGCGAACGAGCGGGAAGGAGCAAGCCGTGCGAGCGCTGTCTTCGACACACAGGCCGAGGCAGTCGAGGCTGCACGACAGACCGCTCAGCGAGAGAAACTCGAGCACGTCATCCACGGCCGCGACGGCGAGATCCGAGAGCGCAACTCCTACGGCAACGATCCCGCTCCACCGAAGGGCTAGCCACACCATGTCGACGGGGCGCACCCATTGTCGGAGCGCTCCGACACTTCCCAGGCCGCCGCTGCCGAGCACGTCACCACGCCCGGGAGCGGTGGCTTGCGTCTCGGTCTGCTGTCGAGCCTGCCCGAACAGTGGGGCAACACGGCCCAAACGCCCGGCACGTTCACGTTCGAGATGCACGTCCTCGCCGCCGCGAGTGCGCATCACCTGAGCTACCAGCACGACCGTGACCGAAGGGCGCGTGTGACAAGTGCTGGTGATCAGGAACGCGCCCGATCAGGTTGTCGCCTCGGCTGCGACGCAATAGGGTCGGCTCGATGCGGACGATCCTCACGATCCCCCTCATAGCATCCGTAGTCGCGGCAGCATTCGTCGCGGCAGCATTCGGGGGCGCGACCGCCGCCACCGCCCAACCTCGAGCCGTGAGGCTCGAGGTCAAGACGCCGAGATCGGGCGGGCCCGGCACGTTCACGGCGTCGGGCGCCGGTCTCTGCCGTCGCGGGGCCACCCGCGACACGATCTTCACGCTGCCGAGCGCAGCGAACCATGAGACCGTGCACCTGCGGAAGACATTCAGCTGTTCAGACCGCTCCGGCACATTCGTGGTTGAGATGCGTGCGCACGTCGCGGGCACGCACACGCACGCGTCGGGCAGTTGGAAGATCGTGTCCGGAAGCGGTGCATACGCGAAACTCGAAGGCGCGGGAAACCTCGTCACAGACGTGCGGCCCGCGACCTTCCTGGACCACTTCAGCGGCACGGTCATCCTCGGCTGACCCGACCAGACAGGGAATCCGTTGCGCGAACGACGCAGAACCGAGTCCATCAACGCTGCCCGCTCAGCCTCCCGAGCCGCCACGATCTCGTTCAACAGCGGAGCGTGCTACCGGTCGAGGTCAGCGCCTCGACCAACGCGGCCTGCCGCGCCACCTTGTCCGCCCTGGCCGCGCTCAGAGCGTGTGGCTCGGCGTAAAGGCGTCTAGCGCGTCCGGCTGTTCCACCACTCGCGAAACTCGGTGCACCGGCCGTCCGCGCCAAGCGTGACGAGGAAGATGCCCTCGTCGTCCTCGATCGCGTGCGTGACGGGATCCTTCGTCGACACCCACCAGCGTGCGAGCCCGCGTCCGTCACGCGTGATCGCTAGCGGCTCGTGGCCGAAGCGGATGTTCATCTGGGTCGCGACCGCCTGCTCCGTGCGCGCACGGATCTCGCCGTGGCCGCTGAGCGGCTCGTCCCACGGCCCCCAGGCGTAGACCGCGTCCTCGGCGAAGCAGGCGACGAAGCCGTCGACGTCCTTGCGCTCCCACGCGCGCCCGTACGTGTCCAGCCAGCGGTCGAGCTCGTCGAACGTCAATGCGCGACGATCCTCTCGTACAGGCGCTGCCCGTGTCCAGGAAGAACGTCCTGCTAGCCCGCGGCCCGCAGGACACGCAGCGCCCGCAGCGTGTTCCAGCGGCTCTCGCCGCCCGGCTTCTCCATCTCGACGAGCAGCACGCCCGGGATGCGCTTGTGCAGCGGCCACCGGCCGTTCGGCATGCGCTGGGAGCGCAGCAGGTCGAGCGCGTCGGCGGCGCGGGGGTCGGCGATCGCCGGCGTGAGCCGGATGTAGTCGAGCCCGCGCAGGAACGTGTAGTGCCAGTGCCACGGATAGGTGAGGTGCGTGAACCGCTCCTCGGCGACCTCGCCGGTTCTGTGCGACCGGTAGAGGCGGTGCTCGAGCATGAACTCGAGCGCCTGCTGCTCCGCATCCAGGTGGGCGACGCCGCTGAGCCGCAGCCCTTCGAGCACGTTGAACGTCGTGTTGAACGAGCTGTGCAGCCGCTTCGGATAGTTCCGCATCTGGCAGTTCCAGCCGCCGTCGGCGTACTGCGCGGCCAGGATGAACTCGGCGAGCCGAGGCAGGCGCGGATCGTCGCCGAGGAAGTAGGCGCCGAGGCCGAGCCAGAAACCGACGTGGCAGAGGTCCATGCGCCTGCTCAGGTCGAGCGCGTCAAGCCGCGCGAGCATACGGTTCGTGTCAGCGCGGGCGCCGGCGTGATCGGCGGGCAGCCCACAGGCGACGAGCAGGAGCAGTGACCACGGCGCGTCCGTCCAGCGCCCCTTCGGCCACGCGTTCGCCTTGCGGTAGGTGAGCATCTCCCCGCCACCCAGCCCTCGTCCACGGTGCGGCGCCGTTCCGCTTCCCAGACCTCGGGCGGCTCGTTCAGCAGGTCGCGCTGCACCTGCCAGCGGATCGCCGGGTCGCCCTCCAGCAGCCACTCGACGACCGGGTCGGTCATCGACGCATCCGCTCGCGGCACTGTTCGGCCGCTACGAGGTTGCCCTTCCGCTCGTTGAGGTCGATCGCCTCGGACAGCGCTTCCATCGCGCCGGCGCCGTCGCCCGCCGCGAGCAGCACCTCCGAGAGGTCGACAAGCGTAAGGGCGACGGAGGTCGGGTCCTGCTCGCCGCTCTCCTGCGCCGCCGCCTCGCGTGCGAGCGCGACCGCCGCGTCGAGCTCGCCCCGCGCCGCCAGCACGCGCGCCCGGCCGCTCTTCCACCAGGGCATGGCTGTCTGGAGTGGCTTCGCCTGCTCGAGCGCCGTCGCCGCCTCGTCGTGCCTGCCCTGCTCGTGCAGGACGCGCGCGAGCCGCACCTGGTAGACGGCGACGTAGTGCGCGGCCTCCATGTTCGCGGCCACGTTGATGGCCTCCCGGAGCTCGCGCTCGGCCGCCGGCAGGTCGCCGGCGAGGACCTCGAGCTCGCCGCCGGCCATGGCGGCCTCGGCCAGGCCGTACACGATGCCGAACTCGCGGCAGATCACCCGGGAGCGCTCGAGATTCTGGCGGCCGAGGACGAAGTCGCCGACCCGCGGCGCGACGTACGCGGTTCCGAGAAGCCCGTCTGCCTCGACGGACGGGATCCCGCGGTCCCGGCCCCAGGCGAGCTCGTCCTCGAAGAGCTGCCTGACCTCGGCGAGCGGTGTCGGGCCGAAGAGCATGCAGCCGCCGACCTCGTTCCAGGCGCTGATCTGGCGCAGGGTGTCGCCCGATGCGATCGCGTACTCGCGCGCGCGGAGCAGCGCCTGGAGCTGATCGGTGCGGTTGCGGTCGCGCAGGAGGGAGGTCGCCATCAGCTGCCAGGCGTCCGAGAGGTCACCGGCGTCGTCGAAGACGGCGAGCGCGCGCTCCGCGATGGCGCGCATCTCGTCGGCGCTCGCGGTGCCGAGCATGTGGGCCAGGTGGCCGCGCTCGACCGCGGCTCGAAGTTCGTTCGGCTCGTCGCCGAGCTCGCGGGCCAGCTCGATCCCCCCGGCGAGGACGGCGTCCGCCTCGGCGAGGGCTCCGGTCTCCCGGAGGGCGTGCCCGAGTAACGGATACACCCGGACGCGTTCGGCCGGCTCGGCGGCGAGCAGCGCGCTGGCGCGGCGCGCGAGCGCCGCGGCAGGCACGGGCTCACCGCGACCGAGCGCCGCCAGGCTCGCGTGTGCGAGCAGCGCGCCGCCCCGGAGGGCCAGGTCGCGATCACGGCGGCCGAGCTCGGCACCGAGCAGGTAGGCCTGCTCGAGGTGGTAGCCGATGGTCTCGTCGCGCGCGGCGAGGTGGCCGTTCCGGGCGTCGAGCCAGTCGGCGAGCCGCGCGTGGAGTCGCGAGCGCAGCTCCTTCGGCATCGAGGCGTAGGCAACGTCGCGGATGAGCACGTGGTTGAAGCGGAAGCCGTCGTCGCCGGGAAAGAGCGACCGGTCCGGGCGGACGAACTCCTTGCGTGCGAGCGCGAGCAGGGTTCCGCCGACGCCGGGCTGGTCGTCCAGCAAATCGGCGACCGCGCCGCGGTGGAAGAGGCGGCCCTCGACCGAGCCGCGCTGGACGACGGCGCGTTCGTCGGGCTCGAGGCGGTCAATGCGGGCGGCGAGCAACGCCTGGATGCTGGGAGGCACCGTGTCCGTCTCGGGGTCGTCGGCGAAGTGGGCGAGCAGCTGCTCGACGAAGAGCGGGTTGCCCTCCGCCGTCGCCACGACGCGCTCGCGGAGCTCCGGGGCGAGCTCATGCGCGAGGGCGTCGACCAGCTCGTCCGAGTCGTCGTGGCCGAGCGGCTCGAGCACGACGAGCGTGGCGTTCGGGCGGGGCGTCGCCCAGGTCGGCCGTGTGTCGAACAGGTCCGGCCGGGCCGTGCAGAGCACGAAGATCGGAGCGCCGCTCCCCGAGGCGGCGACGTACTCGAGGAGGTCGAGCAGCGCCGGGTCGGCCCAGTGGATGTCGTCGACGACGAGCACGACGGGACGCTGGTGCGCGAGCGTCTCGAAGAGGAGCCGGAACGCCCACGCGGTCTCTTCGGGCGAGCCGCCGCCCTCGATGAGGCGCGCGGCGACGTTGCCATGCCCGACGGGGGCGAGCAGGGCGGCGATGTCGCCGGCGTCGCGGACGACGTCGGCGAGCGGGAGGTAGGGCACGCCCTCGCCGTAGGCGGTGCAGCGGCCGATGAGCACCCGCGCCTCGTCCGCGAGCGAGCCGAGCAGCTCGCGCGCGAGCCGCGACTTCCCGATCCCGGGCGTGCCGACGATGGTCGCGAGCTGCGCCGTCCCGGTTGCGACGGTCTCGTCGAACGCGGCGCGCAGCCGGCCAAGCTCTTCACGCCGCCCGACGAACGGCGTCGCGATCGGTCGCGTGAAGGCCGGGACGTCGGGGCGCAGGCCGACGAGCCGGTAGGCGACGAGCGGCGCGCTCTTGCCCTTCGCGTCGATCGGCGCGACCGGCTCGGCGTGGACGAGGTCGGCCACGGCGGCGTAGGTCGTCGCGCCGAGCAGCACCTCGCCCGGCGACGCCGCCTGCTCGAGCCGGGCGGCGACGTTGACCGCGTCCCCGGTCGCAAGGCTCTGGGCGCCGCCGACGACCACCTCGCCCGTGTTGAGGCCGGTGCGCGTGAGGATCTCGACGCCGTGCTCGGCGAGGTCGTCGTTCAGTTCGCTGAGCGCAGCACCGATCTCGGCGGCGGCCCGGACGGCCCGGAGCGGGTCGTCCTCCCGCACGGCGGGGACGCCGAAGACGGCCATGACCGCGTCCCCGATGAACTTCTCGACCGTCCCGCCGTGGCGCTCGACAACGGCCTGGACGGCCTCGAAGTACCGCCCCATGACGTTGCGAAGCAGCTCCGGGTCGAGCCGCTCGCCGAGCGCCGTGGAGCCGGCCACGTCGGTGAAGAGCACCGTGACGACCTTGCGCGCCTCGGGATAGGCCATGCCCCGAGCCTATTGAACGTGTGCTATACATCTCCACAACTAAAGTGTTGTACAACGTAGGAGTCTGTGTGCCACTTCCTCATCCAATCCCAGAAGACCTCGCCGAGCTCGTCGCCCGCCGCTTTCGGGTGCTGGCCGAGCCGATGCGCATCCGCTTGCTCGACCGCCTCCGCGAGGGCGAGGCGACCGTCGGTGAGCTCTCCGACGCCCTCGCCGCTTCGCAGCAGAACGCGTCCAAGCACCTTGCCGTGCTGGCCGACGCCGGCATGCTCGGGCGCCGCAAGGACGGCAACCGCGTCTACTACCGGATCGTCGACGAGAGCGTGTTCGCGCTCTGCGAGCAGGTGTGCGACGCGGCTCAGCAGCAGCTGTGCGCACTGCAAGAGTTGGTCGAGGGAGTGACCGCGTGACGGCGCGGCGCTGGCCACTCGAGCGAATCCTGTTTGCGCTCGCGGGCTCGATGACGCTGCTGAGCGTGCTCCGCGGCGCGGGGTTCGAGAAGGGGTGTGGGACATGAGCGCGCTGGCATCCCCTGTGCGTTCGAAGACGGCCGCTTCGGAGCGGCCCCTCGACGTCGGCCCGCTCGGACGGTTGGGCGGCTGGACGGCCACGCACGTCCGGGCCGTTGCGATCGCGTGGCTGGCAGTGGCCGTCGCGCTCGCCGCCTTCGCGCCGAGGGTCGAGACGGCGCTGTCGGGCGCAGGCTGGCAGGCGAACGGCTCGCAGTCGGTGCGGGCCCGCGCGCTGATCCAGCGGAACTTCGCCGGGCTCTCGAGCTCGGCCCTGATGGTCGTTGTCAACTCCCCGCGCCAGACCATGGCCGACCCCGCGTTCGCGAAGTCGGTTGCCCGCGTCGAACGCGTCCTGGCCGGCGATTCACGCATCGCCTCCGTGCAGGGCCCGCGCCCGGGAGCGAGCATCTCGGCCGACGGCCACACCGCCGTCGTCATGGCCGGCGCGAAGGGCGACCCGACGGCGATGGTCGCCGCCGCCGACACGCTCAAGCCCAAGCTGCATGCGACCGCTGCGCGCGGGGTCAACGTCTCGCTGACCGGCGCATCCGGGATGTGGAGCGACTTCAACGCCGCGAACCGCGGCGCGATGATGAAGTCGGAGCTCTTCTCCTGGCCGGTGACGATGGCGATTCTCGTGCTGGCCTTCGGCTCGCTCGTCGCGGCCGGGCTCCCGCTGCTGCTGACGATCCTCGGCCTGCTGGCCTCGGCTGGGCTGCTGACGCTGCTCACCCACGGCTTCGAGGTCTCGATCTGGGCGATGAACTTCGCGCTCATGTTCGCGCTGGCGCTCGGGATCGATTACGCGCTCTTCGTCGTCCACCGCTTCCGAGGCGCCTTCTTCGGCTCGAAGCTCGAGGTGCGTGACGCGGTCGCGGTGACGATGGACACCGCGGGCAAGGCAGTCCTGTTCTCCGGACTGACCGTGTTCGTTTCGCTCACGGCCGTGATGCTCGTTCCCAGTCCGGCCTTCCGCTCGATGGCCCTCGGCATCATGATCAGCGTCGCGTTCGTGCTCGCGGCGACGCTGACGCTGTTGCCGGCCGTGCTGGCGAAGCTCGGGCCGAAAGTCGACTCGCTGCCGCTGCGCTGGGTGCACTCGGGGGAGCATCGATCGGCGCGCTTCGCGCG
Organism: Gaiellaceae bacterium; assembly: GCA_035764425.1. Classification (GTDB taxonomy): domain Bacteria; phylum Actinomycetota; class Thermoleophilia; order Gaiellales; family Gaiellaceae; genus JACVRM01. The sequence continues at coordinate 16,630 of DASTZE010000084.1, forward strand.
TTGGGGCGAGCGCCTGTGGCGCCACCCGCTCGTCTACGGGGCCGCCGCGACGCTCGTCCTTGTCCTCCTCGCGCTCCCGGTCCTCGGCCTGAAGACCGGCATGCCCTCGATCAAGGTCGTGCCGGCCGGCGACGGCTCCCGCGTGGGCTACACGCAGGTGCAGCAGGCGTTCGGCACGGGTGCGCCCGGTGCCCTGCAGATCGTCGAGCCGCAACACGAGGCCGCCTCGGTCGTCGCCATCGCTCAGCGCGATCCCGGCGTCGCTCGCGTGTCGCCGCCTCAGCCCGGCGGTAACGGCCTCGCGCTCGTGCAGGCGATCCCGACCACCGATCCGTCGAGCCGGGCCACCGGCCGGACGATTGACCGGCTGCGGGGCGCATTGCCGGCCGGTGCGCTCGTCGGGGGAGCCGCGGCCGAGAACCACGACCTCGAGTCGGCGCTTGCGCAGAAGACGCCGCTCGTGATCGGCGTCGTGCTTGCGCTCGGCTTCCTCCTCTTGCTCGTGGCGCTGCAGGCGCCGCTGATCGCCGCGCTCGGCGTCGTCACCAACCTGCTCGCCGTCGGCGCCGCCTTCGGGATCGGTCGGCTGATCTTCCAGAACGGCCAGGGAGCCGGCCTGCTGGGATTCGAGTCGCAGAGGTTCATGGACGCCTGGGCTCCGGTGTTCTTCTTCGCGATGATCTTCGCGATCTCGATGGACTACACCGTGTTCCTGCTCGCCTCGGCGAAGGAGCACTACGACCGAAGCGGCGACCCGCGCGAGGCGGCGGTTGGCGGCATGGCCCACTCCGGCCGCGTGATCTTCGCCGCCGCCGCCGTGATGGTCGCCGTCTTCTTCACCTTCGCCCTCACCGGGCCGCTGCCGCCGAAGGAGATGGGCGTCATCCTCGGCATCGCCGTCCTCCTCGACGCGATGCTCGTCCGGCTCGTCCTCATCCCC
>DASTZE010000085.1:0-12790 GCA_035764425.1 Gaiellaceae bacterium
GATGGCCGCGGCCGCCTTCAGGATCAGCTCGGTGCGCCCGGGCGACTCGAGCTGGACCGAGCGGGCGATGATGAAGTCGCGAAACGCCGCGATGACCGACGTCCCCGGCTCGCGCCTTCGGACGGCCTCCACGAGCTCCGCCTCGAACGCCTCCATGCCCGTGTAGAAGAGGTCTTCCTTCGTCGGGAAGTAGTTGAAGACGGTGCCCTCGGAGACGTCGGCCGCCTCGGCGACGCTCGCCACCGTGACGGCGTCGAAGCCGCGCTCCTCGAAGAGCCGGTGCGCCGCCTCGCCGATCCGGCGGCGCGTTTCCTGCTTCTTGCGCTCTCTGAGGCTCATGGTTGCATCTTAACTTGCGGTTGCACTAATAATACTGTTACTCTAAAAATATGCCTACTACAGATACCACAGACGGACTGAACCGCGAGATTCTCGTCCTGGGCGGGACGGTTGTTCTCGGGATGATCCTCGCCGTCCTCGACGCCACGATCGTGAACGTCGCGATCCCGACCCTCGGTCGCGACCTGAACACCTCGATCTCGACCATCCAGTGGGTCATGACGGGCTACCTGCTCGCGTTCGCGAGCGTCATCCCGCTGGCGGGCTGGGCGGCGGGGCGGTTCGGCGCGAAGCGGGTGTGGATCGCCGCGCTGACGCTCTTCATGACGGGCTCCGTGCTCGCAGGGCTGTCCTGGTCGATCGGCGCCCTGATCGCCTTCCGCATCGTGCAGGGGGTCGGAGCCGGCCTGCTCATGCCGGTCGGCCAGACGATCCTCGCCCAGGCCGCCGGCCCGAAGCGCATGGGCCGCGTCATGAGCGTCGTCGGCGTGCCGATCCTGCTTGCGCCCGTACTCGGCCCCGTGATCGGCGGCGCGCTCGTGGACGGGGCCAGCTGGCGGTGGATCTTCTTCGTCAACCTCCCCGTCGGGCTGCTGGCCGTCGCGCTGGCGCAGCGGCTGCTGCCCGCGTCCGAGGTCGGCCGCGCGGGGCGCCTCGACCTCGCCGGCTTCGCGCTGCTGTCGCCCGGCCTGGCGCTGTTCCTCTACGGGATGTCCGAGGCGGGAGTCAACGGCGGCTTCGGCTCGGCCCGAGCGCTTGCCGGCATCGCTTTCGGCGTCGCGCTCGTCGCACTGTTCGTGCGCCACGCCCGGCGGCGGGGGCGTGAGGCCCTGATCGACCTCTCGCTCTTTACCAATCGCGGGTTCGCGGCCGCCGCCGGCACCAACCTCCTCGTCGGCATCGCGCTGTTCGGCGCCCTGATCCTGCTGCCGCTGTACTTCCAGACCGTCCGCGGCCAGAGCGCGCTCGCCACCGGCCTGCTGCTCATGCCGCAGGGACTCGGCGCGGCGCTCGCGATGCCCATCGCAGGCCGCCTCACCGATGCAGTCGGAGCCCGGCGCGTCATCCCCACCGGGATCGTGCTGGCGCTTGCCGGGATGGCTGCCTACACGCAGGTCGGCGCGCACACGCCGTACGCTGCCCTGGCCGCCGCGCTCTTCCTGGTCGGCATGGGGCTCGGAACGACGATCGTGCCGTCGATGGCGGTCGCCTACCAGTCGGTCGCGCACGACGCGATCGCGCAGGCAACGGTGGCGATCAACGTCGTCCAGCGCGTGGCCGGTTCGATCGGCACGGCGCTCCTCGCCGTCGTGCTGCAGCGCGCCATAGCAGCGAACGGTGGCCATTCGCCCGCCGCCCTGGCGGACGCGTTCGGAACGGCGTTCGCGGTCGCGTTCGGCCTCACCCTGGTCGCGCTCGTCCCGGCGCTGCTCCTGCCGCGCCGGCGCGCCGTGGAGGAGCTGCAGCCGGTGCTCGACGCGTAAAGTCGGCCGTGTGAGGGTCGCTGCACTCGTCGCGCTGTTCGTCGCAGGCCTGCTCGCGGCCGCAGCGCTCGCCGGCGCCGAGACGACGACCAGCACCACGACCGAGACGACCACGCAGGTCTCGACCGCCACCCAGACGACGACCGAGACGGTCGCGCACACGACGACGGAGACGGTCGCGCAGACGACGACGCGCACGGTCCCGCTGCCGGCGCAGACCACGACCGTCAGCGAGACGTCCGTGGACAACACACCGGCGTGGATCTGGCTGCTGCTCGCGCTGCTCGCAGCCGGCGTGATCGGCCTGCTGATCGCGCTCTTCGGGCGCCGCGACCGGACCATGCCCGTCGCCGAACGGCGGCGCCGGCTCGAGGGAGCCATCGGCACCTGGGTGGCGCAGGGCTGGGCGGTCGAGAGCCAGATGGGCGACTCGGCCGTCCTACGGCGCGGCACCGAGCTCATGCTCGTCGCGGTCGACGACGCCGGCGGCATCAGCTCGCGACCGATCAGTCCCTAGCCGCCGCGCTCGACGGCCTGCTGGGCGGGAGCCGCCGGCCGGCGCAGATCCGAGGAGCTCTCCCACACGCCCCGGAACCCCTGTGGATTCCGCGGGCGCATGGGACAGCGCCTCAGGCCGTCCGCCTGTTCAGATCAGGCCGCAGGAACGGGCGGTGTTCGGCCAGGGGTAGAAGCCCCGGCCCGAACGGTAGGCGCGCTCGGCGACCCACATCTGCTCGACCGGCGTCCAGTGGTCAGCTGTGCCCTTGCGGCGCAGGAGATCGGCGCCGTAGCTCCGCTGGAAGGACAGATCCATTTGCAACCCGCCGTAGTAGGGCGCGCCCGAGTCGCTCCAGGCTCCCTCGTACCGGTGGATGCACTTCCAGGCCGTCAGGTGCGGCGGGCTCTGGGCGTGCCGCCACGCCGTGTGCGCCCGCTTGAGCCAGAGGTCGCGAATCCAGCGCCGATATTGCGGGCCAGCCGCGCGCTCGTTGCGGTGGCTCGTCGTGAGCCGGACACCCATCAGGCGCTGCCACTTCCAGGTCACCTGACGGTAGACGTTGATGTCGTCGAGGGTCGGGTTTGCCCTCGCGATCGTGGTCACGCCGCCGGCAAGCGCCGCAAAAACGGCAGCAACGGCAAGCAGCGAGAGGATGACTCTCTTCACACAAACTCCCCGGGTCGGGAACACGGACACGCCGGCGCCAGATGGAAGGCCGCAGCCGGCGAAGCGGAGCGGCGGCGCACTGCGCACACCACTCCCGGTTGTTCTCGGTCGGGAAGGTTAGACGAACACTCGCCAACCAGGTTTGTTCGGAGACCGTAAGGTTTCCCTCCGATGGCAGCGAGCGAGGAAACAGTCTCCGTCCTCGGGCGCCTGGCGCTCTTCGCCGACCTGTCGATGCCGGCGCTCGAAAGCGTGGCGCACACGCTCGACGAGGTCGCGTTCCCGCCGGACAGCCGGGTCCTGCGCCGCGACCTGTCCGGCGCGGCGTTCTACGTCATCCGCGACGGCGAGGCGACGGTCTCGATCGACGGCCGCACGCTGGCGACGCTCGGCCGCGGCGACTTCTTCGGCGAGATCGCCGTCCTGACCGGCCAGCCGCCGGGCGCCGATGTCGTGGCGACGACGCTTCTTCGCTGCTTCACGCTGCCGGGGCCCGAGGTGGAGCCGTTCCTGATCGCGCACCCGACGGTGATGCTGCGGATGCTCCAGGACGAGGCACGGCGGCTCAGGATCGCCAACACGTGGCAGGGGTAGAGGGCGGCGGGCAGCCGTTCCCTCCGGGCGACTACGGGGTCGTGGTCGTCGGCAGCGGCCCGGGCGCGCTCCAGACGGCGTACTGCCTCGACCGCCTTGGCATCGACCACGCCGTCATCTCGGCCGACGACGCGCCCGGCGGGATGTTCGCGCGCATGCCGATCTTCGAGCGGCTGATCAGCCCGACCAAGCCGTCGGCGCCGTTCGAGCGCACGTCGCGCGACTACGAGCGCTACGACCACAACAGCCTCTTGGCCGAGGAAGAGGACGCGCGCGGGCTCGTCCCTGAGTTCATGGACCGCTCGTTCGACGTTCCGTCACGGGCGGAGATGCACATGGCCCTGCAGGCCTTCGCCGAGCGCGCGCGGGTGCGCGTGCGCTACGGCTGCCGGTGGGAGTCGACGCGCCGCGAGGACGACGGCGCGCTCGTGCTCGCGACCGGGGACGGCGAGTACCGCTGCCGCGCCGCCGTCTTCGCCATCGGTGTCACCGAGCCGTGGAAGCCGAAGGTGCCCGGCTTCGAGGACGTCCCGCACTACGCAGAGACACGGCCGCCGCGCGAGTACGAGGGGCGGCGCGTCGCGATCATCGGCAAGCGAAACTCCGGGTTCGAGATCGCGAACGGGCTGCTGCCGTGGGCGCGCGAGGTCGTGATGCTGTCCCCGCGGCCGGTCAACACGTCGTCGATCGCGCTCCTCCCGATCCGCACGCGCTACCTGCAGCCGTTCGACGAGTACGCGCGCGGGCTCGGCGGCGCGTACGTGCTGGACGCGGCGATCGAGCGCGTCGACCGCGTCGACGGTGCCTTCCGCGTCGTCGCGCAGGGCACGACGAAGCCCGGCCCGCTGTCGATCGAGGCCGACGACGTGATCATCGCCACCGGCTTCCGCACGCCGCTGCTCGACCTGCCCGAGCTGGGCGTCGAGACGGTCAGCGACGGACGCATCCCGGCCCTGACGCCGTTCTTCGAGAGCATCGGTGCGCCCGGCATCTACTTCGCCGGAAACGCGTCGGGCGGCGCCGCCGGCCTGCTGAAGGTGGAGCGCGCCGGCCAGTCGACCTCCGTGAACGGCTTCCGCTACAACGCCCGGCTCCTGGCGCAGCGGATCGCCGAGCGGCACTTCGACCGCCCGCGCGAGCGCTCGACGATCGAGCCGGCGAGCCTGATCCAGGTCCTGCTCGACGAGCTGGCGCACTCGCCGGAGCTCTGGGTGCAGCGCGGCTATCTCGCGCGGGTCATCTCGTTCGAGGACGGCCCGCATGACGAGGGCTACGAGCCGCTGACGAACTTCGTCGACGCCACCGGCCCCGACGCGGTCGCGGCGGCCGTCGAGCTCGCGCCGGACGCGTCGATCGCACCGGTGCTCTACGTGCGGCGGGGCGGGAACGTCACCGAGCACCAGCTGGCGCCGCACCCGCTCCACGCCTACGAGACCGACGACTACCGCGCGGAGCTCGAGCACGTCCTCGCCGCGCTCGTGCGCGTCGCCGCCTGACCGAGCCCATCTACCGGCTGACCGGCCGCGCGCTCGACTCGCGCTTCCTGACCCTGCCCTGGGGAGAGGAGCTCGAGGCCTGGACGTCCGCGAACCTCGTGAACCTGGAGCGGGGCGTGGGCCGCCACGTGGTGCGCTTCGTCGAGCTGGGCGGCGCGTACTACGCGCTCAAGGAGCTGCCGGACGAGATCGCGCAGCGCGAGTACCGGCTGCTCGGCCACCTGGAGGGCACGAGCGTCCCGGCCGTGCGGCCGGTGGCCGTCGTGGGCGACCGGCGCGACGAGAACGCCGAGGCACTTCCTGCCGTCCTCATCACGCGCTACCTCGAGTACTCGCTCCCGTTCCGGATCGTGCTCGGCCGCGGCGGTCTCGAGGAGCCCGAGGAGCTCCTGCTCGACGCCCTTGCAGGTCTGCTCGTGCGGCTGCACCTGGCCGGGTTCTTCTGGGGCGACTGCTCGCTCAACAACGCGCTCTTCCGCCGCGACGCCGGCGCGCTCGCGGCGTACGTCGTCGACGTGGAGACCGGCGAGCTGCAGCAGCGGCTCTCCGAGGGCCAGCGCCGCTACGACCTCGAGATTGCCTACGAGAACCTGGCCCACGACTTCCTCGACGTCTCCGTTGAGTTCGGCTGGGAGGACGACCGCGACCCGGCGGGCCTGGCCGAGACGGTGGTGGACGCCTACCAGCGGCTGTGGGACGAGCTCACGGCCGAGGAGGTCTTCGACTTCGACGACTCGAGCCGCCTGGAGAAGCGGCTCGAGGAGCTGCACGAGCTCGGCTTCGAGGCCGCGGAGATCGAGCTTCTGAAGACGCCGACCGGGTACCAGCTGCGTATCCCGGCCGGGCGCGTCGAGGCCGGCTTCCACCGCCGGCGGCTGCTCCGACTCACCGGCCTCGACGCCCAGGAGAACCAGGCGCGGCGGCTCCTGGCCGACATCGCGTCGTACCGCGCGTCCCTCGAGCGCAAGGCCGAGCCGCCGATCTCCGAGGCCGCGCTCGCCGGCCGCTGGTTGAGCGAGGTTTTCGAGCCGTCGGTACTCGCCGTCCCGCAGGAGCTGCGCGGCAAGCGCGCGGCGGCCGAGGTCTTCCACGAGTTGCTCGACCACCGCTGGTACATGTCGGAGCGGATCGGGAAGCCGGTCGCCATGCGCGACGCCGTGAACGACTACATCGCGAACGTGCTCCGGGAGGAGCCGGACGAGCGGACCGCGTTTCTCGAGCCCTAGCGGCGGCTTGCCTGCGCCTCGACGAGACGCCGGGCCAGGACGCGGAGCAGCGCCCGTGCCACGCTGGGCTCGGTCTCGAGGATCAGTTCGAACTCGTTCCGGTCGAGCGCCAGTGCGCGCACGTCTGTCGTCGCCCAGACGCGGCCCGTCCGAGGGGTGCCCGCGAGCAGCGAAAGCTCGCCGAACGCCTGGCCCGGCCCGAGCTGATGCTCGCGGCCGTCGTGCGTGTCCACCGCGACGGTGCCGTCCACGATCACGAACAGCCCCGAGGCGGGCACGCCGGACTCGATCAGGACGGTGTCGGCCGGCGCCTCGTAGACCGTCACCTCCGCCGCGACCATGGCGAGCGCGTCATCGCCGAGATCGCCGAAGAGATCGCTGGAGCGCAGTTGCTCGACACGTTCCGCCACGGCCACGTTCCTCTCTTATCACGCGAGCACGATCCCGGCGTACAGCAGGGCGACCGCGACCGCGACGAACGCCGCCGTCCCCGCGACGCCGAGCCCGGCGAGCGCGCTGCCCACCGCGGCCACCCCGACGCCGCCGATGATCAGGGCGTTGCCGCGCGGCCGCCGGCGGATCGTCACCAGCGCGACCCCGACCACGGCGAGCGTGCCCAGCGAGTTGGCGACAATCGCGAGCAGCCGCGCCGGGAAGAAGTCGAGGTGATCCTGCGCCTGCGGGATCGAGTGGCCGGAGATGTGGCCGGTGACCGGCATCGCGATCGCCACGCCCACCGCCAGCCCGACGTAGACGAGGCCTACCGGTCCCGCCCAACGCCGCCCCCACAGGAGCAGCGAGCCGACCCCGAGCAGCGGGGCCGTAAGCAGCCCGCCCGCGAGGTAGTAAACGCGGAACGCGGGCGAGCCCCAGCCGTACGACGCGCCCCAGGCGAGCGCCGCGGCGGCGATCGCGTAGGCGAGCAGCGAGCACGCCCAGGCGAGCAGCTCCGGCCGCCGTCGCTCGCGCCAGCGGCCGGCGAGCGAACCTGCGAGGCGCAGCGCGAGCAGCGCGGCGGCGAACGCGAGCAGCGCCTCCACGGCGCAAGCCTACGGCGCGGGTACCGTAGGACGCCGATGAAGCGGTACCTGATGACCCCGGGCCCGACCCCCGTGCCGCCCGAGGTGCTCGCCGTGCTGTCGGAGCCGATGATCGGCCACCGGACGGCCGAGTACCGCGCGGTGCTGGGCGAGGTCCTGGAGCGCCTGCAGCGGGTCTTCCGCACGAGCGACGACGTCGTCCTGATGACCGCCTCCGGCACCGCCGTGATGGAGTCGGCGGTCGCGAACACCTGTTCGCCCGGCGACCGCGTCGTGGTGGTCTCGGCCGGCAACTTCGGCGAGCGCTGGGTCTCGATGACCACGGCGTACGGGCTCGACGCCGACGTGATCCGTTACGCGTGGGGCGAGACCCCATCCGCCGATGATCTCGCCGCGCGCCTGCGCGAGCTCGGCGGCGCGCAGGCCGTCTTCCTGACGCACTCGGAGACCTCGACCGGCGTCGTCGCCGACGCCGAGTCGCTCGCCGCGGCCGCGAGAGAGGCCGGCGCGCTGTCGGTCGTCGACGCCATCTCGAGCCTGGGCGCGGTGCCGCTCGAGACGGAGGAGTGGGGGATCGACGTGGTGGCGACGGGCTCGCAGAAGGCGCTGATGACGCCGCCCGGGCTCGCGATGGTCTCCGTCTCGCAGGCGGCCGTCGACGCCGCGTCCACCTCGCCGCGCTTCTACCTGGACTGGGAGCGCTACCGGAAGGCGCAGGCCAAGCCGGACGCGGCGTACACGCCCGCCGTCTCGCTGGTGATCGCCCTGAACGTCGCGCTCGGGATGATCCTCGACACAGGCCTCGACGAGACCTTCGACCGCCACGTGCGCCTCGGCCGCGCCTGCCGCGCCGGCGCCAAGGCGATGGGACTCGAGCTCTTCTCGCCAGACGAGGACCGCTCCTCCGTAGTCACGGCGATTCGCATGCCGGAGGGGATCGATGGCCAGGAGATCGTCGCCACGGTGCGCAGCCAGATGGGCGTCACGCTCGCCGGCGGACAGGGCGAGCTGCGCGGCAAGATCGTCCGCATCGGGCATATCGGCTACGTCGACATCTTCGACGTCGTCACCGGCCTCGCTGCCCTCGAGCTGGCGCTCGCCGAGGCGGGCGCGGACATCGAGCGCGGTGCCGGCCCGGGCCGCGCGCTCGAGACGTTCGAGCACACCCGCGTGTGAGCAGCCGTCCGCGCGTCCTCGTTCGAGAGTCGATCGCGCCGCGCGGCGTCCAGTTGCTGCGCGAGCGCTTCGACGTCGACGAGGACGGCGACTTCGAGCTTTCCGAGCGCCTGGGCGACTACGACGCCATCGTCATCCGCTCGGCCACCAAGCTCGACGCGGGCCTCATCGACGCGGCCGAGCGGCTGAAGGTCATCGGCCGGGCCGGGGTCGGCGTCGACAACGTCGACGTCCCCGCTGCGACCCGCCGCGGCATCGTCGTCGTCAACGCGCCCGAGTCCACGGTGATCTCGGCCGCGGAGCACACCGTCGGCCTGCTGGTCGCGCTGGCGCGCAACATCCCGCAGGCGCACGCCGCGCTCAAGCAGGGCCGCTGGGAGCGCTCGAAGTGGGGCGGGACCGAGCTGGCCGAGAAGACGCTCGGCGTCGTCGGCCTCGGCCGCATCGGGCAGCAGGTTGGCCGCCGTGCGCTCGGGCTCGGGATGCGCGTGGTCGCCTACGACCCGTTCGTCGCCCCGGGCCGCTTCGGTGAGCTCGGCGTGGAGCGCGCGGCGACGCCGGGAGACGTGTACGCCGTCGCCGACTTCGTCACCTTCCACCTGCCGCTCACCGACGAGACGCGAGGGTCCGTCGACACGGCCGCATTCGCGGCCATGCGGGACGGCGTGCGGATCGTGAACGCTGCGCGTGGCGACCTGATCGATGAGCCCGCGCTCATCGCGGCGCTCGAATCGGGCAAGGTGGCCGGCGCGGCCATCGACGTCTTCGTCCAGGAGCCGTACTCCGGTCCGCTGCTCGAGCTCGACAACGTCGTCGTCACGCCGCACCTCGCGGCGTCGACGGCCGAGGCGCAGGACCGCGCCGGCGTCGTCGTCGCCGAACAGGTGGCAGACGCGCTCGAGGGCCGCATGGTCGCGAACGCCGTGAACATCCCCGCGATCAGCCCGGAGGAGGCAGACGCGCTCGCGCCCTTCGTGCCGCTCGCGGCGCAGCTCGCCCGGCTGGCCTTCGAGCTTGCCGGAGAGCCAGGGCGGATCGAGCTGACCTACCATGGCGGCCTCGCCGAGCGCGACACCCGGCTGCTGACCGTCTCCGCGCTGAACGGCGCGTTCCAGGGCAGGGTGGACCGCCAAGTGAACTGGGTGAACGCGCCGCTGGTCGCCGCCGAGCTGGGCGTGGAGGTGAGCGAGGAGCGCCGGCGGACGTCGCACGACTTCACCAATCTGATCGGCGTCACGGTCGGCGACGCCGCCGTCGAGGGGACCACGATCGGCACGGACGGGCGCCGATGGCTGGTCACCGCGCTCGGCTTCGGCATCGAGATGGAGCTGAGCCCGCTGATGGTCTTCTTCCGCTACGACGACGTGCCGGGCGTGATCGGCCGCGTGGGCACGCTCTTCGGCGACGCCGGCGTGAACATCGCGAACATGGCTGTCTCGCGCACGCGCCGAGGCGGCAAGGCCCTGATGGCGCTCTCGATCGACTCCGCGGCGCCGAAGGAGCTGCAGGAGCGTCTGCGCGCGGAGGGCTTCGACGACGCCCGCTTCATCGAGCTCGGCGAGTAGAGGCGGCGGCTGGGTCGTCGCCCAGCTCCTGCTGATCCTCGCCATCGTCGCCGCGCAGGGCCGACTGCTGCGCTGGCCGGACTCGATGCCGACGGCGGTCGTGGTGACGGGCGTGGCGATTGCCGCCGTAGGGCTCGCGCTCGTGATCTGGGCGCGCGTTTCGCTGGGCGGGGCGTTCACGATGTTCCCGCAGCCGAAGCAGCGCGACGAGCCGGTCTCGTCGGGTGCTTACCGCTTCGCGCGGCACCCGATGTACGGCGGGCTCCTGCTGCTGCTCGGCGGGATCTCGCTCGCGCGGTCAGTCCCCGCGCTCATCGTCACTGTGGCGCTGGCGGTGCTCTGGTGGCGCAAGTCGATCGAGGAGGAGCGCCGGCTGGTGCAGATGTTCCCGGCCTACGAGGAGTACCGGCGGCGGGTGCCCGGCCGCTTCTTCCCGTTATCGTGGCCGCGTGGCCACGCTCCCTGAGCCTGTCGAGCGGGTCGCACGGGTCCTGCGCGACTCGGGCACCGAAGGCCGCGTCGAGGAGTTCCTCACCGAAACGCCGACCGCCGAGGACGCCGCGCGGGCGGCGGGGACGACGCTCGAGCAGATCGTCAAGTCGCTCGTCTTCGTCTGCGACAGCCGCTACGTGCTCGCCATGGTCCCGGGGGACAGGCGGGCCGACGCCAGGCGTGTGGCCGAGGCGGCCGGCGCCACAAAGGCCCGGGTCGCGGGCGCCGAGCAGGTCGAGGACGCAACCGGGTTCGCGCCGGGCGCCGTCGCGCCGTTCCCGCTTCGCAAGGTGGACACCGTGCTGATCGAACGGCGGTTGCTCGTGTATCCGCTGGTATGGGTCGGCGGCGGGTCGGAGCGGCATCTCGTGCAGATCGCGCCGGGCGACCTGGTGGCGCTGACGCGGGCCCGGCCCGCCGATCTCGTCGAGCGGGATATCTAGACTTCAGCAGACAGGGAACGCCTGTCCGCTGGCCGTCGAGGAGGAAAACGCATGCGCGAAACCGAGAAGATCTGGATGTCCGGCGAGCTCGTCGACTGGGGGGACGCCAAGATCCATGTGGGCGCGCACGGCCTCCACTACGGCACCGGGGTCTTCGAGGGCATTCGCTGCTACGAGACGGATAACGGGCCGGCGGTGTTCCGGCTCACCGACCACCTGAAGCGCTTCGGGAACTCCGCCCGTCTTCTCCACATGGATCTGCCGTTCTCCGTCGAAGAGCTGCGCGCCGCTTCCCTCGAGCTCATCGCGACGAACGGGATGCCGGAGGTGTACCTGCGGCCCATCGCGTTCTACGGCTACGGCGAGCTCGGCGTCTCCGCGGCCGGCAACCCGGTCGAGGTCGTGCTGATGAGCTGGCCGTGGGGCGCGTACCTGGGCGACGAGGCGATGCGCACCGGCATCCGGGCGAAGGTCTCCTCCTGGAAGCGGGTCGGCCCGAACACGATCCCGCATGCCGCGAAGGCGACGGGCATCTACCTCAACTCGATGCTCGCGGTCACCGAGGCGAATCTGGCCGGGTACGACGAGGCGATCCTGCTCACCGACGACGGGTTCGTCGCCGACGGCTCGGGCGAGAACGTCTTCGTCGTCAAGGACGGGCAGATCATCACGCCGCCCCTGTCCACGTCGATCCTCCCGGGGATCACCCGCGACACGGTCATCCGGCTTGCGCACAGCCTGGGCTACGAGGTCTCGGAGGAGAACCTGATCCGGACCGAGCTGTATCTCGCCGACGAGATCTTCATGTGCGGCACGGCCGCCGAGGTGACGCCGATCCGCTCGGTGGACGACCACGATGTCGGCGTCGGGCCGATCACGATGGCGATCCAGAAGGCGTACCTCGACCTGGTGCACGGCCGCAGCGACTCGCGCTGGTCGGACTGGCTCGAGGCCGTCGACATCCGGCCGCGCGAGCCGGCGGGCGCGTGACGCAGGCCGCCGTCCGGCGGGTTCCGCTGTCGAAGCCGTCGATCGGCGAGCGCGAGGAAGAGCTCGTCCTCGAGGTGCTGCGCTCCGGGCGGCTGTCGCTCGGGCCGATGATCGAGCGCTTTGAGGAGCGCTTCGCCGAGCGCGTCGATGCGCCCTTCGCGGCCGCCTGCTCCAGCGGGACGACCGGGCTGCACCTGCTCTGCCACGCCGCCGGGCTGCAGCCGGGCGACGAGGTGATCACGTCGCCGATCTCGTTCGTCGCCACCGCGAACTGCTTCATCTACGAGGGCGCCGTGCCGGTCTTCGCGGACGTCCGGCCGGACACGCTGAACCTTGACGTCGACGCGGTCGAGGCGGTGATCACCGAGCGGACTCGCGCGATCGTGGCGGTCGACATGTTCGGGCTGCCGTGTGATCTCGACGCGCTGTCGGCGCTGTGCGAGCAGCACGGGCTGACGCTGATCCAGGATTCCTGCGAGGCGCTGGGCGCGAGCTACCGCGGACGCCCGGTCGGCTCCCACGGGCCGTCGGCGGTCTTCGCCTTCTATCCCAACAAGCAGATGACGACGGGCGAGGGCGGAATCGTCACGACGCACTCGGAGGAGCTGTGGCACCTACTGAAGAGCCTCCGCAACCACGGCCGCTCGTACGACGCGCGCTGGTTCAACCACGTGCGGCTCGGGTTCAACTACCGGATCAGCGACATCAACGCCGCGCTCGGCGTCGCGCAGCTGGAGCGTCTCGACGAGATCTTGACGGCGCGCGACCGGGCCGCCGCGC
>DASTZE010000086.1:0-3517 GCA_035764425.1 Gaiellaceae bacterium
ACCAACGTCATGGTCTCCAACTGATGCGCCGCGCCCTTGTCCTCTGCGTCGTCCTCGTGGCCGCGCTCACGACGGCGCTCGCGTGCATCCCGGGCTTGAGCCCGAGCTCCACGACGGCGTCCCGCGTGACGATCGCCACCAGCCGCACCGGGTCATTGACGACGATCTCGACCTGCGCCATCAGCCCGTCGGTCTGGACGTCCGTGACCGTGCCCGGAAACCGGTTCCGCGCCGTGAGCTGCGCGCCGGCGGCGTCGCCGCGCAGGCGGTCGATCTCCTCCGCGCTGACCACGCGGCGGTTGCTCTTGTCGCGGGCGACGCTGATGCGGCCCGCCTTGTCCCAGCGCCGCAGCGTGTCGAGGCTGATGCCCAGCGCCGACGCGGCCTCGCCTGCCGTGTAGACCTCCTTCGGCATCAGCTCTCGTAGCGGTCGAGGGCGGTGGAGACGGCGTCCATGGAGAGGGCCGGGGCCAGCGCGGCTCCGATCACCGGGCCACCGCGCCAGTGCGCGACCGCGCTCGCGTGCTGGGCTTCGTTCGCCGCGATCTGCGCGAGCGGCAGCCGGAGCTCCGGTGTCGTGACCGAGGCCAGGGCGCCGATGTAGGCGCCGACCATCAGCGCCTCGATCGCCGTGGCATGCCGGAGGATCGCGCCGGTCGAGACGAAGGTGTCGTTCGGATACGAGAAGTCGATGTCGCTTGCAGTAGCGGGCTCCTGGCCGGCGTTGCGCAGCTGCACCGAGAGGGTGTCGAGATGGCGCTTCTCGTCCTGCAGGATGCGCATGAAATCGGGCTGCGCGCGCGGCGGGAGCTTGGCGTGCGCCCGAGACGAGAAGTCGATCGCCAGCAGCTCAGCCCCCACGAGCAAGCGCAGGTACGCGAGGTCGCCGTCCGGAGGCACAGCCGCTGCGGTCGGAACCAGCAGGGCGAGCGGCGATGCAGCGATAGCGGCCGCCAGCCCCCCGCCGGCGCCGCGGCGCAGCACTGCCGCCCGTGTGAGTCCCTGCCTAGGCATCGCCCACGCAAGACCCTACACGCGGGCCCGCCTCTAGTCGACCGTGCAGTCGGCGGTATCCGTGCGCTCGCCGCCCGGCAGCCGCTCGAAGAGCTCGGACATCGTGGCGAGCTCCGTGCGCGTGAAGCGGCCGGTGAACTGCGAGGCGATCCCGGCGAGATGGGTGTCGGAGGCCTCGCGCAGCTTGTCCTTGCCGGCCGGCGTCAGCTGGGCGTACGAGACGCGCCGGTCGGCGTCGCATGCGAGCCGGCAGACGAGTCCCGACCGCTCGAGGCCGGCGAGGAGGCGGGTGATCCCGGACGGCGTCAGCAGCACGCGCGCGGCGAGATCGACCGGCTTCAGCGTCTCCCTGGGCGCCCGCGCGAGATGGAGCAGCACCTCGTAGTCGTTGATCGTGAGGCCGTGCTCGGTCACCAGCTCCGCGTTGAGCTCACGCGTGATGGCCGCGTGCGCGCGCAGCCACTGCACCCAGGTTTCGAGTTCGGTACTCTCGGGGGAGAGAACTTGCGTGCTCAACATTCACCTGCTACTGTAGTTGACGGCTCAAGTATATCGCACCTACACACACATAGGAGAGACATCATGACGGAGCTTGCTACCCAGTCCGGCGTCGGAGGCCTGATTCCCGCCGGCACCTGGAGTGTCGACGGATCGCACTCGACGATCGAGTTCGGCATCCGGCATCTGCTCATCACCACGGTCAAGGGCACCTTCGGCAATTTCGAAGGGACCATTGAGGTCGCGCCGGACGGCGCGGCGAAGGCGACCGGCGTCATCGCGTCGGAGAGCATCGACACCAACGAGCCGCAGCGCGACGAGCACCTGCGCTCGGCGGACTTCTTCGACACCGCCACGTTTCCCGAGATTCGCTTCGAGTCGATCGCCATCGGCGGGGTCGAGGGCACGGCGTTCACGGTTGCGGGCGAGCTGACGATCCGCGGCATCACACGCCCGATCGAGCTCGAGGCGTTCTTCGAGGGCGCCGCCAGGGACCCGTGGGGCAATGACCGCATCGGCCTGACCGTCCGCGGCCATCTCGACCCGAACGACTACGGCGTCGACTGGAACCAGGAGCTCGAGGCCGGCGGCAACCTGCTCGGAGACCGCGTCGACTTCACTGCGTCGATCTCGGCCGTCAAGGCGGCGTAGCGACGATGCGCGTCCTCGGGATCCCCGGCAGCCTTCGCAGCGCTTCGTACAACCGTGGGCTCCTGCGCGCCGCGCAGGAGCTCGCGCCGGACGGCGTGGACGTCGAGATCTACGACGTCCGCGACCTGCCGTTCTACGACGGCGACGTGGAGGCGGCCGGGGCCCCCGAGGCGGTCCGGCGCCTGCGCGACGCGATCCGCGACGCGGACGCCGTCCTCTTCACGACCCCGGAATACAACCGCGGCACCTCGGGGGTGCTCAAGAACGCCATCGACTGGGCCTCGCGCCCGGCCCGGCAGTCGGTGTTGGACGGCAAGCCGGTCGCGATCGTGGGCGCCACGACCGGCATCAGCGGCACCGCGAACGCCCAGCGCCAGGTGCGGGAGTCGCTGCTCTTCCCGGGTGCGCAGACGTTGCCGGACGAGGTGCTGATCGCGCGCGCCGGCGAGAAGTTCGACGAGAACGGCGACCTCACCGACCCGGAGACGCGCGCCGAGCTCGCGGTCATGCTCGAGCGGCTCGAGAGCTGGGTCGCGCAGGTCAGACGGGCGCTCGAAGTCGCGGCATAGCTTTCGACGACCGGGGTACACCCGGTGCATGAAGACAGCCGCAGACATCATGTCGGCGAGCCCGCAGACCGTCGCCGCGTCGGCGACGGCCGCGGAAGCCGCGCGGCTCATGCGGGAGTACGACGTCGGCTCGCTCCCGGTCGCGCACAGCGACCGGATCGTCGGCGTCGTCACCGACCGCGACCTCGTCGTCCGGGTGATCGCCGCGGGCCTCGATCCCGACACGACTCCCGTCGTGGAGGTGGCGAGCGACGGTCCTGTGACCGTCGAGGCCTCCGCGGACCTGGACGAGGCGCTCCACCTGATGGCTCAGCACCAGGTGCGGCGCCTGCCCGTCGTCGAGGACGACCGGCTCGTGGGCGTCATCGCCCAGGCCGACATCGCACGTCTCGGCAAGGAAAAGCAGACGGGCGAGCTGGTCGAGGCGGTCTCGCAGCCGTAGGCCGAACGGGACAGTCCCCTTTTCGGGGACTGTCCCGTCACGCCTGCCGCTACTTCGTCCGCGAGTGGATCACCTGGTAGGTGACGTTGTCGCCGTGCTGCTGGGTGTAGAACCAGCGCCACTTTCCGTCGCCGTCGAAGAGCCTCGGCTGCTTCTGGCCCAGGATCCCCTTCACGCCCGGGTCGCCGTCGGACACGGTGGCGCCTGTGAGCTCGTTGTCCGTGTTGTTCTTGCCGAAGCCGCCGTTCGCCGCGTCGATCGTCGCCGAGGCGTCGCGGCCCTGTGCGATCCAGCGGACCGGCCGGTTCTTCGCCTTCGAGTAATCCTTGTCCGCGTCGAAGAC
>DASTZE010000087.1:0-4673 GCA_035764425.1 Gaiellaceae bacterium
AGCGCGGCGACGTCGAGCGCGGCCTGGCCGAGGCGGACGTTGTCGTCGAGGCCGAGTACCGCACGCAGAGCGTGCTGCACAGCTCGATGGAGACCCACCAGTCCGTGTGCGAGTGGGTCGGCGACCGGCTCGACGTCTACACCTCGACGCAGTACATCTGGGGCGTCCGCGATGCCGTCTCCGCCAAGCTCGGGCTCCCGCCCGACAAGGTGCGGGTCGTCTGCGAGTTCATGGGCGGCGGCTTCGGCTCCAAGAACGGCCCAGGCGACTACACGTTCATCGGCGCGGAACTGGCGAAGCGCACCGGCCGGCCCGTGCGCTGCGCGCTGACGCGCCGTGAGGAGAACCTCGCCACCGGCAACCGCAACGCGACGATCCAGCGCCTCACCGCCGCGGCCCGCAGCGACGGGACGCTCGTCGCGCTCGCCGGCGAGTTCGTGAACGCGACCGGCTGGGGCGGCTGGACCGCGCCCACGTACGGGCCGATGGAGATCCTCTACGCCTGCGAGAACGTCCGCACGCTGACGTACAGCGCCAGGCTCAACACGCCGCCGATGCTCGCGTTCCGCGCGCCCGGGTTCGTCGAGGGCACGTTCGGGCTCGAGTCCCTGCTCGACCAGCTGGCCCAAAAGCTCGGCCTCGACCCGCTCGAGCTGCGCAAGCGCAACTACGCGCACCCCACCGAGGACCGCTCGTACTCGTCCAAGAACCTCATGGAGTGCTACCGGCGTGCCGAGCCGCACTGGGAGCGGCGACACGAGGTGCGCGCCCGGAGCGAAGGGCCTTGGAAACGGGGCGTCGGGCTCGCCAGCCAGACGTGGTACGGCGGCGGCGGCCCGCCCTCGTACGCGTGGGTGCGCCTCGGCTCGGACGCGCGCGCGACGGTCGTCACGGCCATGCAGGACATCGGCACGGGCTCGGCGACGGCGATGGCGCAGGTCGCCGCCGAGGAGCTCGGGCTGTCGCTCGACCAGGTCGACGTCGCGCTCGGCGATTCCGCCCGAGGGCCGTACGCGTCGATCTCCGCGGGCTCGTCGACAACGCCGTCGATGGGCCCGGCCGTCCGTGCCGCGGCCGCCGACGTCGCCCGTCAGATCATCGAGATCGCCGCGCAGCGCTACGACCGCGAGGAGCGCGTGCTGTCGCTCGAGGGCGGCAACGTCGTCTCCTCCGACGGCGGCTCGTGGCCGATCCGAGAGGTCGTCGGGCTGCTCGACGACGCGCAGCTGCTCGGCAAGGGGGCCCGCGGGCCGAACCCCACGGGCATGCAAGTGCTCACGTGGGGGGTCCAGGTGGCGGAGGTCGCCGTCGACGTCGAGACCGGCGAGGTGCGCGTCGAGCGCGTCGCCGCCATCCACGACGTCGGCCGTGTCATCAACCCGCTCGGAGCCTCGAGCCAGGTTGAGGGCGGCGTGATCCAGGCCGTCGGCCACACGCTCTCCGAGGACCGGCTGCTCGACCCCGGGACCGGCACGGTGCTGACGCAGACGCTCGACGCCTACCGCATGCCGACGATCGCCGACGTGCCCGAGATCGTCACCGAACTGGTCGACATCCCGGACGAGCACCTGACCAACCTCGGCTCGAAAGGGCTCGGCGAGCCGCCCATCGTCCCGACCGCGGCCGCGATTGCCAACGCGATCCGCGACGCGACGGGCGCCGAGGTGCACTCGCTGCCGATCACGCGCGAGGAGATGCTCCGCGCGCTGCTCGAGGCGGCCGAGCGGGAGCGGCTTGCAGCTACTCCGGCCTGAGTCGCTCCCGGCGGCGGTGGCCGCGCTGGGCAACGGCAGCATCGGCATCGCCGGCGGCACCGAGGTCGTCCCGCTCACGCGCGACCGGATCGTGGCCGCGGAGACGCTCGTCGATCTCTCGCGCGCCCTGCCGCGCGGCGTCGACGGGACGCGGATCGGCGCCGGTACCTCGCTCCGCGAGCTGGAGGTCGACCCGGAGATTCCCGAGGCGCTGCGCGAGGCCTGCCGTCTCGCCGCCTCGCCGCAGCTGCGCGCGATGGGCACCGTCGGCGGCAACCTCCGCCAGGCGACGCGCTGCTGGTACTGGCGGCTCAAGTACCCCTGCTACCTGCACGGCGGCGATGCCTGTCACGCGCGCGAGGGCGAGCACCGCGAGCACGCGATCTTCGCCAACTATCCGTGCGCGTCCGCGCACCCGTCCGACGTGGCGGCGGCGCTGCTCGCGCTCGGCGCCCACGTCGTCACCTCGCAGCGCGAGCTCCCGCTCGCCGAGCTGTACCGCCTGCCGACGGACGACAACCGCGACGTCGTCTCGCTCGAACCGGACGAGCTCATCCTCGAGCTCGACGTGCCGCAGCCCGAAGCCTCCGCCTACCTCAAGGCGATGGACCGCCGGCGCTGGGCGTTCCCGATCGTCGGGGTCGGCGCGGCGCGGACGAACGATGACCTGCGCTTCGGACTGGCCGGTGTGGCGCCGATCCCCTGGGCGGTCTCGGGCGAGGAGGATCTGGACGCGGCCACGCCGCTCGCCGGAACGGCGTACAAGGTCGAGCTGGCGCGCACGCTCGTGCGCCGCGCGCGAGCAGCTGTCGGCGGATAGCTAGCATCGGCGGCCGAATGGCCGTCCGCGTGCTCGTCCTCGCGTTCCTGCTGGCGGCCTGTGCCGCGTGCGGCGGCAGCTCGTCGGGCAGTGACACTACGACAACGACGACAGGCGGAGGTGCAAGCTCGGTGGCTGACAACGGGTGCAAGCAGGTCGACAGGCCGGCCGCGAAGAAGAACGGCGGACAGACGCCGCCCGACAAGCCGCTCGGCCCCAACGAGCATCCGGAGCTCACCTTCACGACGAACTGCGGCAGCTTCACGGTCCGCCTCGACCCCAAGCTGGCGCCGAAAACGGGCGCCTCGCTCGTGCAGCTGGCGAAGAACGGGTTCTACGACGACACCATCTTCCACCGCATCGTCCCCGGCTTCGTGATCCAGGGCGGCGATCCGACGCAGAGCGGGTCGGGCGGGCCCGGCTACTCGACCGTCGACCCGCCGCCAGCCGATGCCCGCTATACGAAGGGCGTCGTCGCGATGGCGAAGACCGGCGCCGAGCCGGCCGGTACCTCGGGCAGCCAGTTCTTCATCGTCACGCCGGCCGACGCACAGCTGCCGCCCGACTACGCGATCGTGGGCAAGGTCGTGGACGGCCTCGACGTCGTCGAGCTCATCGGGCAGCTCGGCGACGCGAGCCAGCAACCGACCCAGAACGTCGTGATCAGCAAGGTCACCGTCAAGGAGTAGGGCCCTGGTCGCCGGTGTCGTCCTGGCCGCCGGCGCAGCGACCCGGTTCGGCGGGCCGAAACAGGCCCTGCTCGTCCACGACGTCGTCGACGCCCTCGGGCGATCGTCGGTGGACGGGATCGTCGTCGTCACGGGAGCGCATCCGCTCGAGGTGGCGGCCCCGCTCGTGCGCTGCCCGGACTGGGAGCGCGGCCCGGGCGCCAGCCTGCGCTGCGGACTGGCCGCGCTCGCCGACGCCGTCGAGGCGGCGGTTGTGGCGCTGGCCGACGGGCCGGACCTGGTCCCGGAGGCCGTCGACCGCGTGATCGAGGTCTGGCGCGAGAGCGATGCCGAGCTCGTCGCGGCCACGTACGACGGGAACCGCGGGCACCCGGTCCTGATCGCACGCGCGGCCTGGGCTGCGGTGCCCGACGAGGGCGCCCGCGCGCTGCCCGCGCTCAGCGTTCCGTGTGACGACCTCGGCGCACCGGGGGACGTCGACGTCCCCGCCGACCTGCCGGAGAGGTACCGCACGGGGAAACCCCTGGCTCCCCCGTGAGCCCCCTCCTTGCGTGCGGCGGCCGAGTTCGGCGTGTTTCAGGAGCCGCCACTTCGGATTTGAGTGCCAGCGCCTGCCTCTCCGCTGCGAGCCTCTCGCCGGAGTGAATCCGGCTTCGGCGGCGGCTGGTCGCGGCCTACCGACTGCGTTTCTTTCCGGGAACCTACGGCTCCCTGGCCCTCCCTGGAAGAGGGGTCAGAGGGGCGTTCTCAGAGACGACAGGCGCTCTTTGAGCTCCGGCGCCATCGGCTCGACGACGGCCTGACGGACGAAGCGCCTCAGCTCCACCTCGAAGCGGTAGCGGCGGCGGCAGTACTCGCACGTGTCGAGGTGGGCCTCCGCCTCCGCGCGCTCCACGGTCGTGAGCTCACGGTCGAGGTAGGGCTGGAGCATCTCTTCGCAGTTCTCGCACGGGTCGTCGTGCAGCTCACGAAACGTCATCGGAGGCCTCCTCGGCGAGCTGCCGCTTCAGGATGCGGCGACCACGATGCAGCCGGGACATGACGGTGCCGACCGGGATATCGAGGATCTGAGCCGCCTCCGCGTACGCGAAGCCGCCGATGTCGACCAGCACGACCACGTCACGGAAATCATGCGGCAGTTCCGAGAGCGCCGCCACCACGCCGTCCTGCGAGAGCCGCGCCAGCACCCGCTCCTCTTCCTCGGGCTGCTGGTCGCCCCCTGAGCCGGCGAGCCGGTTGTAGAGGAAGTAGTCGCCCTCCTCCAGCGGCTCGGTCTGCGGACGTCGCTGCCGCGCGCGGGCGCGGTCGATGTTCAGGTTGGTGAGGATGCGGAGCAGCCAGGCGCGCAGGTTCGTGCCCGGCTGGTAGGAGCGCCAGCTGCGGAAGGCGCGTGCGTACGTGTCCTGCATC
>DASTZE010000088.1:0-8199 GCA_035764425.1 Gaiellaceae bacterium
CTGCTTCACGTGCTCTGCGATGGCCCGCGCGCGGCACACGGCGGGGCGCGGGGTCACGGTGCTCAATCTCCGTCACAGGGGGTGGGCCTGGGTCAGCCTGACCAGCGTCGCCCTCGCTGACCTGTACATCCGTCTCGCGGCGAGCGGCGTGTTCCACGACCCGCGGATCATCTAGCAGTGGCCCTTCCAGTGGAGACGATCGACTGCGACGTCCTCGTCATCGGCGCCGGCGGCGCCGGCCTGCGCGCGGCGATTGCCGCCACCCAGGCGGGCGCGAAGACGGCCGTCGTCAGCAAGTCGCTGCTCGGCAAGGCGCACACCGTGATGGCGGAGGGCGGGGTCGCTGCCTCGCTCGGCAACGTCGACCCGGCCGACGACTGGAAGACCCACTTCCAGGACACGCTGTTCGGCGGCAAGTACCTGAACAACTGGCGCATGGCCGAGCTGCACGCGAAGGAGGCGCCCGAGCGGGTCATCGAGCTCGAGCACTGGGGCGCGGTCTTCGACCGCACGCGCGACCAGCGGATGTCGCAGCGCGCGTTCGGCGGCCATACCTACAAGCGGCTCGTCCACATCGGCGACCGGACGGGGCGCGAGCTGATCCGCACCGTCCAGGACCGGGCGGTGCACGGCGGCGCCGAGGTCTACATGGAGTACACGATCACCCGCCTGCTGCGCGACGGCGACCGCGTCTGCGGCGCCTTCGGCTACCGGCGCGCGACCGGCGACCTGGTCGTCTGGCGCGCGCGCTCGGTCGTGATGGCCAGCGGCGGCACCGGGAAGCTGTTCCGCATCAACTCGAACTCGTGGGAGGGAACCGGCGACGGTCACGCGCTCGCGCTCGACGTGGGGGCGACGCTCATCGACATGGAGTTCGTCCAGTTCCATCCGACCGGGATGGTCTGGCCCCCCGGCGTAATCGGCCTGCTCGTCACCGAGGCCGTCCGCGGCGAGGGCGGCATCCTGCGCAACTCCGAGGGCGAGCGCTTCATGGAGCGCTACGACCCGAAGCGGATGGAGCTCTCGACCCGCGACGTCGTGGCGCGCGCGATCTACACCGAGGTGCGCGAGGGGCGCGGCACGCCGCATGGCGGCGTCTTCCTCGACGTCTCGCATCTGCCCGCGAAGACGGTGAGGAAGCGGCTGCCGAGCATGTACGACCAGTTCCTGGAGCTCGCGGGCGTCGACATCACGCGCGAGCCGATGGAGGTCGGGCCGACCTGCCACTACATGATGGGCGGCGTCAAGGTCGACGCCGAGACGGGCGCGACCTCCGTGCCGGGTCTGTTCGCTTGCGGCGAGTGCTCCGGCGGTATGAATGGCGCCAACCGGCTCGGTGGCAACTCGCTCTCCGACCTGCTCGTCTTCGGCAAGCGCGCCGGCGAGGGTGCAGCGGCCGCCGCAGCGGCAGCGGCGCTGCCCGCGGTCGACCAGGCCGAGGTCGCGGAGGCGGAGGCCGAGCTGGACGGCTACTTCACGAGCGGCGGCGACGAGGACCCGTACGAGCTGCACGCCGACCTGCAGTCGATGCTCCAGGAGAACGTCGGCATCTTCCGCGAGGAGAGTGGCCTCGTCCGGGCGCTGAGCAGGCTCGAGGAGTACAGGGAGCGGCTCCGAAAGGTGCACGTCCCGGTCGGGTCACGCGCGTGGAACCCGTCCTGGAACCTCTGCCGCGACCTGAAGAACATGCTCACCGTCGCCGAGGCGATCACACGTGCGGCTCTGATGCGCGAGGAGAGCCGCGGCGCGCACAGCCGCCTCGACTTCCCGCAGTTCGCGGACTACTGGGGGCGGCACAACATCGCGGTGACGAAGACCGACGACGGGCGCATCGCCGTCGAGCCCGTGCCGGTGGTCACGGTGCCCGAGCTCGAGCCGCTCGTGGAGGAGCGCAAGGCGAAGGAGGCGGCAGGATGAGGCACTTCCAGGTCTGGCGCGGCGACGTGAGCGGCGGCGGGCTGGTCGATTTCGAGCTCGACACGGTCGAGGGCATGGTCGTCCTCGACGCGATGCTCGAGATCCAGCGCACGCAGGCGAAGGACCTCGCGGTGCGCTGGAACTGCAAGGCAGCGAAGTGCGGCTGCTGCAGCGCCGAGATCAACGGACGCCCGAAGCTCATGTGCAAGACGCGCGTCGACTCGCTCCCCGACGACGCGCCGATCCGGGTCGAGCCGATGCGCACGTTCCCGCTCATCCGCGACCTCGCCACCGACGTGTCGTGGAACTACGAGGTGGAGAAGACCATCCCGCCGTTCACGCCCAAGGAGGATGCGGACTGGCAGATCGGGCAGGCGGACGTCGACCGGATGAGCGAGTTCCGGAAGTGCATCGAGTGCTTCCTCTGCCAGGACATCTGCCACGTCCTCCGCGAGCACGACCTCAAGGCGGCCTACTACGGCCCGCGCTTCATGGTGCGGATCGCCAGCCTCGAGATGCACCCCATGGACGGAGCCGACCGTACGGAGCTGCTCGAGCACGCCGCCGGCCTCGGCCTCTGCAACATCACCAAATGCTGCAGCGACGTCTGCCCGGAGGGGATCAAGATCACCGACAACGCGATCATCCCGCTCAAGGAGCGCGTCGTCGACCGCTCCTACGACCCGCTGTTCAGGTTGGGTCGCCGCGGCAAGCGCGACGGCCGGTGACGGCCGTTGGATAGCGTCAACGACGCATGGCGGACCACCACGACGTCCTGATCATCGGCGCCGGCCTGGCGGGCATGCGCGCGGCCATCGAGGCCATCGACGCGGGTGCGGACGTGGCGCTGCTGTCGAAGATTCACCCGACGCGCTCGCACTCGGGCGCGGCCGAGGGCGGCATCAACGCGGCGCTCGGCAACGCCTCGGTCGACAGCCCGGAGGAGCACGCCTTCGACACCGTCAAGGGCTCCGACTACCTCGGCGACCAGGACGCGATCGAGATCCTCTGCAACGAAGCGCCGGACGACGTCTACCAGCTCGAGCACTGGGGCGCGGTGTTCTCACGCGACGAGGAAGGGCGCATTGCGCAGCGGCCGTTCGGCGCCGCCGGCCACCCGCGCACAGCCTACGCGGCCGACATCACCGGCCACGTGCTCGTGCACGTGCTCTACGAGCAGGTGATGAAGCGCGACATCCCGACGTACGAGGAATACTTCTGCTGGAAGCTGATCGTCAACGACGAGCGCTGCCAGGGCGTGATCGCCTGGGACATCGTCAACGGCGGGCTCAAGACGATCGGCGCCAAGACGGTCATCCTCTGCACGGGCGGCGCCGGCCGGCTCTACACGGGGACGACCAACGCGTACGCCTGCACGGGCGACGGCATGGCGCTCGCGTACCGGGCCGGCGTCGGGCTGAAGGACATGGAGATGATGCAGTTCCACCCGACGACGCTCTCGCCGACGGGCGTGCTGATCACGGAAGGCTGCCGCGGCGAGGGCGCCTATTTGCTGAACTCCGAGGGCGAGCGCTTCCTCAAGGACTATGCGCCGAACGCCATGGAGCTCGCCTCGCGGGACGTGATCTCGCGCGCCGAGCAGACCGAGATCGACCAGGGTCGCGGGGTCGACGGCAACGTACTGCTCGACCTGCGCCACCTCGGCGCCGAGCGCATCATCGAGCGCCTGCACGGCACGCGCGAGCTGTCCATGGTCTTCATGGGCGTCGACCCGATCCACGAGCCGATCCCGGTGCGCCCGGGCGCCCACTACCACATGGGCGGGGTGGACACGGACGTCTGGGGGCGGACGCAGCTCGAGGGGCTGTACGCGGCCGGCGAGGCGGCCTGCGTCTCGGTCCACGGCGCGAACCGGCTCGGCGGCAACGCGCTCATGGAGACGATCACGTACGGCAAGCGCGCCGGGCGGCACGCCGCGGAGTGGGCGCTGTCGCACACGACGATCGACATCCCCGCGTCGCTCGAGGCCGACTCGCAGCGCGAGGTCTCGGCGCTGCTCGCGCGTGCCGAGGGCGAGCGCCCGTGGCAGATCCGCGACGAGCTCGCCTCGACGATGCACGACAACTTCGGCGTGTTCCGTCGCGAGGCGGAGATGCTCGACCAGGAGAAGATCATCGACCGGCTGCGCGAGCGCTACGAGCGCGTCACCGTCGACGACAAGGGCACGCTCTTCAACAACGACCTGACGCAGACGCTCGAGCTCGGGTACCTGCTCGACCTCGCCGAGTGCATGGTCGTCGCCGGCGTCGCGCGCAGGGAGAGCCGCGGCGCCCACGCCCGGCCGTACGACTTCCCCGAGCGCGACGACGTGAACTACCTGCGGCATACGATCACGCGCCTGGACGCGGCCGGACGGCCGCGCCTCGACTGGAAGCCCGTGACCATGACGAAATGGCAACCACAGGAGCGCACGTACTGATGGACGCGACCGCACACCGCCCGCCCTCGACGATGGACGTCGCGCTGAAGATCTGGCGCTACGACTCGCGCACCGGCGACCGGGAGCTGAAGACGTACGAGGTCGAGGCGCCCGAGTGGGCCTGTCTGCTCGACGTGCTCGACATCATCAAGGACCGCGTCGACGGGACGCTGGCCTACCGCAAGAGCTGCCGCATGATGATCTGCGGCTCCTGCGGCATGCGCATGGACGGCGGCGCGGTGCTCGCCTGCCGCACGCGCATGAAGCCGATCGCCGACGCCGGCCACGTGCCGGTCATCTCGGCGATGGGGAACCTGCCCATCATCAAGGACCTCGTCGTGGACATGGGCCCGTTCTGGGCGAAGACGCGCGCGGTCAGGCCCTGGCTCCAGCCCGGGTACGTCGAGCCACCGGAGAACGGCGAGTACCGCATCTCCCAGGAAGACATGAACGTCGTCAACAAGGAGTCGCTCTGCATCCAGTGCGGCTGCTGCGTGTCCGAGTGCAACTCGATGGAGTCGGACCCGGAGTTCCTCGGGCCGGCGGCGCTGGCGAAGGCGATGCGCTTCGTCGGCGACCCGCGCGACCAGGCGACGACCGAGCGGTTGGACGCCTACAACGGCGAGCACGGGATCTGGGACTGCACCCGCTGCTACTTCTGCAACCAGCGCTGCCCGAAGGGCGTCGACCCGCGCGACGCGATCGCGAAGCTCGGTGCCGAATCCGTCGCGCGGGGGATCGACCACGACATGGGCGCGAAGCACGCGAAGTGGTTCGTCAAGTCCGCCGAGACGACGGGCTGGCTGCGCGAGACCGAGCTGGTGCCGAAGACGCAGGGCGTCGTGTCCGCGATCGCGCAGACGGGGTTTGCGCTGCGACTGCTGCGCCACGGCAAGGTGCCGCTGCCCATCCCGCCGCACGTCGCGGAGAAGGTCAACGAGGCGCGCCAGCTCCACGACATCGTGCGCCACGACGGCATCCCTGGCGCCCGCGGCATCGTCCAGGGCGAGCGCGCGCTCTCGAGCATCGACCTCGAGCACCACCCGGAGGCGGCGGAGACCGAGGACGACGCGGCGTGACGCAGGTCGCCTACTACCGAGGCTGCCTCGCGTCGCTGTCGGCCAAGGAGCTCGACTCGTCGACCCGCGCGCTCGCACCGAAGGTCGGTCTTGACCTGATCGACCTCGAGACGGTGACCTGCTGCGGTGCCGGCGACATCCACGAGGCCGAGCCCGACTACTACCTGCACCTGAACGCGCGGATCCTGGCGTACGCGGAGGCGACCGGCTCGGACACGCTGATGACGGTGTGCAACGTCTGCACGCTGAACCTCCGCCAGGCGAACCACGTCCTCCAGCGCGACCACGAGGTGCGCGCCCGGGTGAACGGCAACCTCGAGGCGGTCGGCGTGCCGGCGTACAGCGGCGGCATCGAGGTCCGCCACCTGCTCTGGATGATCGCCGAGGGCGAGGGCTACGAGCTGCTCAAGCAGGCGGCGCACAAGGGGCTGAAGGGCCTGCGGGTGGCACCGTTCTACGGCTGCCAGATCCTCCGGCCGTCGAAGCTGCTCGGCTTCGAGGACCCCGACCGGCCGTGGTCGCTCGAGGCGATCATCGAGGCGTGCGGCGGCGAGGCGGTCGACTACCCGGCCAAGATCAAGTGCTGCGGGTTCCCAATCATCCAGGCGCGTGAAGAGACGGCGCTCGGCGAGCTGATCCAGCCGATCGAGCAGGCGATGGAGCGCGGGGCCGACGCGATCGTGACCCCGTGCCCGCTCTGTCACCTGTCGCTCGATGCGTGGCAGTCGAAGCTCGAGGCCTCCACGGGGCGCAGCTTCCAGATGCCCATCCTGCACCTGTCACAGCTGATCGGCGTGGCCGCGGGGCTCGAGGACTCGGAGCTGAAGTTCAAGCGGCACGTCGTGCCCGTCGACCCGATCTTCGCAAAGACCCGGGTCTGATCAGGGGCAGTCCCCGAAAGGGGCTGTCCCCAGTTGTCAGGCACGCACGACGGAAGCCTGAGCGCCGCATTCGTCACACATCCGCGACAGACGCGTCACAGAATCCGTGATACCGGGGTCTGACCCCGGATGTGTCGAACCGATCTGAAGCGGGACAGTCCTCTCGCGGGACTGTCCCAGGAAGGCGCGAGGTGACGAGCCGTTCTAGGCGGTTACTTCTGTCGCTGCCGGCACGGGCACCGGCCCGAGCTGGGCCATCATTGACGCCGTATCGAAGTAGGTTCGGACCTGGGTCGGCGTCCCGTCCGACGCGAACGACCAAACGTCGCAGAGCTGGAGCTCCATCGGCCTCCCCGTTGCCTCGATGTCGCCCAGAGGCGACCGAAGCGTCCCGGTGTGCGTACCGCGGCCGGTGAACTCGATCACGACGGTGTCACCGCTCTCGATGATCGAGCGGAACTCGATCTTCCCGTCCGGAAAGCCCTCGTACCACATCTCCGCGAACTGGCGGGCTCCGTCGGAGCCGTGCCAGCGATCTCCGCTGCCCATGGCGATCACCTCGCCCTTTGCGAGCACCTCGGCGAAGCGGTCGAAGTCCCGGTCGTTCAAGGCCTCATAGGTACTGGTGGCGATGCTGGCGTTCTGTGCCACGTCGCCTCCTCTCTGCCCGTCCGCGCCGCGCGCCTCCGGCGGACGATGCTACGCCTGCGCTCCGGCTTTCACAACGGTCAATCCGGAGAGGTTCGGCTCACGCGGCCGCGGTACAGCGCGCGGGATAGCCTGCAGGCGTGGTCACCCGTGTCGCCGGCCTCACCGGTGCGACCATCGTGCGCGCGCCGAACGTCTGCCATGCCTGCGTCTGGTGGCAGTCGCGGCGCGGCAAGACGCAGGACAAGTCCGAGTGGATCGGGGAGGCCGAGGAGGCGTGGGGCAGCTGGGGCGCGCTGTACCAGGACGACGACGCGCGGGTGCTCGGCTCGATGCAGTACGGGCCGGCGTCCCTCTTCCCACGCGCGCGCGAGCTGCCGGCGGGCCCGCCGTCCGACGACGCGGTGCTTGTCACCTGCGCGTACCTGGTCGACCTGCACAGCCCGTGGGTGATGCAGTCGCTGTTCCTGACCGCGATCGGCGAGGCGCGCGACCGCGGCGCCGTCGCGCTCGAGGCGTTCGCCTATCGCTACCCCGAGGGCGGCTCGGCGCGTGAGCGCTTCCACGAGCACAAGACGGTGTTCCCGCGCGACTTCCTGAACGACTTCGGCTTCGAGACCGTCCGCTCGGCCGGCCGCGTAGAGCTCGTGCGCCTCGAGCTCGGCGGCCTCGCGCCGGTCGAGGAAGGAACACGCGCCAAGGTGATCGAGCTGGTGAAAGAAGCGTTCCAGCCCGCGCCGGTTCCGCAGGCGCCCAGCTAGGCGGCGAGCGCGTCGCGCGCGGCGAGCGTCTCCGCGATCTGCACGGCGTTCAGCGCCGCGCCCTTGCGGAGGTTGTCCGCGGCCAAGTGGAGCGTGATGCCCTCGCCGGCGCGGTCGTTGCGGATACGGCCGACCAGCACCTCGTCGATGCCGGCCGACTTGCCCGGGGTCGGGATTTCCTCGAGCCGGACGCTGGGCGCCCCCGCGAGCAGGTCGCGCGCCTCGGCCGCATCGAGCGGCCGCTCCGTCTCGATCCACACGGACTCGGCATGGCCGACCATCACCGGGACGCGAACGCACGTCGCGCTCACCGGCAGCTCCGGCAGCTCGAGGATCTTGCGCGCCTCGTCGCGGATCTTCGTCTCTTCGTCGAACTCCTCGCCGTCGAAGTCCCAGTCCATGGCGAGGTCGTGATCGTCCGGCGCCTCGCCGCGGAGCCGTTCCATGCGGCCGGCGCCGGCGCCGGACGCCGA
>DASTZE010000089.1:0-12382 GCA_035764425.1 Gaiellaceae bacterium
GCCGCGAACCGCGGCGCCCGCGTCATCAACCTGAGCCTCGCGGCGCTGCGCAACCCCGGCGACCCTTCCGACGAGTACTCGCCGCTCGAGGCGGCCGCCGTCCAGTACGCGGTCTCGAAGGGCGCACTCGTCGTGGCGGCGGTCGGCAACGGCGAGGGCGCGACGAAGCTGCCGTGGCACTGGGCCAGCTACCCGGCCGCGCTTCCGCACGTCCTCGGTGTGAGCGCCGTTGCGCAGGACGGCAGCGTCCCCGACTTCTCGAACGGCGACCCGCTCTACAACGACATCGCCGCTCCCGGCGTGGGGATTCTGTCGACGGTGCCTCGTGACCTGAGCGCGGACCGGCCGACGTGCCAGGGCTACTCGAACTGCGGCCCGGACGACTTCCGCCACGGCGACGGCACGTCGTTCGCCGCCGCCCAGGTGTCGGCCGCGGCGGCGCTGCTGCTCGCGGCCCGGCCAGACCTACAGCCGGACCAGGTCGAGGCCATCCTCGAGCGCTCGGCCGACGACATGTCCCTGGCCGACGGCTGCAAGCGCTGCAGCGTGGGCCGCGATGACGCGAGCGGCTGGGGCATGCTCGACATCGCGGGCGCGCTGACCAGCGGTGTGACGCCCGCCCCCGACGCCTGGGAGCCGAACGACGACGTCGGCACGGACGCGTACACGCCGCCGGCCAGCGTGCAGACGCTGAAGGCGACGCTCGACGCCTGGGACGACCCGAATGACGTGTACCGCGTCTTCCTGAAGGACGGCCAGCAGCTCGGCGTGGGCTTGCTCGCCGGCACGACCGGCGCGACCGTGTCGCTCCTGCGCCCGGGCACGCGCGCGCTCGCCCTGCCCGACAAGCCGCTTGCCCAGCGCTCGGCCGCCGCCGGGGGGCGGGTCGGATTCAGGTACCGGGCGACCGACCGCGGCTGGTACTTCGTGGACGTGAACGTCGCGGCCGCGCAGTCCGGCAGCTACACGTTGAAGCTCAGGCGCTAGCCAGCAGCTCTTCGTCCGGCACGTCGCGCAGCACACGGGCGGGGTTTCCGACGACGACGACCCGCGGCGGGACGTCGCGTACGACGACCGCGCCTGCGCCGACGAACGCCTCCTCGCCGACCTCGACGCCCGGGCAGAGAATCGCCCCGCCGCCGACCCGAGCGCCGCGCCGGATCGTCGGCCCGCGCAGCAGCTTCTTCCGCTTCTCCGTGCGGCCCATGAAGTTGTCGTTCGTCGTGACGACGCACGGCGCGATGAACACGTCCTCCTCGAGCGTCGAGTAGGCGGTGATGTAGGCGTCCGCCTGGATCCGGGTCATCGTGCCGATGGTCGTGTCGTTCTCAACCAGGGACCCGCGGCCGATGACCACGTCGTCGCCGACGGCCACGCGCTCGCGTACGCACGCCTGGTCGCCGACGATGACCCGCGCGCCGAGCCGCGTGCCGGCGAAGACGATCGCCCCCGTGGAGACGATCGTGCCGGCTCCGATCTCGAGCGGCGGCAGCTCCTCGCGCCTCGCCGTCGAGCGCGGCGAGAGCGACGGCTGCTTGCCGAGGACGACTCCGTCGGCGATCACGCAGCCGTCCCCGATCACCGTGCCGGGGTAGATGACGACGTGCTCGCCGGTGGTGAAGCTCACGCGGCGCCCACCGCAGACAGCGAGTCGGTGAGCCGCTCGAGCGCGCGCACGACCATGGCGCCGTCGTTGGCAACCTTGCGCCGCACGCCGACGTCGCCCTCGCCGCGCACGAGGCGCAGGAACTCCTGGCACTCGAGCCGCAGCGGCTCGTCCGTCGGGATCTTCGGGATGTAGATGTCGCCGCTGCGCGTCTGCCACTCGCCGTACGTCTCGGCGCGCTTCCACGGCGCCTTCTCGTAGACGGTCACCTTGCGCTCGAGCTCCATGTCGTCGAAGACGGCCATCTTGTGGTCGCCGACGACGGTCATCCGCCGCATCTTGTGCGGGTCGAGCCACGACAGGTGCATGTGCGCGATCTTCCCGGAGGGGAAGCGCAGGTAGCAGAAGACGACGTCCTCGACGCCCTCGGTCAGGAAGTCGCGGCCGTGCGCGACCGCCTCGACGGGGTCCTCGTCCAGTAGGTAGAGGATCACTGACAGGTCGTGCACGCCGAGGGACCAGAGCGCGTTTTCGTTGGTGCGCACGATGCCGAGGTTCTGGCGGTTGCCATAGATGCAGAGCACGTCGCCGAGCTCGCCGGAATCGATCAGCTCCTTGAGCTTGCGCACGCCGGGGTGGTAGAGCAGCAGGTGGCCGGGCATGAGGGTCAGGTCGCGCTCCTCGGCGATCGCGGCCAGCTCCTCCATCTCGTCGCCGTGCATGGCCGGCGGCTTCTCGACCAGGACGTGCTTGCCAGACGCGAGGGCGCGCTTGGCGAGGGGGTAGTGGGTCGGCACCGGGGTCGCGATCACGATGGCCTCGAGGTCCGGATCGGAGAGCAGCTCGTCGAGGTCGCCCGTGACACGGGCCTGCGGATAGCGGCTGGCGAAGCGCTCGCGCGCGCCGGGGTCCGCGTCGCAGAGCCAGGCGAGGGTGCCCAGGTCATCGAAGTTGCGCGCCAGGTTCGGGCCCCAGTAGCCGAGCCCGACCACGCCGACGGTCGTCACGTCGTCTCCTTCATCGGCGCGAGCATAGACAGCGCCGTCGCGATTCTCGCGGAGGCATCTCCGTCGCCGTACAGCGGCGGGAGGCCGTCGGGGAGGCGGGCCGTTCGCACGGCATCGACGATGCCGGCGGGGCCGACCAGGGCGTTGGCGCCGAGCTCGATCGTGTCCACCCATTCGGTCGACGGCCGGACGGTCACGCACGGGACGCCGTGCCAGTAGGCCTCCTTCTGCAGCCCGCCGGAGTCCGTGACGATCACGCGGGCCTGCGAGGCGAGTGCGGTCAGGTCGAGGTAGCCGAGCGGCTCGGCGAGCGCGACGTTCGTCGGCACCTCGTCCAGGCGCGAGCGGGTGCGCGGGTGCGCAGGGAAGACCACCGGCTCCGCCAGGCGGCCGAGCGCCTCGACGATCGTCTGGAGCCGCGACGGCTCCACATTCGCCTCGCGGTGGATTGTCGCGAGCACGTAGCGCCCCGGCTGAACCGCGAAGCGCTCGAGCGCCCGGGAACGCTCGCGGGCGATCGGTGCGAGGCGGAGTGTCGCGTCGAGCATCACGTCGCCGACGACCTCGATGCGTCCGTCCACGCCCTCGTCCGCGAGCGTCTGCGCCGAGCGCTCGTCGGGGCAGAGGAGCAGCGCCGCGAGGCGGTCGGTCTCGACGCGGTTGTGCTCCTCCGGCATCGACCAGTCGCCGCTGCGCAGCCCCGCTTCGACGTGCGCGACGGGCACGTCGAGCGTGTGCCCGGCGCGTGCGGCGGCGAGCGTCGAGTTCGTGTCGCCGAAGACCACGACCCAGTCGGGCTCCTCCCCCCGGATCACGGCCTCGAGCGCGGGCTGCATCCGGGCGAGCATCTCCTCGCGTGGCAGCCCGCCGATGCCGAGCCGGTGGACAGGGGGGGCGAGGCCGAGCTCCTCGAAGAAGATCTCCGAGAGCTCTCGGTCGTAGTGCTGGCCGGTGTGCACGACGACCTCGTCATGGCCTGCGTCCCGGAGCGCCTCGGAGAGCGGGCCGGACTTGATGAACTGCGGCCGGTTCCCGACCACCGAGGCGACCTTCACGGACCGTGTCAGCCGATCTTCTCGGCCAGCTCGACGATGATCCCCTCGGGACCGCGGATGTAGCAGAGCCGGTAGATGTCCTCGTAGTCCTCGACCTCACCGACGAGCGCGGCGCCGCGCGCTTGCAGGCGTGCGACGGCGCCGTCGATGTCGTCGACCGCGAACGCGAGATGGCGGATGCCGAAGGTGTTCGCCGGGGCCTCGCTGTCGCCGTGGAGGGCCGGCGGCGCGTGGAACTTGATCAGCTCGAGCCGTCCGTGGCCGTCCGGCGTCTGCATGAATGCGAAGTCCGTGTGGACGCCGTCGAGGCCCACGATGCGGTCGACCCAGCGGCCCTCGACCGATCCCGCGCCCCCCGGCTCGAGCCCGAGGTCGGCGAAGAACTCGGTTGCGGCTTGCATGTTGTCGACGACGATGCCGACGTGGTCCATCCGTTCGATCGTCAATGGGCCGTGGAGGACTCGAACCTCCAACCTTGGGATTAAGAGTCCCCTGCTCTGCCAGTTGAGCTAACGGCCCTAGCTTCGCAGGCGCCCGAGGCGCGGAAGCGGCGCCCATGGTATCGCCTTGTGCCGGCACGGGAGATAGTCCCGGCGTGGCCGGTGCCCAGGACCCTCCGCGCCGACGACGCATCCTCAAGCTGATCGCCGTCGAGCGCACCCTCCGCGGCCTGCTGCTCCTCGCCGCCGGCGTCTATCTCCTGTTGCACCTCCACACCGACTTCGGCAAGAAGGCCGACAGCATCATCCGGGCGATCGAGCTCGACCCGCGGCGCCACTTCCTGCACCGCATCGTCGCGTACCTGCACAACCTGCACGCGTCGGAGCTACGGATCATCGCTCTCGGCGCGCTCGGCTACGGCGTGCTCGAGCTCGTCGAGGGAGTCGGCCTCTGGCTCGACCAGCTCTGGGCCGAGTACCTGACGGTGGTGGCGACGTCGCTGCTGATCCCGGTCGAGATCTACGAGCTCCTTCGCGGCCTGTCCGTCTGGAAGGCGGGCGGCCTCGCCGTCAACGTCGCCATCGTCGTCTACCTCGTCTACGGGCTCATGCAGCGCCGGTCACGACACCTCGCGCAGGGACTGCCCGAGCACCCAGAGCCCGCTGAACGTGTACGCGACCATGAGGATCACGAACGGGATCTGGGCGACGAGCGCGTCACGTGAGCGGCGCTGCACCGTCAGCGACACGCGGTGCGCCTCGACCACGGCGACGATATGGCCGAAGACGATCAGGACGACCTGGATCCACCAGACCGTCGCGCCGGAGAGGGGCTGCCAGGGGCCGTAGTCGGGCACCCAGTCGCGCTCGAACGGGTCGGCGAGCGTCCCGGGCGTGAGCTGCCCGAGGTAGCCCCAGTAGAGGAAGTAGTGCGCCGCGAAGTAGACGGCGGCGATGGGGATCAGCGTCGGCGCGTAGCGCTCGGCCGTGCGCGACACGCTCCCTTCCTCGAAGACCGACACGAGCGCGCTGACGGCGATGAAAGCGAGCAGGAAGCCGCCCACGATCACGATCATCGCCAGCGTGCCGACGCTCTCCGACCCCGCCTGCTCGCCGGGGAAGATGCGGTCGATGAGCGTCGCGTAGGTCTTCGAGCTGTGGTACCCGTCGAAGACGACGGTCGCCAGCGTTGCCACGACGAACGCGCCGCCGCCGGGCAGGAGCGGCGGCTCGCGCCGGATGCCGGCGCCGTACGGGCGGAGGCGTACGCCGCGCTCCTCACGGTCGGCCGCGAGCCAGGCATCGGGGTCGCCGATCACTTCGCCCTCCTCGGTGCGCACGAAGTACTCGACGGGCGCGAAGCGGCCGAACGTCCGCGCCAGCACCGTGAAGAGCTCGGCGCGCCCGATCCAGGTCTCGGCGCCGAACAGCGCCATCCCGCCGAGCTGGCCGACGATGTAGACGACGAGCACGACGAGCAGGTCGCGTGGGCGGTCGCCCTTCTCCCAGACCAGCTCCATCCAGGAGAACACGAGGAGGAGGACGACGGAGGGCCAGACGCCGAGCCAGTCCGGGTAGGCGCGGACCGCGAAGTCGCGCCGTGCGAGCGCGCGGTCGAGGGCGCGGCCGGCCCAGTTCACCGGGCTGATGAAGTCCCACACGTTGGCGACCAGCGCGCTGATGATCCCGACGCCGACCCAGAAGTCGACCCAGAAGACGAGTGGGAGCGGGTTGGCGGTGAAGCTGACCGGGTCGCCCCACCAGCCGCCGATGAAGGCATCGGCCAGAACGAGCGTCGCGAGGACGGTGCCGATGGCGCCGAGGTGCAGACGGGACAGGGCGGGGTAGAAGTCGCGGCTCGTCCAGGTGCCGCGGCCGCGGACGGCGAAGGCTGCGGCGGGCGCCGAGACGCCGACCACGAGCCCGCCGGCGAGCGCATAGAGCCAGACCGGGAGCGGGAAGTCGTACGAGACGTTCGCCGCGTGGGCGAGGAGGCCCGTCAGGCCGCTTCCTCGAATGCGTTACGCGCCCGGCTGAGCCACTCGTCCACCGCCGGCGATTCTGCCAACGCGCTGGGCACGCTTGCCGCTCCGGCTGATCGCGGCGAGCGTCGCCAGACAGACGGCCGCACCGACCACAAAGGCGACGCCGTCGCTCGTGCCTCGCGCAAGGGCCCCGCCCCCCGCAGGGCCAAGGATGTTGCCGAGCGCCCACGCGGCGCTCATCGCGCCGAAGGCGAGCGCCTGCGCCACCCCGGCCCGCTCGGCGCCCGCAGCGATCAGCGCGAGGCCCGGTGTGAACAGCGCGCCGAAGGACAGGGCGCCGACGACGACGAGCAGCGCCAGCGCGACGGCGGAGTCGGCGAAGGCGAAGGCGACGGCCACCACGGCGGACGCCGTCACGGCCGCCACGACCGGCTGGCGCAGGCCGCGCCGGTCGATCAGCCGACCGAGGAAGGGGTTGATCACGGCCTCGATGCCCGCGGCAACCAGCCACAGCGCGCCGATCGCCGCCGGACCCCAACCGAGCGCATCGAGGTGGAGTGGGACGAGCACGGCGGTCAGCCCGAAGAGGAGCGAAGGGAGCGTCATCAGCCAGAGCCCGCCGAGCAGCTTGCGGTCGCGAATGCCGTGTGCGAGCGAGCGCAGCTCGGCGTGCTGCGGCCCGGAGTCCGGGAGCCGCCGGGCGGCGAGCGCGAAGCCCGAGGGGATCAGCGCGAAGACGAGGAAGGTCGCACGTTCGTTGGTCAGCCCGGCGATCGCGCCGATGACGGGGCCGAGCATGGCGCCGACCACTGCACCGCCCATCGCCGTGCCTATGGCCTCGCCGCGGCGCGAGGCTGGGACGCTCGCGACGATCCACGAGAACGCGCCCGCCCACGAGAGCGCGCCGCCCACGCCCTGTGTGAAGCGCGCGATGCCGAGCATCCACGGCTCGGTGGCGAGCCCGAAGACGACGCTGGCAAGGCCGACGGTCAACAGGCCGGCAGAGGCCGCCCGCCGCGGCCCGATGCGCGCCGCGGCGAGCCCGCCGGGGATGCCGCCGACGAGCGACCCGGCCGCGTACGACGCCACGAGCAGGCCCGCGCCGGCCTTCGAGAGGTCGTAGCGGTCGGCGTAGTGCGGGAGCAGCGGGGTCAGCGCGGCGTAGAGCGTGCTGTCGACCAGCACGACCGCGGTGGCGACGATGACGAGGCGGCGCATGCCGCCGCAACGTATCTAGCTGGCGGCCAGCTCCTTCTCCTCGGTGGCCGGTACGGCGGCGCGGCCCGCGGGCTCGTCGACGAGGTTGAGCACGCGCATGCCGTACGTGAAGACGATCGCGCCGCCGAGCCACCCGCCCGCCGTCAACGCGGCGAACGCGATAAGCGTCAGGATCAGCCCGCCCGCATTGACGCTTGCGTCCGTGTAGGCGCTGTGGCCGACCAGGGCCGCGATCAGGAAGATGACGGTGGCTGTGACCATTGCCACGAGGTGGGCGGTAGCCGTGCGCCAGAGCGGCGCGGCGCGCGAGATCGTCAGCCAGTCCGCAAAGCCCGCCAGCGCGGTCGGCACGGTCAGCACGAGGCCCACGACGAGCGCGAGCCACCAGGCGGTGGCCGTGTTGTGCTCGGAGACGCCCAGCTTGCTGAGCACGGCGAGGATCGTCGCCACCGTGTAGGCGCCGATCGTTGCATCCGTGAGCGGTGGATGGAGCGGATGGCCGGGAAATCCGTGGATCAGGTAGCTGAGCTTCATCGCTGCTCCTCTCTCGCTTTGCGTGGGTCTGTGTTCCCGGGCCGGTCGTCCTTACTCCCTCGATCGAGGGTCACTCGATCGAGTCGAAAGACCGATCGGGACCAGGGCATGCTCCGGCGACTGGTCCTTGTCCTGCTCGCCGCCGTGCTGGCCGCGTGCTCGGCCGCCGGTGCGGCTCCGGCGCGCGATCCCAACGTGGCCGCGCTGCAGGTCGGGCTGCGCGCGCACGGCGTCTACCACGGGCCGGTCGACGGGCTCGCCGGCGTCCGCACGTTTGCAGCCGTGCGCCGGCTCGGCGGCGACAGCCTGTTCGGGTGGCGCACCCTTCACAGGCTCGGGAAGTTCGCTCGCCACCCGCTCGGTAGCCGACCGGTACTGGACGGGACCGTGGGCTGGGACGCGGCCGCGATCCAGTTCATGCTCGCGTGGCACGGATTCCCGTCCGCGACGTTCGACGGCGCGTTCGGGTCGCACAGCGACCGTGCGCTGCGCAAGTTCGAGCGCTGGGCCGGGCTGCCGCAGGACGGCGTCGCCGGCCCGGCTGTCATCGCCGCCCTCCAGAGGCCGCCGGCGACTTGCCCGATTGCCCTGCGCCCGCCGCTCGCGACGCCGTACACGGACGGCTTCGGTCCCCGCGGCAACCGTTTTCACACCGGCGTCGACTATCCGGCGCCCCGGGGCACGCCGGTCGGCGCCGCCGCCAATGGGCGCGTCAGCTGGGCCGGCAATCTCGGCGGCGGCTGGGGGAACGTCGTGACCATCCAGCACCCGCACGGCGTGGCGACGATGTACGCACACCTCTCGAAGGTGCTCGTCTCGGTCGGCCGCCACGTCACGGTCGGCGAGCGGATCGGCTTCGTCGGCGCGACGGGCGACGCGTCCGGCCCGCACGTGCACTTCGAGGTGCGGGTGCGCGGCGCCGCCGTCGACCCGCTGACGGGTCTCAGCTGACCGCGGGAAGGAGCAGCTCGAAGCGCGCGCCGCGCGACTCGCGGCCGTAGGTGAGGTCGCCGCCCAGCGCGTAGGCGTACGAGCGCGCGATCGCGAGCCCGAGCCCGGCACCGTCCGGGCGCGCGCGCGCCCCCCCGCGCGAGAAGCGGTCGAACAGCCGGGCGACGAACGCGGGATCCACGCCGGCGCCGTGATCCTCGACCACGAGCCGGAACGGGTTGACCGAGAGCGCGCGCACCTCCACCGGCGGGATGCCGTGGCGGAGGGCGTTCCCGACCAGGTTGCCGACGATGCGGTCGAGCGCCTCGGGGTCGGTGACGATCTCCCACTCGTGCGGCACGTCGACGTGCACGGCGTCCAGGCGGTCGGGCGCGATCTGGCGTAGGAGCGCCTCGATGCGGTCACGGGGGTTGAAGCGGCGCGGCTGCGCCTGGAGCGCGCCCGTCTCGACGCGGGACAGGTCGAGCAGCGCCTGGGCGAGCGCGACGAGGCGCGTCGTCTGCTCGTAGAGCGTCCCCCGCAGCTCGAGTACCTGCTCAGCGGTGAGCTCCGCGCCGCGCAGGTAGAGCGTGGACGCGATGCCGTGCACGACGGCGATCGGCGTGCGCAGCTCGTGCGAGGCGATCCCGAGGAAGTCCGTCTTCAGGCGGTCGATGTGCTGGAGCTCGGCGAGCTCGTTCTCGAGGTCGCCGTCGTGGTCGGCGCGCTCGAGCAGCACCGCGCCCATGGAGCCGAGCGCGCTCAGCAGGTGGAGCGCCTCGCCATCAGGTGCGTCGGCCGGCCGGTCGGCCACGACGAAGGCGGGGCAGCGATCAGCGACGAGCAGAGGCACGGCGACGGGCGCGTCGAGCCACGGCGCCTCGCCCGGCCAGACGGCCTCGCGTCGCGCGAGCGCGGCGGCGACGAACGGGAGCGCAGAGACGGCGAGCGCGTCGTCGGGCCAGTCGAGGCGTTGGCGCACGACCGGCAGCACGGTGCCGGCATGGGTGTCGTGGCGCAGGACGGCGGCGCCGTCGTACCCGAAGGACGAGCGCACCTCACCGCAGAGCCGGTCGAGCACGTCGGCGGCCGTGTAGCGACCGACGTTGACGAGGCCGGCCAGGCGGCCGAAAGCAGCCACCTCCGCCCGATGTGTGGACGCCGGTTGCCTCCTTTCAATCCTGGCGACGGCCATTCACGTCCTCCTCGACGCGCAGAGGGCGGGGTGCTTTGTCCGCCCCGCCCTCGGTGAAATCACTCGGCGCCGGCCTAGTACGGTGGGGGCGCGGCCGGGCCTTCATCCACGTAGGTGCGGCGGCGGTGCGTGAAGTAGCCGGGGCCTGCCCATGTCGACCAGAAGAGCATCGAGAGCACGAGGCCCAGGATGCCGACGGCAAGGACGATCCAGCCGACCGTCTGCAGGTCGACGCCGTTCGCCTCGGCGTTGACGGCGAAGGCGAGGATCGCCCCGACCGCGATGAGAAAGATGCTGACTCCGATACCCATGTTGGTTGATTCCTCCTTCGTCCTGAAAAAGTGCTGCGCGCGCGTTCGGTTAGCTGCAGGCCTCTTACCCGCCCCGCGCTCCCGCCTAACCCGTCGTGGATCGGTGTGCGATCCTCCCGTTGACCGACCTTGTAGGCTGCGCGCCCGTGCAGAAGGGAGCGGCGCTCAAGGTCATCCTCATCGCAATCGTCGTCGCGGCCATCACCACCGCGATCGCGATTTTCCTGCCCTGGCTGCCCGCTTCCGATTCGAAAGAGGGCGACCGCATCGACGTCGCCATCTGGTTCGTCACCGGGATCTGCATCCTCGTCTGGGCGGTGGTGGCCGCGGTCTTCCTGTACTCGATCGTCGCCTTCCGCGCCCGGCCCGACGACGACACGGACGGCCCGCCCATCCACGGGCACACGGGCCTCGAGATCACCTGGACGGCGATCCCGTTCGTGCTCGTGACGGCAATCGGGATCCTGAGCGCGGTGATCCTGGCGAAGAACGGCGACACGCCGAAGAACGCGCTGAAGGTCGACGTGCTCGGCGAGCAGTTCGCGTGGAACTTCACCTACCCGACCTACAACAACCTCCAGTCGACGACGCTGCGCCTGCCGATCAACCGGACGACGAAGCTCGAGATGACCTCCCGCGACGTCATTCACTCGTTCTACGTGCCGCAGTTCCGGCAAAAGCAGGATCTTCTCCCTGGCCAGACGACGACGATCAACGTGACGCCCACGAAGCTCGGGCACTACGTGATCCAGTGCGCAGAGCTCTGCGGCCTCGGCCACGCCGTGATGCTCGGCCAGGTGGTGGTCATGACCCAGGCCTCGTTCGACAAGTGGGCGCACGGCAGCTCGACGGCGACGCAGGGCGGCGGCGCGGCCGCGGGCAAGGCGCTGTTCACCAACAACGGGTGCGCGAGCTGCCACACCTTTGCGCCGGCCGGCGCGACCGGGAAGATCGGGCCGGACCTCGATAAGCTGCCGCAGTACGCACAGCAGGCGGGCAAGCCGCTCGAGACGTTCGTCAAGGAATCGATCGAAGATCCTTCGGCCTACATCCAGCCCGGGTACTCGAACGTGATGCCGCCGTTCAAGAACCTGCCCGCGCAGCAGATCGACCAGCTCGTGTCCTTCCTGACGAAGGGCTCCTCGTGACGAGCCTCGCCGAGCCGCACGAGCAGGACTACGCGCCGGCCGCCGGGCCGCCCTCGCGCTGGCACTGGCTGTTCGGACCCGGGTGGATCCGCGCAGCCTGGATGTCGGCGCTCTTCGCCGGCATCGGGCTCGGCATCGTCGTGCTCCTGCGCTGGTGGGGCGGCTACGAGCCGCTCCTGCAGACCGAGACCTGCGTCACGGTCAGCCTCCTGACCGCGTTGCCGGTCGGCTTCCTCGCCGGCCTGGGCGCCTTCGACTACTGGGTGCACTACTTCCTCGGGAAGCCGACCCAGCCGGACGACCACTCGGGCCACGGCGCCAAGACCTGGAAGGACTACTTCCGGGTCAACACCGACCACAAGGTCATCGGCATCCAGTACGTGACAACGACCATCTTCTTCTTCTTCGCCGGCGGGCTGCTGGCGATGCTGGTGCGTGCCGAGCTGGCCCGCCCCGGCATGCAGTTCACGGACACGGAGACCTATAACGGCCTCTTCTCGGCGCACGCCTCGCTGATGATCTTCCTGTTCGTGATTCCGGCGTTCGCCGGCCTCGCGAACTTCGTCATCCCGCTGATGATCGGCGCGCCGGACATGGCGTTCCCGCGGCTCAACGCGCTCTCGTTCTGGCTGCTGCCGATCGCCGGGACGATGATGCTGGCCAGCTTCCTGGTCGACGGCGGCCCGTTCGCCGCCGGCTGGACGGGCTACCCGACGCTCTCCACCTCACTGCCGCTCGGACAGACGTTCTTCAACATGGCTGTGCAGTGGGCCGGCGCCTCTTCGGTGATGACCGCCCTGAACTTCCTGGTCACCATCATCACCATGCGTGCGCCGGGGATGACCTTCTGGCGCATGCCGCTCCTGGTGTGGGCGAACTTCACGACGTCGCTGCTGGTCGTGCTCGCGACGCCGTTCATCGCGGGCTCCCAGTTCATGGTGCTCTTCGACCGG
>DASTZE010000090.1:0-7580 GCA_035764425.1 Gaiellaceae bacterium
CGTGATGGTGGGGAAGCTGGCGTCGTAATTCGGGATCAGCTCGCCGTTTTCGGCGGTGACCCAGACATCGGGATCCACGGCAGGCGTGGTGGTTGCAGTCGTCTCGGACACGAGCGGATCAGTATAGCCCCGCGTTTCGCCTCTGCTTCACGGCGAAGTTGTGCCTATTTGGTGGAGGTTTTTCGACCGAGGAAATCGCGGACGGCAATCAGATAGGCCTCCGGCTCCTCGACAAAGCTCATATGGCCGGCATTCGCGATGACGGCGAGCTCGCTGCGCGGGATCCCGTCGTGCAGCACCCGAGCGGCGCGCGGCGTCGTGGTGAGGTCGTGGTCGCCGACCACCACCAGCGTCGGGCGCGTCACGGC
The DNA here is from genome assembly GCA_035764425.1 of Gaiellaceae bacterium. GTDB lineage: Bacteria > Actinomycetota > Thermoleophilia > Gaiellales > Gaiellaceae > JACVRM01. The sequence continues at coordinate 369 of DASTZE010000090.1, forward strand.
GCCCAGCCCCGGGCGGTAGTCGAAGTCGCCGTAGCCGGCGTTCGCGAAGTGACGCAGGACGTCCGGGGAGTAGCGCGCGCCGTCGAAGATCCCAGGCGGAGGCTCGCGGTGGAAGTGGAACGGAGCCTGGTCGGCGAGCAGCTGCGCCGCCTCCTCCTCCGTGGCGACCGTCTTCTCCCGCTCCCACGACGCCTCGATCACGGCCCGCCGGTCGCCGAGCGTCTCGAACGAGGCCTCGACGTCCGCCATCAGCGCGTCGCTTGACTCGGCGCCGCCGGAGATCACGTACGCCGCTGCCGTCCCGACGTTGACGGCGTGCCAGCTGGTGATGATCGCCCCGAAGGAGTGGCCGAGGAGGGCGAAGGCGTCCAATCGCAGCGCCTCGGCGAGCCGGTCGACGTCGCGGGCGAACACCTCGAGCGAAAGCGTGGCCGGGTCGACCCGGTCGCTCCGGCCCTGCCCGCGCTCGTCGACGTAGAGCAGCTTGAAATCGTCGCCCAGCGGGTCGAGCCATGGCCGGAACATCGTGTGATCCATGCCCGGGCCGCCGTGCAGCACCACGAGCGGGAAGCCCGAGCCGACCTCCTCGACGAACAGGCGGTAGCCGTCGGCGAGACGAACGTCCATGCGCGCGGGAGTATGCGCTCCCTGGGGGCGAGTCAGTCAGGGGCATCGCTGACGAACGCGGCTCGGGCGAGCTGTAGGGTCGTCCGTGCAAACGTCAGGAGGAGGAGGGGTAGATGGTTCCACGCCGCCGCGGAATGGCGCTGGCACTCGTCAGCGCGGCCGCACTCACGGTGATACTCACCCTCGGCGTCGGCTCCGCCGTCGCCAAGAAGGACAACTGGCCGGATGCCAACAAGGTGGTGCTGTTCGCCTCCGACGGCATGCGGCCCGATCTCATGCGGGGGTACGCGAAACACGGCGCCATGCCGACGTATCGCGAGCTCATAAAGCACGGCGCCGTCGGCGCGGACGGGATGCTCCAGGCATTCCCGCCCAACACCGGCGTCGGCTGGTACACGATGGCCACCGGCACGTATCCGTCCGAGCACGGCTCGACGAACAACACGTTCTTCCGGTCGGGCGACACGTTCTCGAACCAGACATCGTTCTCCGGCACCGGCGTGCTCCAGGCCGACACGATCGCGAACGCGGCGGAGCGCTCCGGCAAGAAGGTCGCGCAGATCGAATGGGTCGGCGGCCGGGCCGCCAACATCGCCGGCCCAACGGTCGATTTTGCGACCTTTTTGTCGACCCGCGGCGTGCTGACCTATCCGGTCGTCGCCTCGGAACAGAACGGCGCCGCGGCGTTCAACATCTCGTACCAGGTGGCCGCGTTCGCACCGGCAGCCGGCTGGTCGAACGTGCCCGCCCACGACCCCGCGACGGGGCCGATGCAGACGACGCTTCAGGTGAACACGTCCTTCGCCGCACAGAACCCGAGCCGCACCTACGACGTCTTCATCTACGACAGCAAGACGGACTCGACGCGCGCGTACGACCGCGTCCTGCTCGTGCGCACCGCCGCAGCGAAGGACGCAAGCCAGGCGTACGCCAACCTCGGCGTGAACGACTGGGCCGAGATCAAGCTGAAGGGCGCGGACGGGCTGATCGGCGCACGGGCCGGGCAGACGGCCGGCTTCTACGTGAAGCTGATCACGCTCGCGCCGAATCTGTCGTCGTTCAAGCTGTACTTCACGTCGGTCGAGCGTGTCAGAGCCACCTGCTCGACGGCAGCGTGCAACGCGCTCCCCGCCGGCGGCGCCGGCGAGGACCGGCTCGAGAAGTACATCGCCGACAACCTGCCGACAGCGGTCTCCGCTGACTTCGCGCCCGAGGAGGCGGGGATCATCGACGAGGACACGTACGTCGAGCAGGGCCGCGACCTCGAGGCAAAGTACGGCGACGCCGTCCTCGAGTACATCCTCGGGACGCTCCAGCCCGACACGAACCTCGCCATGATCGGCTACCCGTTCACGGACGAGGTCTCGCACCAGTTCATGGGTCTCGTGACGCCGAAGGATCCCGACGGGAGCCTCAACCCGTGCTACGACGTCATCCCGAAGTTCGACGACGTGCAGTGCACCGGGCGCGGGACGGCGGGCCGGGTCGATGTCCGCGAGGGCTACATCCGAAGCGCCTACCACGAAGCGGATGCGAAGCTCGGGCTCGCCCGCGATCTCATGGGCGGCGATCCGACGACGATGGCCGGGTCCGACCACGGCTTCGGCGCGCAGCGGTATGCGATCAACGCAACCAAGGTGCTCGCCGACGCCACGGTCAACGGCGTCTCGCTCCATGCGAGCAACGCCAATGCGTCGAATTGCGCGGCGGCCACGACCGACCTGGCGAAGGCGTGCTGGGCCGGCGGCACCGCCCAGATCTACGTGAACACGACGCTGCCGGCCGGAATCACGTACGAGGCCGTAAGGACCGCGGCGATCAACGCGTTCAATGCTCTGACCGACCCGGCCAACCCGGGGAAGCAGGTGCTGCTGAAGGTCCTCAAGAAGGAGGCCCTGCGGGACGTCGACGGCTCGGACTCGCTGCACCCGAACCGCAGCGGTGACGTCGTCATCGTGTCGGCATCTCCGTACCAGTTCGACGCCGGCACGAACAACGTGCCGATCGCGCTGTCGCACTTCTTCGGCCAGCACGGCTACCTGCCGAGCTACGTCAGCGAGCAGGGCAACGTGAACATGCACGCGACGTTCGTCGCGGGCGGGCCGGGGATCAAGCACCAGCCGGGGATCATCGGCGTGCGGGCGATCGACCTCGCACCGACGGTTGCCTTCCTTATGGGTATCCCGGGGCCGCAGAACGCGCGCGGCCGGATCATCTACCCGGCGCTCGAGCATGGGAACGAGCTCCGGGAGGTAACGATTCTCGACATCAGCGACTACCACGGCCAGCTCATCCCGCTGACCGAGGCGCCCGACACGGTGGGCCCGGCGTTCAACATCGGCGGTGCCGCGTTCCTGAAGCCGTGGTTCGACGTCTACCGAGGCGAAGCGGCGGCAACCAGCCCCGCGTGGAATCCCAACTCCTTGACCGTGGCAGGCGGCGACTCCGTCGGCGCGACCCCGCCCATCTCCTCGTTCTTCGGCGACAAGCCGACGATCGAGACGATGAACATGATGGGGTTCACCTCCGACGGGCTCGGCAACCACAACTTCGACCACGGCCAGGCGTATCTGCGGAACGAGCTGATCCCGCTCGCCACGTACCCGTTCCTGTCGGCGAACGTGGTCGACGCGAATGGGAAGACGCCGGCTGAGTGGCACCCGTCCGCCGTGTTCAGGTTCAAGCACGGCATCCAGGTCGGCATCGTCGGCTTCTCGAACGACGACCTGCCGGAGCTCACGAACCCGGCCGCGCTGGCGCCGTTCCACGTCGCGAACTCGACGGCCGCGGTGAACGCCGAGGCCGCGAAGCTCGCGCGGAAGACCGATGCGATTGTCGCGATCGGCCACCTTGGGGCGACCGACGGGACGCTCTCGAACCCGACGGGGCCGCTGCTCGACCTCGCCGATAACGTCGCGAACGTCGACGCGGTCATCGGTGACCACACCGACTTCCAGGTGCTGACGCAGCGGCCGAACGGTGTCCTTGTGACCGAGAACCGGAGCAAGGGCATCCGCTTCACGCGAGTCCGCCTGGTCTTCGGGCCGGGCGACGCCGGGCTCATCTACAAGACGGCCGACTTCCACAAGCCGTGGGACATCGGCGTCACTCCCGATCCGCAGATCCAGGCGAAGATCGACGCGCTGAACAACCAGCTCGCGCCGGTCCTCGGGACGGTGATCGGCAGCTCGACGAAGTTCATCCCGCGGACGGATCAGTGCGGGACCGGGAACGGCCGCACGTGCGAGTCGCTCGAGGGCAACGTCGTGACCGACGCCATGCGGACGAAGTACCAGCCGATCGGCGTCGAGTTCGCGATCACCAACTCCGGGGGCCTCCGTGCCGACCTGACGTGCCCGACGACGGACATCGCCGGCGACTTCTGCCCGGCGTACACGCCGCCGCCGTACACGATCACCCGCGGCCAGAACCTCACGGTTCTCCCGTTCGGGAACATCGTGGTGACGCTCACCGTCTCCGGAGCCGAGCTGAAGACGATGCTCGAGAACGGCGTCTCGCGGATGCCGGCCGTCGACGGCCGCTTCCCGCAGGTGTCGGGTCTCTGCTTCACATACGACATCGCCGCCGCCGCGGGAAGCCGCGTGACCGGCGCCGTACGTGCGGACAACAACGGCAACTGCACGGCGACCGCGGTCGACCTGACCGGCGCGTCGTCGTACAAGATCGCCGAGAACGACTTCATGGCCGGCGGCGGGGACGGGTATCCCGTCTTCACGCCGCGCGTCACGACGCAGGACATCATGGAGCAGGTCTCGGCGGACTACATCACGGCGAATTCGCCGCTGACGCCGGTCGTCAAGGCATTCCCGAACGGCCGGATCAACTGCGCGGACTCGAACGGGGCAGCTGCTCCGAACTGCCCGACGCTGGTTGCCTCGCCGTAGCCGTACTGGTCCTGGGGGTTCGCCGCCTCGGGCGGCGGACCCCCAGACCGCTCGCGCCGCCGCGGCGACGACGCCCGCGTGTCGAGCTCACTTCTTCGCGTCGGCCCAGTCGTCTCCGACGCCGACGTCCACCGCCAGGGGCGGGTCGAGCGGATAGGCGCCGCACATCTCCTGGCGCACGAGCTCGCGCACCTGGTTGACCTCCTTGTCGGGCACCTCGAGCAGCAGCTCGTCGTGCACCTGGAGCACCAGCTTCGCGCCTCTCCCCTCGTCGCGCAGCCGGCGGTGGATCGCCACCATCGCCACCTTGATGATGTCCGCGTTCGACCCCTGCATGACGAAGTTCACGGCGAGCCGCTCGCCCAGCGAGCGCGTTGCCCGGTTGCGTGCACGGATCTCGGGCACCGGCCGCCGGCGGCCGAGCAGGCTCGTGACGTAGCCGTCGCGCTCCGCCTGCTCGATCGTCCGCTCGATGAAGTCCTGCACGTGCGGGAACCGTGCCAGGTACGCGTCGATGTACTGCTGCGCCTGCTCGCGCGGGATCTCCAGGTTCTCGGACAGCCCGAACGCCGAGATCCCGTAGACGATCCCGAAGTTGATCATCTTCGCGATCGAGCGATCGCCGGTCGTGAGCGACGCCGGGTCCTTGCCGAGCACCTCGACCGCCGTCGCCGTATGGATGTCGTCGCCGCGTGCGAACGCCTCGCGCAGCTTCGGCTCGCCGGAGACGTGCGCCAGGATGCGCAGCTCGATCTGCGAGTAGTCGGCGGAGAGCAGCCTGGCGCCCGTCTCGGCGATGAACGCGGAGCGGATCTCGCGGCCGATCTCGGTGCGGATCGGGATCGCCTGCAGGTTCGGATTGGTGGTCGAGAGCCGCCCCGTCGACGCCACCGCCTGGTTGATCGTCGTGTGCAGTCGGCCGTCCTCGCCGATGAGGCTCGGCAGCGGGCCGAGGTACGTGTTCAGCAGCTTCGAGTACTCGCGCCACTCCTCGATCACGCCGACGATCTCGTGCTCCTGGCGGATCGTGCGCAGGACGCGCGTGTCGGTCGAATAGCCCGTCTTCCCCTTGCGGCCGGGCGTCAGGCCGAGCTTCTCGAACAGGATCCGACCCACCTGCGGGGTCGAGCCGAGCACGAACTCCTCGCCGGCCAGGTCGTACGCCGTCGCCTCCAGCTCCTCGACGCGGTCGGCCAGGCGGGCGGTGATCTCGCCCATCCGGTACGTGTCGATGCGGACGCCGACGTCCTCCATATCGGCAAGCACGCCGGTGAGCGGCAGCTCCACCTCGCGGTAGAGGCGCTCGGCGCCGCGCTCGACGAGCCGTGTCCGCATGACCGGGATCAGGCGCAGCGGGATGGCCGCGCGGCGCACGAGCTCCGCCGTCTCCTCCTCCGTCGCCGGCTCGGGCGTGACGTCGACGTCGTACTCGGCGGCGAGGTCGTCGAGCTCGTAGGTCGCCCGGCCCGGGTCGATGAGGTAGGCGGCCAGCAGCGTGTCGTCGGCCGCCGTCAGGCGCTGGGCCTTCGCGTCGTGCACGGCCGCCTCGGCGTACGCGGGCGCCGGTGCCGGCGCCGGCGCGATGACCACCTCCTCGCCGGTCCCGACGGCGGTGCGGCCCTCGACGGTCGCCACGCCCACCGGCCCCTCGACGCCCGGGAGCGTCAGCTCCTCGCGCCACGGCATCGGGCTGGTGCGGACGGTCCGGGCGGCGGCGGGCACGGCCGCGTCGAGCTCGTCGATGCGGTTCAGCAGGTTGCGGAACTCGAAGCGCCGGAAGATCTCCGCGAGCTCCGACCGGTCGGGCGGGGACAGGACGAGCGTCGCCGGGTCGGTGTCGAGCTCGAGGTCGCGGCGCATGGTCGCCAGCTGCTTGGCGGTGCGCGCCTGGTCGGCGTGCTCGCGGATCGACTTCGAGCGCGCGGGCGTGAGGTCGTCGACGTGGTCGAGCACCTCCTCGAGCGACCCGTACTGGGCGATCAGCTGGCCGGCGGTCTTGTCGCCGATGCCGGGGACGCCGGGAATGTTGTCCGAGCTGTCCCCTTTCAGGCCGATGAAGTCCGGAATCTGCTCCGGGGTGATCCCGTACCGCGCCTCGACGCGTTCCGGCGTATAGACGTGCACGTCGGACACGCCACGCGGCGTCATCATCAGCGCGACGTTGTCCGTGACGAGCTGGAAGGCGTCGCGGTCTGTGGAGACGATCGTTGTCTTGATCGCTGCTTCGTCAGCGCGTGTGGCCAGCGTGGCGATGACGTCGTCCGCCTCCCAGCCCTCGAACTCGAGGTTGACGTAGCCAAAGGCGTCGACGATCGGCCGGAAATAGGGGAACTGCTCCCGGAGCAGGTCCGGCATCTCGCGCCGGCCTTCCTTGTAGACGACGTCGGCCGCCTCGGCAGTGGCCGCGCGGTGCGTCGGTCGCGTATCCCAGGCGACGGCAACGCCCTTCGGCCGGTAATCGGCCAGCAGCTTGAAGAGCATGTTGGTGAAGCCGAGTAGCGCATTCGTCGAGAAGCCCTCGCTCGTGGCCAGCTCCTCCGGCAGCGCGAAGAACGCGCGGTACGCCAGGTTGTTGCCGTCGACGAGGAAGAGCTCGGAGTCGCGCGCGGGCCCGTCGTCGAGCTGCAGCTCGGCCCCCGTCAACGTCTTCGGCGACACGCCTCCGAGTCTATGTAAGGCG
>DASTZE010000091.1:0-4265 GCA_035764425.1 Gaiellaceae bacterium
GCGCCGTCGAAGACCGGCGTCGCGACCGGCGTCGGGCCGTTCGGCGACTCGCCGTCCTCGACGAAGACGCCGTGCGCCGCGGCCCACCCGAGGTGCGTCTCGAGGATCTGGCCGATGTTCATCCGGCTCGGCACGCCGAGCGGGTTGAGCACGACGTCGACCGGGCGGCCGTCCTCGAGGCACGGCATGTCCTCCTCGGGGACGATCTTCGAGATGACGCCCTTGTTGCCGTGGCGGCCGGCGAGCTTGTCGCCCTCCGCGATCTTGCGCTTCTTGGCGACGTACACGCGGACGAGCTCGTTGACGCCCGGGGACAGGTCGTCGCCCGCGTCGCGCGAGAACGTCTTCACGTCGATGACCTTGCCGCCCTCGCCGTGCGGGACCTTGAGCGAGGTGTCGCGGACCTCGCGCGCCTTCTCCTTGAAGATCGCGCGGATCAGCTTCTCCTCGGCCGTCAGCTCGGTCTCGCCCTTCGGCGTGACCTTGCCGACGAGCAGGTCGCCCGAGCCGACCTCGGCGCCGATGCGCACGATGCCGCGCTCGTCGAGGTCCTTCAGCGACTCCTCGGAGCGGTTCGGGATGTCGCGCGTGATCTCCTCGTCGCCAAGCTTCGTCGCGCGGGCGTCGATCTCGTACTCGTGGATGTGGATGGACGACAGCACGTCCTCCTTGACCAGGCGCTCCGAGAGGACGATCGCGTCCTCGAAGTTGTAGCCCTCGAACGGCATGAACGCGACGAGCAGGTTCGCGCCGAGCGCGAGCTCGCCGTTGCGCGTCGAGGAGCCGTCGGCCAGGACCTCGCCCGTGGACACCTTCTGGCCGAGCGTGACGATCGGCTTCTGGTGGATGAGCGTGCCCTGGTTCGACCGCATGAACTTGGTCAGGTCGTACTCGTCGCGGCCCGCGTTCGCGCCGCGCGTCTCGACGACGATCTTCTCGGCGTCGACGTGCGCGACGGTGCCGGCGGCCTCCGCGAGCACGACGTCGCCCGTGTCGATGGCGGCGCGGTACTCGACGCCGGTGCCGACGAGCGGCGCCTGCGTGATCATCAGCGGCACCGCCTGCTTCTGCATGTTCGCGCCCATGAGCGCGCGGTTGGCGTCATTGTGCTCGAGGAACGGGATCAGCGAGGTCGCGACCGACACGATCTGCGCCGGTGCGACGTCCATGTAGTCGATGTCCCGGGGCTGGGCCATGACCGCCTCGTTGGCGGCCGACCGGCACAGCACCAGCTCGTTCTGGAACTTGCCCGTCCGGTCGTCGACCGGCTCCGAGGCCTGCGCGATCGTGTACTGCGCCTCCTCCGCCGCGTCCAGGTAGATGATCTCGTCCGTCACCTTGCCGCCCTTGACGACCCGGTACGGCGTCTGGATGAAGCCGAACTCCGAGACCGTCGCCATGGAGGCGAGCGAGCCGATCAGGCCGATGTTCGGGCCCTCCGGCGTCTCGATCGGGCACATGCGTCCGTAGTGGGTCGGGTGGACGTCGCGCACCTCGATCGGCGCGCGCTCGCGGGTCAGGCCGCCGGCGCCGAGCGCCGACAGGCGGCGACGGTGCGTGAGGCCGGACAGCGAGTTCGTCTGGTCCATGAACTGCGACAGCTGCGAGGAGCCGAAGAACTCCTTCAGCGCCGCCACGACCGGGCGGATGTTGATGATCGTCTGCGGCGTGATCGTGTCGACGTCCTCCGTCGTCATGCGCTCGCGCACGACGCGCTCCATGCGGTAGAGGCCGACGCGGAACGCCTCCTGGATCAGCTCGCCGACCGTCCGCAGGCGGCGGTTGCCGAAGTGCTCGTACTCGTCCAGCTCGTTGCGGATCGGCTCGCGCGAGTAGCTGACCGCGTCGGCCGCGAAGTCCTTCGAGTCCTCCGGCAGTCCGAGCTTGCGCGGCAGGTCGACGAGCTTGCGGACGAGCGCCAGGATGTCGGCGGTCGTCAGCACGCGCGTGTCCTCGGGCACGTCGACGTTCAGCCGCTGGTTCAGCTTGTAGCGGCCGACCTTGGTCAGGTCGTAGCGCTTCGGGTCGAAGAAGAGCGCGTTCAGCAGGTTGCGCGCGTTCTCGATCGTCGGCGGCTCGCCCGGGCGCTGCTTCTTGAAGACCTCGACGAGCGCCTCCTCCTCACGCGTGGTCGTGTCCTTGTCGAGCGTGAGCTGGATGAACGGCGAGTTGTCGAACAGGGCGAGGATCGCGTCGTTCGAGGACGTGTCGAGCTGGAACCCGGTGGACGGGTCCTCGGCCGGCAGGGCGCGCAGCAGCGTCGTGATCGGCAGCTTGCGCTTGCGGTCGATGCGGGCGTAGACGACGCCCTTCTTGTCGATCTCGAGCTCGAGCCACGAGCCGCGGCTCGGCATCAGGTTCGCGGTGAAGACCTGCTTCGTCGGGTCCTTCGCCTCCATGAGGTAGGCGCCCGGCGAGCGCACGAGCTGCGTGACGATGACGCGCTCGGTGCCGTTGATGATGAACGTCCCGTGGTCCGTCATCATCGGGAAGTCGCCCATGAAGACGTTCTGCTCGCGGATCTCGCCCGTCTCCTTGTTGACGAAGCGGACGGTCATCGAGAGCGGCGCCTGGTAGGTCAGGTCCTTCTCACGGCATTCCTGGATGGAGACGGGCGGCTCCCCGAAGCGGTACTCGGCGAACTCGACCGCGAGGGTGCCGGTGTAATCCTCGATCGGCGAGATGTCGTCGATCGTTTCGCGCAGGCCCTCCTCGAGGAACCACTGAAACGACGCCTTCTGGATGTCGATCAGGTTCGGGAGCTCGAGAACGTGCTTGAGGCGCGAGAAACTCTTGCGCGCGCGCGGCGCAGCGACCTTAGTGGCCAAAAGGAGAGACCTCCCTCAGAACTGGTTGTGAAGACTGGGTGCGGACAGGCGAAAGCCGGACGAGACGTGGCGAACCATGCAGCTTAACTGCTGCGCCCACCCTCGCGCAAGGCTTTGCGGCCCGCGGGGGGATGGAAAGGAAGTGTAGCAACCACCGCAACGTCGGGCGGGCCTCGACGGCGGAGATCCTCCGAATACACTCGCCTCGGCCAGACAATCCTACGGTTGCCCCGACCACGGGAGGAGCGCAGCGTGAAGAAGGCACTGGAGATCGGAGGCATCGCGGCCGGCGTCGTCCTGATCGCGTTCGGCGTCGCGGCGGTCGTGCTGGGGTTCAAGGGCGGCAACACCGTCAAGGACAACCTCAAGCAGGAGTTCATCGTCGGAACGCCCGATATGACGCCGAGCGGGATCGAGCCGGAGGTCAAGGCGATCCAGGCCGCGCAGCAGAAGATCGCGGCGAAGCAGAAGCAGGCGAACGTTCCGCCGTCGCAGCAGTACACGTTCACGACGGTCGAGGCTCCCTCCTGCTCGGTGGCGGGCGAGCAGGTGGACGACGGCAACTCGGCGCTCTGCTTCGGGAGGTACATGCGCATCCACGCGCTCTCGGCGAGCAACGGCCTGACCTACGCGCAGATGGGGCGCTACGCGGCGAAGCCTGACGCCCCCCCGGCGTCGACGGACTTCAACGGCGGGACGAACGACCCGCAGCAGGCGCAGACCGATCCGGCGACCAGCCAGCCGGTGTCGAACGGCGCGCGCAACCTCTGGGTGACGGAAACGTCGCTCTCGACGGCGCTGTACCTCGCGTACACCGGCAGCTCGATCTCGCTCTTCGCGATCGTCGTCGGCATCGCCCTGCTGCTGAGCGGTATCGGCTTCCTGATCCTCGCCCTCAGCGGCGCAATCGGCCACGTGCCGCTCCGGAAGACATCGCCCACCCCGGCGCCGGCCGACGCGGTCTGACGCAGAGCGTTTCGGGACAGTCCCCGGCCGGGGACTGTCCCGAAAACGCTGAAGTGGCTACTTGATCTCGACCTCGGCGCCGGCCTCCTCGAGCTGGGCCTTGATCGAATCCGCCTCTTCCCGCGGCACGCTCTCCTTGACCGCGTTGGGAGCGTTGTCGACCAGGTCCTTGGCCTCCTTCAGCCCGAGGCCGGTGACCGCGCGAACGACCTTGATCACCTGGATCTTCTGGCCGCCGGCGTTGGTGAGGACGACGTTGAACTCCGTCTGCTCCTCGCCGCCGCCCGCGGCACCGTCGCCGCCGCCGGCGGCCGCACCGGGGGCCGCGACCGCGACCGGAGCGGCGGCGGTGATGCCCCACTCCTCCTCGATCTTGTTCTTCAGCTGCACGAGGTCGAGGACGCTCATCTTCCCGAGCTCCTCGAAGATCGTGTCGACCGAATCTGCCATCGCTACTCCTCCTCTTCCTGC
>DASTZE010000092.1:0-12844 GCA_035764425.1 Gaiellaceae bacterium
ACCATCTCTACGAGTCAGGCGAATACGCCGAGGCTGCCGATCGGGGACGCGAGTTGATCGAAGCTCATCCTGAGTACGCAGGGCCGCTCTACAACCTCGCGTGCTGCGAGAGCCTCGCCGGCCGCACAGACGACGCGATCAAGCATCTCCGGCTCGCGATCGACCGCAACGAGCCGTTCCGTTCGCTTGCTGCCGAGGACAGCGACTTCGACCCGATCCGCGACGAAGCCGCTTTCAGGAAACTGGTTCAGGGCAACACAGCCCAGCCAGCTACGGGGTAACAGACTCGCACCGTCCGCTTCAGGGGAAATTCGCGGACGCCGGCCCAGGCGAGGGCCGGTATCGCCTGAGCAGCGTGTTGGGACACGTCCCCGAACGGCGGCTGTCCCGCTAGCGAAGAATCCGCGCTACGCGCCAGCCGACGAAGAGGGACAGTGCGGCCACGATCTGCCAGCCGAGCACGATCCGGTTGGGGTCGACGGCCGGCCGCCAGCGCACGTCGCCGTCCGAGATGACGTAGGCGCCGACCGGCCGCACCTGCAGGCCGAAGCCGCCGCCGCCGTTGTTCTCGCTGTCGCCGCCGCCCCCACCACCCCCACGCACGCTCGCGACCGGAATGACCGTGACGCCGTTCTCTTCGTAGGACTCGCCGAACACGCGCCGCACGTTCATCGTGTCGCGCGCGCCTTCAAGTATCTCGTCGACGTTCGGCATCTCACCGCTCCTTTCGGCTCTCGAGGAAGTCGCGGATCGCGCCCTGCGCCTCCTCGTTCAGCATCGACAGCGCGAGCCAGTCGCGTGCGTGACCGACGGTCGCGTTCCACGAAAGATCGCGCCAGAAGTTCAGCTGCTGCTTCGCGTACCGGGTCGTCTCCGGCAGCTTCGCGGCCAGCTTCTCGACGTACTCGTCGACCACCGGGTCGAGCTCCGCGCGCGGGACGGCCCGGTTGACCAGCCCCCAGTCGGCCGCCTGCGCGGCGGTGATCGGCTCGCAAAGCAGGATGATCTCTCGCGCACGGCGCTCGCCGACCATGACCGGCAGCCACTGGGTGGCGCCGCCGGCCGGCACCGAGCCATGCTCGAGCCCGACGTGCCGGATGTAGGCGTCGTCGACCATCACGGACAGGTCGCACCCCATCTGCACCTCGTTGCCGCCGCCCACGCAGATGCCGTTGATCCTCGCCAGCGTCGGCTTGCCGATCTCACGGAGCCGGTCGTGCATGTCCTGGAAGGCGCCGAACCACTTCCAGTACTCCTTCGAGTTGCCGACCAGCTCGGCCCCCCAAGAGCGCAGGTCGGCGCCGACGCAGAACGCGCGGCCCTCGCCGGTGACGACGACGACGCGGATGTCGTCGTCCCAGGACGCGTCCTCGAAGGCGCGCGCCAGCTCCCGCAGCATCTGGAAGTCGAAGGCGTTGAGCACGTCCGGGCGGTTCATGGTCACGGTCGCGCGCGGCGGCGCCTTCTCGTAGCGGATGCGCTCGAAGCCGAGCTCGGCCGGGTCGAGCGGACGCGGCGACGCCGGCTCGGTCACTCGACGTTCGCGAAGAAGACCTTGAACGGGATCCCCATCGCCATCGCGTCCTTGCCGGTGGCGCCGAACTCCGGCGTCGAGGCCGCCTGCTTGAACGCGTCCCTGTCCGCGAACTCGAATTCGGCGTAGTAGCCGTACTCCGGCTCCGCGCCGGTGGGCGTCCCGAAGACCGGCCCGTGACGGAACGTCACGCCCTCGACCTTGCGGCAGAGCTCGACGTGCTCGGCGTAGCGGTCGCTCGGCGGCGCGACCTCGTAGAGCATGAAGACCCGAACCATCCTCCTCCCTTCGTCGGCGACGCGCCGAGCGTATAAACAAAGGGCGACCCACGGAGGATCATCTCCTGTGAGATGCGCGGTCACGATCGTTGGAGCGAGATCGAGCTCGTCTACCGCGAGGGCTTCTCCCGCTACGTCCGGGTCGCGCGCGCGATCGCCGGCGACCGCGAGACCGCGGCCGAGGCCGTCCAGGAGGGGTTCGCCGACGCGCTACGCCGCTCCGACCAGTTCTCCGGGCGCGGCTCGCTCGAGGGCTGGGTGTGGCGATGCGTGCTCAACCGCGCGCGCAAGGCGCGGGCCCGCCCGCCGCAGGTCGTGGAGACGGAGGCATGGAGCGATGCGGCCGAGCCGGATCCGGATCTGCGCGCACAGCTCGCCGGGCTCCCGGAACGCCAGCGGCTGGTGGTCTTCCTGCGCTACTTCGCCGACCTGAGCTACGGCGACATCGGCGAGGCGCTCGGAATCGAGGTCGGGACGGTCTCGGCCACGCTCCACGCGGCGCACGCGGCACTACGGACCGAACTCGAGGAGGCGCACGCATGAGCTCGTTCGACCTCAGTCCCGATCTCGCGGCGCGCCTCGACGCGCTGGTTCCGGCGGAGGCGCTGACGGGCGACTGGGCCGACGTTGTCCGCCGTGCGCGTCCCCGACCGCGGCGCGCGATGCGGCGCTGGGTCAAGGTCGCGCTCGCCCTGTGCCTGCTCCTGCTGCTCGCTGTGGTCGCGACCGCGGCCTACGTCACGTTCTGGCGGTCGAGCGCGCCGCATCCCGGCGCACTCACCGTCAGCGACTCGGAGTCCACCCAGTCTGCCCGCATCGTGGAGGTCGGCCCGAACGGAGAGCCACGTGTCGTGTGGCACTGCCCGCGGCCCCGCGCCTGCGGCGATCTCTCGAGCTTCGACTGGTCGTCGGACGGGCGCCGCCTCGCCTTCACGCTCAACGAGGTTCCACCCTTCACCAGCCCCCAGCCCAGAATCCTCGGCCTCCACATCCTCGACCTCGCAACCGGCCGCGACTTCACCATGCCGCAGGAGACGGAGGACCGCCTCGGCGGCTGTATGTCGCTCGAAGCGGTCACGTGGTCGCCGGATGCTCGGATGCTTGCGTTCGTCTGTCCCCAGTTCCCCGGCGAGTTCATCGCCGTCCTCCGCCGGGACGGCAGCGGGGTGCACCGAATCAACACGCGGCTCGTCGACTCCTCGTCACCCACCTGGTCACCGAACGGCAAGCGCCTTGCGTTCGCCGGGATCGACCGCCGCTCCGCGCCATCCTCGATCTACGTGACGCGGCTCGACGGGACGCACCGCGTGCTCGTAGCACGGAACGGCTCTGCGCCCGCGTGGTCGCCGGACGGCAAGACGATCGCCTATTCGGCGCCCCAAGGGATCCGGCTCGTGACGCCTGGCGGCGTCGACGTCACGCCGAACGGCCACCCCATCGCAGCGAACGGGACGCCCGCCTGGTCACCGGACGGCGCCACGCTCGCAGTGGCGACGGACGGTGGTGTCTACCTCGTCGCGAAGACCGGCGCAGGACTGAGGTTCGTCACGCCCTTGGGCTACACGACGCGGCCCGCCTGGTACCCGGCGAAGAGGGCGCCGGCCGAGCAACAGCAGCCTGACTGCGGACCCTGCTAGAGCGCGATGTCGTCCGGCTTGACCGGAACGCGCGTCAGCGGACGGCCGGTCGCCGCCCGCAGCGCAGACGCGACCGCCGCCGTCCCGACCACGGTCGAGAACTCGCCGACGCCCTTGACGCCGTAGGGCGCGTCCGGCTCGGGATCCTCGATCAGCACGGACTCGACCGGCGGCATGTCGAGCGTCGTCGGCAGCAGGTAGTCGGTGAAGCTCGCGTTCGTGATCAGGCCGTCGCGGGTCTGGATCTCCTCCATCAGCGCGAGCCCGAGGGCTTGCGCGGTGCCGCCCTCGATCTGCCCCTCGACCGCCGTGCGGCTGAGCGCACGGCCGACGTCCTGGGCGACGCCGATCCAGACGATCCGCGACAGGCCGAGCTCGACGTCGACCTCGGCGACCACCTTCATCGCCGCGCACGCGAGCGCGACGTGCGCCCGCTCCGACGTCACCTGGCCCGTCTCGGGGTCGAGCGGGCCCGTCGGCGGATGGCGATAGATCCGCTCGATGTCGATCGCGTCGCCGTCCAGAGTGCCGCCTCGTCGCCGCAGCTCCTCCATCGCCTCGCGGCACGCCAGCTGCACCGCGCCGGCCGCCATCCAGGTCATCCGCGATGCCGACGCCGAGCCCGCGGAGCCGACCGACGCCGTCGTCGCCGGCAGCACGACGACCTCGGCCGGGCCGAGCTCGCGCTCCGCCGTCGAGCGGATGACCTCGATCACGCCCTGGCCGACCTCTGCCGACGCGCAGTGCACCTCGGCACCGAGCCCGCCGGTGGCGGCCGTGAAGAGCCGTACGCGCGCGGCGGTGAAGTCGTCGAACCCCTCGGAGTAGCCGATGTTCTTGAAGCCGATCGCGAACCCGACGCCGCGCTGGACGCCCTCGCCGCGCGTCGTGTTGCCGGCGCCGCCGGGCAGGCGGAGGGAATCGCGCGGCAGCGGCTCGGCGGCCGGCGGCTCGAGCTCACGGGCCGCCCGCAACACCTCGGCGACCGGGAACGTGCCGGTGATCAGCTGCCCCGTCGGCAGCCGGCCACCGGGGGCGAGCGCGTTCAGCAGGCGCAGCTCGACCGGGTCGATCTCGAGCACCGCCGCGAGCTTGTCCATCTGCGCCTCGGCCGCGAAGCAGGTCTGCACGGCGCCGAAGCCGCGCATGGCGCCGCACGGCGGGTTGTTCGTGTACACGCACGTCGAGTCGATCAGCGCGTTCGGCACCGCGTACGGGCCGCACGCGAAACAGGCGGCGTTCGAGGTGACGGCCGTCGAGCTGGAGGCGTATGCGCCGCCGTCGATCAGGATCCGCATCCGCACCGAGACGAGCCGGCCCTCGCGCGTCCCGCGGTGCTCGGCCCAGATGCGCGCCGGGTGGCGGTGGACGTGGCCCCAGAACGACTCGTCGCGGCCGTAGACGATCTTCACCGGGCGGCCGGTGTGGAGCGCGAGCATCGCGCCGTGGATCTGCATCGAGAGGTCTTCGCGGCCGCCGAAGGCGCCGCCGACACCGCCGAGGTGAATGCGCACCTGGTCCGGCCGGAGCCCGAGGCAGGGCGCGACCTGGTCGCGGTCGACGTGCAGCCACTGGGTGGCGACGTAGACGTCGACGCCGCCTTCGCCGTCCGGGACGGCGAGGCCCGACTCCGGCCCGAGGAAGGCCTGGTCCTGGATGCCGAGTTCGTAGTAGCCCTCCACGCTTACGTCGCCCGCCGCGTCCGGATCGCCATGGCGAATGACGACATGGCGCACGACGTTCGGGCGCGGGTCGTCGCGGTAGCCGTGCCCCATCGTGGGGCGGTCGGGGTGCAGGGGCTCCTGCTCGGTCGCGCGCTCCATGTCGACGACCAGCTCGAGCGGCTCGTACTCGACGCGGATCGCCTCCGCGGCGCGCCGCGCCTGCTCGGGGTGCTCGGCGGCAACAACGGCGACCGGCTCGCCCTGGTAGCGGACGCACTCGTCGGCGAGCACCGGCTGGTCGCGGAACTCGAGGCCGTAGCGGTTCTCTCCCGGGACGTCCGCGTGCGTCAGCACCGCATGGACGCCGGGCATCGAGACCGCCTGCGAGACGTCGATGCCGGCGATCCGCGCGTGCGCGTGCGGGCTGCGCAGCGTGTGCCCCCAGAGCATTCCCGGCGCGTTCAGGTCGCTCGAGTACGCGAACTCGCCCGTGGTCTTGGGTATCGCGTCGGCGCGCCGGCGCTCGACGACGGCGCGACCGTACGGAAGCTGCCGCGTGACGGTCATTGGGCCGCCGCCCGCACCGCATCGAGGATCTTGGCGTAGCCCGTGCAGCGGCACAGGTTGCCCGAGAGCGCCTCGCGGATCGCGTCGTCGTCAGGGTTCGGCACGCGCCGGATGAGGTCGGCGGCCGCGACGATGAAGCCCGGCGTGCAGAAGCCGCACTGCACCGCGCCGGCGTCGGCGAACGCCTCCTGCACCCGGTGCAGCACGCCGTCCTCGGCCAGGCCCTCGACGGTCACGAGCGTGCGTCCGTCGGCCTGGGCGCCGAGCACGAGGCAGGCACAGACGAGCTCGCCGTCCAGCAGCACCGAGCACGAGCCGCACTCCCCCTGCTCGCATGCGTTCTTCGAGCCGGGTAGCTCGAGCCGCTCGCGCAACACGAAGAGCAGGCTCTCGCCCGGCCAGACGTCGGCCTCGCAGCGCTCGCCGTTGACGGTGAGCTCGATCCTCACAGCCCGCAGCGCTCCATCGCGCGCCGCGTCAGCACCGCCAGCGCGTGGCGCCGGTAGGCCGCGGTCCCGCGAACGTCGTCGATCGGGCTCGCCGCCGCGGCGACGGCCTCGGGAAAGCCGGCCGCCTCGGCGAGCGGCGCTCGCACGAGCGCCGGGACGGGGCCGGCGGAGCCGAAGGCGGCTCGGATCTCGTCGCGCTCGGCGTCGACGGCCAGCGCGAGCGAGCAGACCGCGATCACCATGGCGTTGCGCGGGCCGACCTTCATGAACGTCTGCGGGAGATCGCGCGCATCGACGGTCACGGCGACGATCAGCTCGCCCGACTCGAGCGCGTTCCGCTTCGGGCCGACGAGGAACTCCTCGAGCGCCAGCGTGCGCGAACCGGCCGAACCGGCGACCTCGACCTGCGCGCCGGCGACGAGCAGCGGCGGCAGGGCGTCGCCGGCCGGGGACGCCGTGCCGAGGTTGCCCCCGATCGTGCCGCGGTTGCGGATCTGGGGCGAGCCGACCGTGCGCGACGCCTCGGCCAGCGCGGGCAGCCGCGCCGCGAGCGCCGGCTCCATCGCCTGCGTGTACGTGAGCGATGCGCCGAGCCGGATCGTCCCGTTCTCGGCCGACCAGCCGTCCAGCTCCCCGACGCGGTTGAGGTCGAGCAGCAGGTCGGGCCGGCGCCGGTCGAAGTTCAGCTCGACCATGACGTCGGTGCCGCCGTCGATCGGCACCGCGTCGGGATGCTCCGCCTTCAGCCGCAGCGCCTCCTCCAGGCTCCGCGGCGACTCCGCCTCCATCGGGGCAGCGTAACGCCGGTAGGGTCGCGCGCATGGCCGACCTGCGCCGCCGTCTCGCCGTTGCACGGGGCGACGAGCCCGCCGACCTCGTGGTGCGCGGCGGCCGTGTGCTCTCGGTCTTCACGCGCGAGTGGCTCGAGGGCGACCTCGCGATCGCCGACGGCTTCGTCGCCGGGATCGGCGACTACGACGGGACCGAGACGATCGACGCGGGCGGCCGCTACCTCGTGCCCGGCTTCATCGACTCGCACATGCACCTGGAGTCGTCGAAGCTGCTGGTCGACGAGTTCGCGCGGCTGGTCGTGCCGCTCGGGACGACCGCGGTCGTCGCCGACCCGCACGAGATCGCGAACGTCCTGGGCACGGATGGGATCCACTGGCTCGCCGACATGGCGCAGGACATCCCGCTCGACGTCTTCTTCATGGCCTCGTCGTCGGTGCCGGCTTCGGCGTTTGAATCTCCACGGCGGCCGCTCTCCCCCGGCGACCTGCAGGGCCTGTTACGCCGGCGCCGCGTGCTCGGGCTCGCCGAGATGATGAACTTCCCCGGCGTCGTGAGCGCCGACGAGCACGAGCTCGAGAAGCTCGCCCTCCAGGGCGCGACGCACGTCGACGGCCACGCGCCCGGTGTGCTCGGCAAGGCGTTGAACGCGTACGCCGCCGCGGGGATCCGCTCCGACCACGAGGCACGCACGGTGGAGGAGGGCCGGCAGCGGCTCCGCGCCGGCATGTGGGTGCTGATCCGCGAGGCGTCCGGCGCGCGCAACCTCCGCGACCTGCTCCCGCTCGTCGCCGAGTTCGGCCCGCACCGTCTCGCCTTCTGCACGGACGACCGCGAGCCCGAGGACATCGTGGCCGAGGGCCACATCAACGGCATGGTGCGCGAGGCCGTCGCCGGCGGCGTCGCGCCGGAGGACGCGCTCGTCATGGCGTCGCTGAACGGCGCCACCTGGCACGGCCTGCGGAACCTCGGCGCGCTCGCGCCAGGCTACCAGGCCGACGTGCTCGTGCTGCCCGACCTCGAGCAGGTCCAGCCGGAGCTCGTGCTCAAGGCGGGCCGGCACGTGGAGGACTTCGAGCGGCACGAGGTGCCGGACTGGGTGCGGCACACGGTCCGTATCCGGCCGGTCGGCTCGAACCGCTTCCGCATCCCGTGGGAGGGCGGCCGCGCGCGCGTGATCGGGATCATCCCCGACCAGATCGTCACCGAGTCGCTCGTCGAGGAGCCGACCGTGGTCGACGGCGAGGTCGTCGCCGACCCGGAGCGCGACCTGGCGAAGATCGCGGTGCTCGAACGGCACCACGGCACGGGACGCATGACCACCGGGCTCGTCCGCGGGACCGGGCTCAAGAGCGGAGCGCTCGCCCAGACGGTTGCCCACGACGCGCACAACATCGTCGTCGTCGGCATGGACGACCACGACATGTCCCGGGCGGTCACGCGCCTGAGCGAGATCGGCGGCGGCGTGGTCGTCGTCGAGGACCGCGGCGTGCGCGCGGAGCTGCCGCTGCCCGTGGCCGGATTGCTCTCCGACGCTCCGCTCGACGAGGTCGTCGAAGCGAGCAAGAACTGCGTCGAGGCCGCGCACCGGCTCGGCTGCACGCTCCCGTCGCCGTTCCAGTCGCTCGCCTTCCTGGCGCTGTCGGTGATCCCGGCGCTGAAGATCACCGACCGCGGCCTGGTCGACGTCGACCGCTTCGAGCTGGTCGACCTGCGCGCGGACTGATGCTGCTCACCAACGCGTGGGTCGCCACGATGGCCGACGACGAGTTCGCGGACGGCTGGGTCCAGGTCGACGACGGGCTGATCGCGGCGGTCGGCGAAGGCGAGCCGCCGGCCGGCGAGCGGGTCGACCTCGGCGGGGCGCTCGTCACGCCGGGCCTCGTCAACACGCACCACCACCGGGACCAGACCCTCACGCGCACGCGCGCGCAGGAGGCCGACCTCTTCACCTGGCTGAAGACGCTCTACCCGGTGTGGGCGCGACTCGACGCAGAGGCCGAGTACGCGGCCGCCCGCACGGGGATCGCGGAGCTCGCGCTGTCCGGCTGCACGACCGTGTTCGACCACCACTACGTCTTCCCACGCGGCGAGGCCGGGCTGATCGAGGCGGAGGTGCAGGCGGCGAGGGAGCTCGGCGTGCGCATCGTGGCCTCACGCGGCTCGATGGACCTCGGCGAGTCGGACGGCGGCCTGCCGCCGGACTCGCTGGTCGAGACGATCGACGACGTCCTGGCCGACACCGATCGGCTCGTCGCCGAGCTGCACGAGGCGGGCCACGGCGCCCGCGTGCAGGTCGTCGTCGCGCCCTGCTCGCCGTTCTCCGTCACCGGCGAGCTGATGACGGCGTCGGCCGAGCTGGCGCGCCGGCACGGGCTGCCGCTGCACACGCACCTTGCCGAGACCCTCGAGGAGGAGGTGTACTGCCAGGAGCTCTACGGCTGCCGGCCGGTCGAGTACCTCGAGCGGCTCGGCTGGCTCGATGACGACGTCTGGTGCGCGCACTGCGTCCACCTTTCGGACGGGGACATCGCCCGGTTCCGCGAGACGGGCACTGGTGTCACGCACTGCCCGACCTCGAACCTCCGCCTCGGCGCCGGCGTCGCCCGCGTACGCGAGCTGCTGAACGCGAGCGTCCGCGTCGGGCTGGGCGTGGACGGGTCGGCGTCGAACGAGCGCTCCGACCTGTCGTTCGAGCTGAAGCAGGCGCTGCTGGCCGCGCGCGGCCGTGGCGGCGCCACCGCACTGACCGCACGCGAGGCGCTGCGGCTCGGCACGCGCGGCGGCGCCGCCGTCCTGCGCCGCGACGACATCGGCACGCTCGAGCCCGGCCGCTGCGCCGACCTCGCGGTCTGGCGGATGGACACCCTGGTGCACGGCGGCGCCGACGACCCGGTTGCGTCGCTCGTGTTCGCCGGCCCGCAGCGCATCGACCGGCTGTACGTCGGCGGCGAGGAGGTCGTACGGGACGGGCACCTCCTCAACGCCGACGAGGACGAGATCGCCGCGGAGCACCGGCGGAATGCGCGAAGGTTCCTCGCATGACATCCCTCTCCACGCACGTGCTCGACACCGGCGAAGGCCGGCCGGCCACCGGCGTCCGTGTCGAGCTCTTCCACGACGGGGCGCTCGTCGCGTCCGGGACAACGGACGGCGACGGCCGCATCGCCCAGCTCGGCGACCGCCTCGAGGCCGGGCTGTACACGCTCGTCTTCCATCCGCCCGGCGCGTTCTTCCACCGGGTCGCACTCGACGTGGAGCTGGCCGACGGCCATTACCACGTCCCGCTTCTCGTCTCGCCCTACTCGTGCGCGAGCTACCGCGGCAGCTGACCGCCGACGAGCTGGCCGGGCTCTTCTCCGGCCGGACGCGCCTCGTCGAACGGCTGGCCGCCTACGAGGACCCCCTCGGCGTCGCGCGGGACGTCGTCCACGAAGCGAGCGAGGACGAGAAGGCCGAGGCGCTCGCGGCGCATCCCCGGATCGGCGAGCACTCGCCTGAGCAGCACGGCGACGATCCGTGCGTTCTCGCCGAGCTGATGGCCCTGAACCGCGCCTACGAGCAGAAGTTCGGCTTCCGCTTCGTCGTCTTCGTCAACGGCCGCTCGCGCGCCGAGCTGCTCCCGGTGCTGCGCGAGCGCCTGCAGCGCACCCGCACCGAGGAGGTCGACACCGGCTGCGACGACCTCGTGTCGATCGCGCTCGACCGCTGGCAGAAGGGCTGATGGACTGGGACTACCTCGACGAGTGGGCGCAGTTCCTGCTGCGCTGGCTGCACGTCATCGCTGCCATCGTCTGGATCGGCACCTCGTTCTACTTCGTCGCGCTCGACAAGCACCTGCGGCCGTCGCGCGACCGCGAGGACACGAGCGAGACCTGGGAGATCCACGGCGGCGGCTTCTACCGCGTCGTTAAGTACCGCGTCGCCCCGGACGAGCTGCCGAACCCCCTCTACTGGTTCAAGTGGGAGGCGTACACGACCTGGCTCTCCGGCTTCGCGCTGCTCGTCGCTCTCTACTACGTGCACGCCGACATCTACCTCGTCGACCGCAATGTCGCCGACATCAGCGGCTGGGAGGCGGCAGGACTGAGCATCGCGCTGCTCGCCGGCGGCTATGTCGTCTACGAGGCGCTCTGCCGCCTGCTCGAGGGCCACGAGCTCTGGCTCGCCGGCGTCGGGCTCGCGCTGCTGACGCTCACCGCCTGGGGCATCAGCCATGTCTTCTCCGGCCGGGGAACCGACCTTCAGCTCGGCGCGATGCTCGGGACGATCATGGCGGCGAACGTCCTCTTCGTGATCATCCCCGGCCACTGGAAGCTCGTCCGCGCGAAGGAGGCCGGTCGCGAGCCCGACCGGGGACCGGGGCTCGAGGGCAAGCGCCGCTCGATCCACAACACGTACCTGACCCTGCCGGTGCTGATCGCCATGATCGCGGTCCACTTCCCGACCGCCTACGCACGCGACAACGGCTGGGCGGTGATCGTTGCGCTCATGGTCGTCGGCGCGTGGGTGCGCTACTACTTCAACCTCCGCCACGAGGGGCGCACCGTCTGGTGGATCCCGGCGTCGGCAGCGCTCGCCGTGCTCGTGATCGCGATCCTGATCCGGCCGAGCACCACGACCGCTCCTGCGGCGAGTGGCACGGTCACCTTCGCGCGCGTGCAGACGATCATCGCGACGCGCTGCGCCGAGTGCCATTCGATGCACCCGTCGAACCCGGCGTTCACCAGCCCGCCGGCCGGAGTCGTCTTCGACACGCCCGACGAGATCGCCGCGCGCAAGGACGCCATCGAGGAGCAGGCCGTCCGCCTGAAGGCGATGCCGCTCGGGAACCTCACGCACATGACCGACGCCGAGCGCGGCGAGCTGGCCGCCTGGTTCAACGCGGGCGCGCCGACGAAGTAGTGCTGCGCGAGGTCGCGGAATACCCGAACTCGTTCGGCCCCCTCGGGCCGCGGGCCGAGCGGATCGAGACGGCCCGCTACACGCTCTGCATGGGAGCGGGGCTCGGCTGGACCACGGGGCAGCGCCAGCGCTTCGCGGCCGCCGAGGTCGATGAGGCGCTCGCCGAGGTGCGCGCGCTGCTCCGCGAGCGCGGCCGGACGAAGACGCAGTGGGAGGAGCACGGGCTGCTCCTCCACGGCGGCGCGACCCTCCCGGAGGCACGCGGCCGCGGCGCGTACCGAGCGCTGTTGCGGGCCCGTTGGGACGAGGCCGTCGCCCGCGGCACGCCCGCGCTGATCACCCAGGGCGGCTCGATGTCACGACCGATCCTCGAGCGCGCCGGCTTCCGGCGCGTCGGGCACATTCACATGCTCGTGGACGACTTCGGCTGGCGGTAGGGTCAGTTCGTGCTGGAGATCGAGGCGGCCGGGATGCATTTCGTCGCGAAGTGGGAGGACGAACTGGCCCCGAACACCGTCGCCGCGTTCAAACGGATCCTGCCGTTCGACGACCGGATCATTCATTGCCGCTGGAGCGGCGAGTCGAACTGGATCCCCTGGGGCGACCGCGATCTCGGCATCGGGCCGGAGAACGCGACCAGCTACCCGCATCCGGGCGAGCTGGCGCTCTACCCCGGCGGTCAGAGCGAGACGGAGCTGCTGTTCCCCTACGGCTACTGCAACTTCGCGAGCAAGGCCGGGCAGCTCTGGGCCAACCACTTCGCCACGCTCATCGAGGGCGAGGAGCAGTTGAAGGAGCTCGGGCGGCGGACGCTCTGGGAGGGGGCGCAGCCGATCAGCTTCCGCGAGCGCTGAGCCGGCTCAGCGCCCCGGCCAGCACGTCGACCGCCAGCTCGACGTCTTCCGGGCTCGAGTACTCCTCCGGCGTATGGCTGGCGCCGCCGGCGAGGCTGCGCACGAAGAGCATCCCGCTCGGCACCCCGGCGGCGGCGAGCACGCCGGCATCGTGGCCGGCCCAGGAG
>DASTZE010000093.1:0-10751 GCA_035764425.1 Gaiellaceae bacterium
GCTGCGACTGGTAGCCGGCCGCCTCGATCACGTCCGCAGCCGCCTCATAGACCTCCTTGCCCGTGACGCCTGGACGGACGAGCGCACGGGCGGCCTCGATCGCCTCGCGCACCGTGCGCGCGGCCTGCTGTGCCGCCTCCGGGGGATCGCCGACGACGAAGGTCCGCATGCAATCCGCCCAGCAGCCGGACTCCTCGTCGCGCGGCCAGAGGTCAACGATGATGGGCAGGTTCGCGGGCAGCGGACCTGAGCCGGGGTCGTGCCCGCCGCCGTTCCAGACGGATGACACGGTGACGTCGGGCGGCGCCGGAACGCCGGCGGCGGCACAGGCATCCCTCAAGGCCGCGCGGACGATCTCCGACGTCAGCACCTCGCCGTCGACGCTGAGCCGGTCGCCGTCGGGATCGGCGCGCGCGAGGACGTCCGCGGCCGCGCGCAGGCCGGCGTGTGCAGCCGCCTGCGCGCGGCGGATCCCTGCGAGCTCTGCGTTTGACTTGACCCGGCGCCGCTCGGCGACAGCGGGCTCATCGAGCAGCAGCGTGATCCCGTCCGTACGCAGGCGGTCGGCAACCGCGAACGGCATGTCCGGGTCGGCGATCGCCTCGCGAATCCCGATCGCCGCTGCCGCGCGGGACGCGAGCTCGAGCTCGACCTCGAAAGCGCTTCGGCCGCTCATCCGGAGCTCGCCGAACCCGAGGTCGCTGAAGTCGTGGAGGACGGCGTCGGGCATGGCCTCGTGCACCCGCGGGCGGTCGAGGAAGCTGACCGTGACGTGCATGCGGCCGTCCACGATGGCGAGCAGGAACGCATCGCCGATCACGACCGGGAGCTCGTGCCGCATGGCGTACGAGCGCTCGGTGTCGCCGTAGAAGACGAAGTCGGTCATCGCCGCGGAACCTACCGAGTGTCTGCACGGCGCCGCTCTAGCGACCGTCAGGCGTACGCAGGCTTGCATCGGAGCGTTCCAACGGCGAAGCTCGACCGCTCATGACTCCTCCGATCGTGTTCCTCTCGGATTTCGGTTACCGCAACGAATGGGTCGGGATCTGTCACGTCGTGATCAACCGGATCGCACCGGAGAGCAGCATCCTCGACCTGTCGCACGGCGTGCCTCCGCTCGACGTCATGGCCGGCGCGCTCGTCCTGTCCGACTGCTTGCCCTTCATTCGCCACGACGCAGTCGTGCTGGCGGTCGTGGATCCGAGCGTCGGGCGCGATCGCGACATCGCGATCAGGACGGTGGACGGTCGCTTGCTCGTCGGTCCCGATAACGGCCTGCTCGCGCCGGCCTGGCGCGCAGCGGAGGGAATCGACCGGGCCGTCTCGATCACGTCGTCCGCGATCGTGCTCGAGCCGGTCTCGCCTTCATTTCACGCCCGCGACGTCCTTGCTCCGGCCGCCGCCCACCTCGCGTCCGGCGTCCCGCTGGACGATCTGGGTGATCCGATCGAAGTGGGTACGCTGGCCGAGCTGCGCGTTCCCGAACCAAGTGTCGAGCCGGGCAAGATCGGGTGCGAGGTCCTCGACCTGAACCGCTTCGGCAATGTGCAGCTCAATGTCCGGAGCTCGCATCTCGCGGCCGCCGGGCTCGACCGGGACCCCCGTCTGGCGGTGCAGACGACATCCGCAGATGCCGTCGCCGAGCAGGTCGCGACGTATGCGGACCTCGAGGGCGGCCATTGGGGCCTGATGGTCGATCCGCGCGGGTGGCTCTCGGTGATCCGGGGGAACCCGGGCAACGCCGCGGCCGACCTGAACGTCGGCGTCGGCGACCTCGTCTGGCTGGCCGCCGCACCCGGGTCCTCGTAGCACGGCCGGGGTCGATCAGTCCGAGCTCCGAGCTTACACTTGCTGGGGTGCAGATCTGCCCCAACTGTGGCGAGGAAAACCCTGCAAAGTTCCGGCTCTGCGGATTCTGCGGGACGCCCCTGGCCCCGGCCTCGCCGCCGCAGGAGGTACGGAAGCTCGTCACGATCCTCTTCTGCGACCTCAAGGGCTCGACCAGCCTCGGGGAGACCCTCGACTCGGAATCGCTGCGCGAGACGATGTCTCGCTACTTCGATGCCATGAGCGCGTCGATAACCCGTCACGGCGGCACGATCGAGAAGTTCATCGGCGACGCGGTGATGGCCGTCTTCGGCCTGCCGCGCGTGCACGAGGACGACGCGCTCCGGGCGGTTCGCGCCGCGCGCGGCATGCAGGAGGCGCTCGCCGACCTCAACGACGGCCTCGAGCGCAGCTTCGGGGTGACGCTGGCCAACCGGATCGGCGTCAACACGGGCGAGGTCGTCGCCGGCGACTCGAGCACGGGCCAGCGGCTCGTAACAGGCGATCCGGTGAACACCGCCGCCCGCCTCGAGCAGGCGGCTGGGACGTGCGAGGTACTCATGGGCGAGCTCACCTACCGTCTGGTCAGCGAGTACGTCGACGCCGAGCCCGTCGAGCCGCTCGAGCTGAAGGGCAAGGCCGAGCGGGTGCCCGCCTTCCGGCTGCTCGCCGTGCACGAGCGGGCGGCTGCCAGCGGCGGAGTGACGCCGCTCGTGGGTCGTCAGCAGGAGGCCGACGCCATCGCCGCCGCGCTCCGACGTGCGGTCGAGGGCAGCACGTGCGGACGGCTCCTGATCACGGGCGACGCGGGGGTGGGCAAGTCGCGCCTGGTCGAGCACGTCAGCGCCGCGAGCGCCGAGTCCGCGCTCGTGATCCGCGGCCGGTGCCTCTCGTACGGCGACGGGATCACGTTCTGGCCGCTGACGGAGGCACTGCGCCAGGCGGCGGACATCCAGGACGCCGACACGCTCGCCGGCGCCCGGTCGAAGCTCGCGGCGCTGCTCGGCGAGGGCCAGGAAGAGATCCTCGAACGGCTCGCGTCGGCGGTCGGGCTCTCCGACCGCCAGTACGCGCTCCCGGAGGTTTTCTGGGCCGCGCGCAAGCTCGTGGAGCTCCTGTCCGCCCGGCGGCCGCTCGTCCTCGTCTTCGAGGACCTGCACTGGGCGGAGCCGGCGCTCCTCGACCTCCTCGACCACGTCGCGGCAACGGCCGAGCGGGCGCGTGCGCTGCTCGTCTGCGTCGCCCGGCCCGACCTGTTCGAGCTGCGACCTGCCTGGGCCGAGCTCGAGCATCTGCCCCTGGCGCCGCTCTCGGCCGAGGCGAGTGCGGAGGTGATCGCGAACCTCCTCGGCGAGGCCGAGATCGCGGATGACGCACGTGCGCTCATCGTCGACGCCGCCGACGGAAATCCGCTCTTCGTCGAGCAGCTGGTGTCGATGATGATCGACCGCGGCCTGCTCAGGCTCGAGGACGGGGTCTGGCACACCGGCGAGCTCCCCGACGAATGGGTCCCGCCGACGATCCAGGCGCTCGTCACCGCACGGCTCGACGGGCTCGAACGCGAGCAGCGGGCGGTTATCGATCCCGCGTCGGTCATCGGCGTCTACTT
The DNA here is from genome assembly GCA_035764425.1 of Gaiellaceae bacterium. Taxonomy (GTDB): domain Bacteria; phylum Actinomycetota; class Thermoleophilia; order Gaiellales; family Gaiellaceae; genus JACVRM01. The sequence continues at coordinate 3,437 of DASTZE010000093.1, forward strand.
CCAGCAGGACGCCCTCGAGGAGCTCGTGGAGGACTTCGTGCGGCCGGAGGTCGGCGGCCGGCTCGAGCAGCTCGCGCGCAAGCAGTTCGTCCAGCCGGAGTCGCCCGAGCTACACCGGTTCCACCACGTCCTCATTCGCGAGAGCGTGTACGAGGGGCTGCTGAAGCGGAACCGGGCGACGCTGCACGAGCGCTTCGTCCAGTGGGGCGACCGCGTCAACGGCGATCGCGCGACGGAGTTCGAGGAGATCACCGGGTACCACCTGGAGCAGGCCTACCGCTACCTCGTGCAGCTGGCCCCTGCCGACGAGCACGCGCTCCAGCTCGCGGCGGAGGGGGCGCGGCGCCTCGCGGCGGCAGGGCGGCGAGCGTTCATGCGCGGCGACATGAACGCCGCGGCGACGCTGCTCCTTCGCGCCACCGCGCTGTTGCCGGCCACGGACCCGCGGCGGCTCGAGCTCTTTCCGGACCTCGGTGAGGCCTTGCTTCAGCTCGGCGAGTTCGTGCAGGCCCAGAGCCTCCTCGAGGATGCCGTCGCCACCGCCGAAGCCGCGGGCGAGCGGACCCTGGCCGCGAACGCACGGCTCGTCAACCAGTTCGTCCGTCTCCTGGCCGGAAATACCGACGGCTGGACCGACGAGGCGACGACGGCCGCCGAGCAGGCGATCGCCCTCTGCGAGCGCGAGGGCGATGACGTCGGGGTCGCCCGCGCATGGCGCGTGCTTGCCTGGATCAGCGGCACGGCGTGCCGTTACGGAACGGCGGCCGATGCGCTCGAGCGGGCGATCGAGCACGCCCGGAAGGCAGACGACGTGCGACAGGAACGGCGCGCGTCCACGCAGTACGCCCTTGCGGCGCTCTACGGCCCCACGCCGGTCGAGGAAGGCCTGCACCGGTGCGCCGAGGTGGCGACTCGAGTCGTCGGCGACCGGCAGGCCGAAGGCGCCGCGCTCGCGGTCGTGGGCCAGTTCGAGGCGCTGCGAGGCGACTTCGACCGCGCCCGCGAGCACTGCCGCCGCGCGCTCGGGATCTTCGAGGAGCTCGGCCTCGGTTTCGACACGGCAATGGCGTCGGTCGTGCTCGCGCGCGTCGAGGTCCTGGCGAGTGACCCGACGGCCGCCGAACGTGTGCTCGGCGGAGCCTACGAGTCGCTCGTCGCGGTCGAAGAGCGCTACCTCCGGCCATCGGTCGCTGCGCTGCTTGCCGAGCTTCTCGTCGGCCAGGGCCGGGTCGACGAGGCCGAGGAGCTGACACGCGAAGCGGAGGAGTTGGCCGCACCGGACGACGTCGACGCCCAGTCGTTATGGCGCCTCGCGCGTGCGGCGGTGCTCATGTGGCGCGACGACGTCGAGCACGCGGAGCCGCTGGTGCGCAAGGCCCTCGACCTGCTCGAGCCGACCGACGTCGTCGTCAACCGCGTCGCCGCGCGGAGCCGCCTCGCCGAGATCCTCTTCGGAACCGGACGACCCGACGAGGGCCAGGCGCTCCTGGACGAGGCCCGGGTGCTGCTGGAGCGGAAGGGGAGCGTCGTGATGCTGGGGCAGCTGGGCGAGCTCGAGACCAAGCTCGCCCAGCTTGCGTATGTGACGCCCGATACGGCTTAGCCGAACCCGAACTGGCCGTTCTCGAGGCCGCGTCCGGTGGCGACGAGCTTCTTCGTGTTCTTTAGCTGGTCGAGCGTGTCCCAGCAGAGCGGCTGTGCCACCGTGGGTGCCCCGCCGGCGCAGCTCGGGACGTCCGTGGCCACGCCGTTGTCGTCGACGTGCACGAGCTTCGTCAACTGGAAGCCCTTCGGGTAGTTCGCGTTTATCGACCAGCCGTATGGCTGGTCCGGATCCACGCCGTTGTGAAACGGATTGCCCGGCGTCGCCGGGAACGGCGCGGTCGGGATGTCCAGGCTGGTGAACGCCGTCAGGCACGTGTCGCAGAGCGGCGTCCCGACGCCGTCGTGGATCGACAGAGCGATGCCGAACGGATCGCCGAAGAACGACGCCGGCATCGACACGGAGAAGTTCTGCGGATGCGTGTCGCTGAGGTCGCCGGTTCCGGCGTTCTCGTCCACGTGGAGGTACGTGTCCGCCTTCGTCGTGTTCTCGACGATGTTCGTCAGCACCGGCGGCGACTGGGCGAGCGTCGTCCCGTTGTTGTTGCCGCCGCCCACGGTCTGCGCGGCGACGGACACCGTGGCCACGGTCGAGACCTGCGTTCCGCTCGACGGCGCCGTAAAGCGGAGGTCGACCGCGAAGGTAAATCCCGGGACGAACGTGCCGCCGAACGGCGTGCAGACCATCTGGTGCGCGTCCTTCGGGTTGACCGCGCAATTGGTGGTGTCGCTCGCGTCGGAGAACGTCGCCTTGTCGCTCGTGACGACAATCCGCCCGTGCTGCGTCGTGCTGTCGCCCGTGTTCTGGACGAACAGGTGGTAGCCGATCTTGCCGCCGAAGGAGACCTGCGGGATGTCGTTCCCGATCGTCCCGATCAGCGGCGAGAGCGTCACCTGAAAGCTTGTTGCCGCGTGACCGCTCCCGGTCCCGCCGACCGAAGCAGCCACGACCAGCGCAGAAAAAACCGTGCCCAGCGCGAGTAGCCGGCGCCGCAATGACGAGTGTCGCATATAGAACTCCCCTTTCCGCCAGAGGCGCCGCCCTCGAACCGGCACCGGCTTCGGATCTAATCACGGCCGGCCGACGAGCACAATGCGCGCGCCGGATTCGCCCCGGCCCTGCCGCGTGTCCGCACCGCACATGCGGAGAAACACCGGATCGGGGCCGAGGGGACCGAACTAGACTCGGGACGAGCGAATTCAGGAGGCTTGAGATGGCAACGCGCGTAGGCATCAACGGCTTCGGGCGCATCGGCCGGAACTTCTTCCGGGCGCACCTGGAGCGAAACGGCGACTTCGAGATCGTTGCGGTCAACGACCTCGGAGACGCGAAGACGATGGGGCACCTGCTCCAGTTCGACTCCGTGCTCGGCCCGCTGAGCGAGCAGGTCGAGGTCGGCGACGGCGTCATCCGCGCGGGCGACGCGGAGCTGAAGGTGCTGGCCGAGCGCGACCCGGCGGACCTGCCATGGGGCGACCTCGGCGTCGACATCGTCATCGAGTCGACGGGCCATTTCACGAAGCGCGACGACGCCCAGAAGCACATCGATGCGGGCGCCAAGAAGGTGCTGATCTCCGCACCGGCCACCGAGCCGGACGCGACGTTCGTCCTCGGTGTCAACGACGACGAGTACGACCCGGAGCGCCACCACGTCATCTCCAACGCCTCCTGCACGACGAACTGCGTCGCGCCGATGGCCAAAGTGCTCCACGACGCCTTCGGGATCGAGCAGGGCTACATGACGACGATCCACGCGTACACGAACGACCAGGTCATCCTCGACTTCCCGCACAAGGACCTGCGGCGCGCCCGGGCGGCGGCGATAAACCTGATCCCGACGTCCACCGGCGCCGCGAAGGCGATCGGCATCGTCATGCCCGACCTGAAGGGCAAGGTCGACGGTATCTCCGTGCGCGCGCCGGTCCCGACCGGCTCGATCACCGACTTCGTCGTGCGCCTCTCGCGCCAGGCGACCAAGGACGATATCAACGAGGCGTTCCGCGGCGCCGACGGCGGCCGCCTCGACGGCATCCTGCGCTTCTCGGACGACGCCCTCGTCTCGACCGACATCCAGCATTCGGCGTACTCGTGCATCTTCGACAGCGAGCTGACGATGGCGAACGGCGCGATGGCCAAGGTCTTCGGCTGGTACGACAACGAGTGGGGCTACTCGTGCCGGCTGGTCGACCTGACCGCGAAGGTCGCGGCCGCGCTGCCGGTCGGCGTGCGGTGAGGCTGCCGCGCTCCGTTCGCGGCGCCGAGCCCGGCGGCAAGCGCGTGCTCGTCCGCGCCGACCTGAACGTCCCGCTCGAGGACGGGAGGGTCGCGGACGACACGCGCATCCGTGCGTCGCTGCCGACGCTCGAGCTGCTGCTGCGCGCGGACGCGACCGAGGTGAACGTGTGCTCGCACCTGGGTCGGCCGAAAGGACCTGACCCGGCCTTCTCCATGGCGCCGGTCGCCGAGCGCATCCGCTACCTACTGCCGGACGAGCGCGTCCGCGTGCTCGAGAACACGCGCTTCAACCCGGGGGAGACGACGAACGATCCCGCGTTCGCCGAGGAGCTCGCCTCGCACGGAGACATCTACGTCAACGACGCGTTCGGGTCGGCGCATCGCGCGCATGCCTCGACCGAGGGCGTCGCCCACCTGCTCCCGGCGTATGCCGGGCTGCTCATGGAGCGCGAGCTGGAGGCGCTCGGCCGGCTGCTCGACGACGTCGAGCGGCCGTTCGTGCTGGTCACCGGTGGCGCGAAGGTGGCGGACAAGCTGGGCGTGCTCGAGCACCTCGGCGGGCGCGCCGACACCGTTCTCGTCGGCGGCAAGATGGCCGAGGAGATCCGCGACGACAACCCGCTCTCCTTCCCGGTCGAGCTGCCTGTGGACGTGGTGGCGGCCGCGTCGTTCGACGCCGACGCCGAGGCCAAGGTGACGCCGTACGATGCCCTCCCGGAGGGCTGGCTCGGGCTCGACATCGGCCCCGAGACCCGGAGCGCGTTCGGGCGGCACATCATCGAGGCGCGCACCGTCTTCTGGAACGGTCCCATGGGCGTCTTCGAGTGGCCCCGGTTCGCCGAAGGCACGAAGGCGCTCGCCCAGGCGGTGGCGACGTGCGCCGGCTACACGGTCGTCGGCGGCGGCGACTCCGTGCGCGCCGTGCAGGAGCTCCGCCTTGCCGACGAGATCTCGTGGGTCTCGACGGGCGGCGGCGCCTCGCTCGAGCTGCTCGAGGGCAAGGAGCTGCCGGGCGTGGCGGCAATCCCCGTGGCCGTGCCCGCCTGATGCTCGTCGCCGGGAACTGGAAGATGTTCAAGGGCCCTGCCGGGGCCCGGGCCTTCACCGCAGAGCTCGCCGGCCGCGTCCCGTCCGGCGTCGACGTCGTCGTGTGCGCGCCGTACGTGTCGCTCCCCGCCGCGCTCGAGTCCGGCCTGACCGTCTACGCGCAGAGCGTCCACTGGGAGCCGGAAGGCCCGTACACGGGCGAGATCTCCCCGCCGATGCTCACCGAGCTCGGCGTGCATGGCTCGCTCGTCGGCCACTCCGAGCGCCGGCAGTACTTCGGCGAGACCGACACGTCGACGGCGCGGCGCGCCCAGGCGGCGCTCAACGCGGGCCTGAGCGTCATCGCCTGTGTCGGCGAGACGCTCGAGGTGCGCGAGGCGGGCGACATGGGGCTCGTCCTGAAGCTTCAGGTCGAGGCGATCGCCGACGCGGTCGGCGCGCACGACGAGCTTTTCATCGCGTACGAGCCCGTCTGGGCGATCGGCACGGGGCGCAATGCCACGCCGGAGCAGGCGCAGGAGGCACACGCCTACATCAAGGAGCTGCTCGACGTTCCGGTGCTCTACGGCGGCTCGGTGAAGCCCGAGAACGCCGACGAGCTGCTCGCGCAGCCCGCGGTCGACGGCGCGCTCGTCGGCGGCGCCTCGCTCGAGATCGACTCCTTCGTGGCGATCTGCGAGGCCGGCGCCCGCGTGGCGACGACGTGACGCCCGTACCGCTGGTCGTCCTCGTCATCCTGGACGGCTGGGGCATCGCACCGCCCGGCCCCGGCAACGCGGTTGCCCTCGCGGACACACCGGTGTTCGATCGCATCTGGCGCGACTACCCGCACACGACGCTGCAGGCCTCCGGCGAGGCCGTCGGGCTGCCGGCGGGGCAGATGGGCAACTCGGAGGTGGGGCACCTGACGATCGGATCCGGCCGCATCCTCTTCCAGGACCTCCAGCGGGTGAACCGGGCCATCGCCGACGGCGTGTTCTTCGAGAACCCGGCACTCGTCGGCGCGTTCGAGCGCGCACGCATGCGGGACGCCAACGTGCATCTGCTCGGGCTCGTCTCGTACGGCGGGGTGCACTCGCACATCGACCACCTCCGCGCGCTGCTCGAGCTGGCGCGGCAACAGGGCTGGGAGGACCGCACGTTCGTCCATGCCTTCACCGACGGCCGCGACGTCTCGCCGCACTCTGCCGCAGACGACCTGGCCGAGTTGCCGTCCGAGCGCATCGCGACTGTGGCCGGCCGCTACTGGGCGATGGACCGGGACGCGCGCTGGGAGCGCACCGACCGCGCGTTCGCGGCCATCACGGGCGTCAACGGCGAGAGCGCCGATGACCCCGTGCAGGCGGTGCGGGACAGTTACGCGCGCGAGATCACCGACGAGTTCGTCGACCCGGTGGTCATCGCCGGGCGGCCGCGCCTGACCACCAACGACGAGGCGATCTTCTTCAACTTCCGGCCCGACCGGGCACGCCAGCTCTCGCAGCGGCTGCTGGAGGGCGGCTACCCGCTGACGACGATGACGCGCTACCGCGACGATTTCCCGTTCCCGGTCGCCTTCGCCGAGCAGGAGGTGCCCGAGGTGCTCGCAGAGGTGCTGGCCGGCGCCGGGCTCGCGCAGCTGCACACGGCCGAGACCGAGAAGTACGCGCACGTCACCTACTTCTTCAACGGCGGGCGCGAGGAGCCGTTCGACCGCGAGGACCGCATCCTCGTGCCGTCGCCGCGCGACGTGCCGAGCTACGACAAGAAGCCCGAGATGTCGGCGCGCGGCGTGACCACCGAACTGGTGGAGGCGCTCGAGCGGACGCCGTACGGCTTCGTGGTCGTCAACTTCGCCAACCCGGACATGGTCGGGCATACCGGCGTGATCCCGGCGGTCGTGGAGGCGGTCGAGACGGTCGATTCCTACCTGGGCGACGTGCTGGCCGCGGTCGAGGCGCGCGGAGGGGTCGCGCTGGTCACGGCCGACCACGGCAACGCGGAGAAGCTGCTGCAGGACGATGGCGTCAGCCCGCACACCGCGCACACGACGAACCCTGTGCCCCTCGTACTGACGCGGAATGCCGCTAACCTGCGCGACGGCGGGGAGCTGTCGGACCTCGCTCCGACCGTGCTCGAGCTCCTCGAGTTGCCCCCGCCCGAGCGCATGAGCGGGCAATCTCTTATTCGCTATTAAAGAACGCGGGAAAAGCCTTACAAACCCCGTACCCACTGCAGATTTACAAGCGCAAACCCGCGATATACTCCGGCCACATTGTCGCTCCCGCAGCCTGATCTGAGCATCCTCCGCAAGGCCCAGCGTGGCGACGAGCGGGCATTCACCATCATCGTCCGCTCGTACGAGACGCCGGTCTTCAACTACGTCCTGCGCCTCGTCGGCGACCGGGCGCTGGCCGAGGATCTGACGCAGGAGGTCTTCCTCCGCGTCTA
>DASTZE010000094.1:0-25373 GCA_035764425.1 Gaiellaceae bacterium
CGACGCCGTACTCCGCCATCGTCTGCCCGTCCTCACGGCTGTTGAGCCGCTCGAGGTAGTCGAAGAACTTCAGCAACTGATTCACCTCCTTTCGGCCAGTTCGAGCACTCCGTGCGGCAATCCGACGCTCGGCGCGGGGCGGCGTGGTGCTACCGAGGGTGTTGGGTGGATTTGTCCGGACGGTCACGTGCATGGGGGGTAATGGGAATCCGAGGGTCAGCTGATGTAGGCCGCGACGCGGTTGATCGCCGTCACGATGTTTCCGGAGAGCAGACTGAGCGCCGCGAAGACGGCGATCGTGATGACGGCGAGCACGACGCCGTACTCCGCCATGGTCTGGCCCGCCTCGCTGTCACTGCGATTCAGGCGCTCGAGAAGATCGAAAAACTTCGGCATTGGCCTAGCCTTCCTTCGAGGGGTGAGGGCACGCCATACGGCACGCCTGCGATGGACATGGGACGAGCGAGCGAGGAGCGTCTCGACGGAGTTCTGGCGGACGATCAGCGTGGTCACGGAGTACCTCCCTGGTGCAGTGATTCTCGGCGTGGCCGCGCCGCCTCTTTCGCTTGTCCCTCCGATATCGATGCGGGAATTCGGCCGGGCGATCCCTCGGTTGGGTGAATGCCGAGCAGTTCCCCTCCAACGGGTGAAGTGAGGCGCGGAAGGCGCTCCGATAGCTCGCCCTAGGTTCCGTGTGCGGCGCGGATCTCACCGCCCCCGACAGAACGGAGTCTTCGATGAACGCCCCCGCCTCGCAGGTCCCCGTCGTCCGCGTGCTGCTGTCTGTGCTGGGCGCCGTGCTCGCGCCCTTCCGGCGCAATCTCGCGCCGGAGCCCGAGGCGCCGCCCGCGCCTTTCCGCGGGCCCGCGCACGACCCGTGGGGCCGTGCCTCGTCCGCGTGGCTCGACGAGGTCAACCACGCCGCCCAGGCAGAGCGGGGCGGATGGCTCGGCGAGCTGCGCACCGCCGCCGGCGACGAGCCGGACGAGCCTGCTCCGGTGGCGCGTCCCCGGCCTACGCGTCGCGTGGGCGTGACCGTCGCCCTCGTCGCGCTGTTCGCCCTCGGCGCCGCTCTGACGGCGGCGGCCGGCGACCAGTTCGCCGGCGCCGTGGTCGACGACGCCTCGCCGGCCGCCGTCGAGACGACCGTGGCAGGCGCTGCGGAAGAGACGGCCTCGACCGAGGCGACGGCCGAGACGACGACCGCCGAGACGGCGACGTCCGAGGAAACGACGACGGACGCGCCGACGACCACGCCCGATCCCGCAGTGACCACCGACCCGGCTCCCGCCGCCGAGGACGACGCGCTTGCGCGCCATCCGCAGGCGCCCGCCGTTCAGCCGGCGCCGGTCGCAGCCCCGACGCCCGCGCCGGACAAGCCGGCCGCGCACCCGACCGTTGCCCGGAAGGTTGTTCGCGGGCCCGCGAAGAAGGCCGCGCCCACGCTCGTCGCCCCGATCCCCGCGAGCCATGTGGTCAACCGCCTCGACGTCGAGAGCTCGCAGGCCAGCTCCGCCACGGTCTGGCTGCACCGCACCCTGCCCGACCCGACACCCGAGTCCCATCGGCTGACGCCGGCGTTCGCGAAGGAGCTGCAGACGACTGCCAGGCGTGATCACGTCGACTGGGCGCTGCTGCTCGGCATCCTGCGCGCCCGGGGCGACGTGGGCGCCGTGCCGGCCTCGCAGTCCGGCCTGAGCTCGCTCGCGCGCGCACTCGCGACCGCCGACCGCGGCTCGGCCCCGGTGCTCGCGGTCACCGGCGACACGGCCACCGCCGAGCAGGCGGTGGCGATCGCGCACCTGAACCGCGCCGTCGGCATCGGCGCGCTCGTGCACGGGCTCGAGTGGGCGAAGGAGCCGCTCGGCAAGCGGCTGCTCGACGACCGCCGCGTGACCATCTACGCGGGAGGCCGCGCCGACATCGAGGCCGGCCGTGTCGACGTGCGCGTGCTCGCGCTGGTCGCGTTCCTTGCCGATACCTACGGCAGCGTGGACGTGTCCTGCCTGATCAGCGGCCACCGCCTGTACGCCCGCCCGGGTGTGGTCTCGGCGCACATCTACGGCCTCGCGGCCGACATCTCTGCGGTCGGCCACACCTCGATCCTGGGCAACCAGGAGCCCGGCGGGATCACCGAGGAGGTCGTCCGCAGCATCCTGCTGCTGCCGGTGGAGCTGCGGCCGCGCCAGGTCATCTCGCTGCTCGGCCTCGGCGGGCCGTCCTTCGCCCAGGCCGACCACTACACCCACATTCACGTGGGGTTCTAGGGCAGCGTGGAGGAGTTCCAGCTTCGGACCGACGACGGGCGCACCGTCTGTGCACGGTGCGCCCGCGCCGAGTCCCCGTTCCACCGCATGCGTGGGCTGCTCGGCCGGCGGTCGCTCGAGCCGGGCGAGGGGATCCTGCTGCGCCCGGCCGGCTCGATCCACACAGCCTTCATGCGCTTCGCGATCGATGCCGTGTTCGTCGACGCCGACGGGCGCGTCCTGCGCGTCGTCGACTCGCTTCCGGCGTGGCGGGCGGCGGGCGCGAAGGGCGCGAAGGCTGTCGTCGAGCTTCCGGCAGGCGCGGCGGCGACGGCCGGGCTCGCGCCCGGCGCGCGCCTCCAGCTGCCCGGTTGAGCGGCCCGCGCGCGGGATAGTGGCTGCGCCCCGCAAACAAGGGGAGCGAGCACCTCGGCCCAGTCGCCCGGGCCAGCGTTCCGGTACGTCCCCAGAGGCTTACCGCGAACGGCTCTAGCCCCAGGGCATCGGCGACGGGCCGTTCAGCAATGACGCCCGGGTGACCGCTCGATCCCACCGCACGCTGAGTCACCCGACTCAGCGAGAGGAAGACGGGTCGGAAGCAATGACCTCCGACCCGCCGCTCGTCCTATGGATGCGCAGCTACCTGCACCTGAGTGCCGTGCCCACTGAAAATGAGCGGGAACGGCGGCAGCAGGTGGAGCGGGTCGTATGTGACGACCACCTTGAACCAGCTCGAGTGTGGCTGATCCAGGATGAAGTAGTTCGCCGTCGCGAGTCCGCCGATGATCGAGATGCCGTCCATCTCGATCATTCCGTCGTGCTCTGACCAGGAAGAGAGCTCTCCCGAGCTGTGCCCCGCCCCATTGGGGCCGCTGCCCGGGTTTCCGCCTGCGGCGGTGTGGATGCAGTCAGTGTTCTGGTAGTCGCTCTCCTGCCCCGGGCCGAGTGCGGCCCAGAACCAGAAGTTCCCGCCGTGGACGTCGTTGGCGCTGATCTCCACCTGGTAGACGGTGCCCGGCCCGTAGTCGGCCGAGGCGGTCGTCGTAAGTGCGGCAGCTGCCGCTGCGGTGACCGCCAGCAGCAGAAGCAGTTTGCGCATTACCCCTCCCCTTTCTCGTCCTCCCAACGCGACCGTACGCCGATGCGCCGCGTCGTGTCAATTTCTCGGCACGATGACTCACGCGCCAGCGTGTCGGCCGCCCGTGGCACTGGCCTGAGCGACGCACTCACGTGCGCCAGCCGTCCCTTACGCCTGAACTTTTAGGCCCGCTCAGGCGTATCGGGCCGAACGCTTCGGCCAAAAGGGGAAGGAGCACCTCCGATCACTGGTTCGCTGTCTGCCCGGTACCTCCACGCTTTCCGGCTGTGCCTGCACCAGTGCGAGCTCAAGACCTTCGCGCACTGCAAGGTCTGCCGATGAAAGAGGAGCGGAATCTCGACGGCTGACGCGACCGTAGCGTAGGCGACGGAGGCCGGGTACGCCCGGCCTTCGTCGCCCCGTGCCGCTTCGCTCAGAGATGAGCGAGCGTTAGGGTGCTCCGAACACGAACTCGGTGCCGTTCACCTTGAGCGAGCGGAGAATCGCCGCGAGCGTGCTGCCCCCGGTGAAGCCGGTCGTCACTACGATGCGGCTGACGACCTCCGAGCCGTGCGCTGCGACAACCGTCGCCCACGGCAGCTGACCAGTCGCGGGCGGGGGCAGCCCGCCGTCGCAGCCGTCATTGTCGTAGCGAACGTTGCCCGTTGTGACCTCGTAGGTGTGGAACACGGACTCGGTCGGGACTGTCGTCGCACATTGCGTTGGGTCGAAGATCACATCGTCCGTGTTGCCGTTGAGGAAGATCCGCAGGTACGGCGATGCGATCGGGTTGGCGTTCGCAGACGAGTGCATGACGGTGAAGGAGAGTTGTGTGATCTGAGCGAGCGTCAGGCCGTTGGCCCCCGTGTAGAGGACCGAGCCGCCTGCCGCGCCTCCGTCTGGGTATGGGCCGAACTGGACGCCGTCGAGCGTCGTGGCGATAGTCGCGTTGCCGCCCGAAAAGGGCCCGCTGAGGCGAAGCATCGTCGGCGCGGGCGGGCCGGGCGGGCCCGTATCACCCTTCGGACCTTGAGCGCCAGCCGGGCCAGCGGGGCCGGCCGGGCCAGCGGGGCCAGCCGGGCCAGTGGGTCCCTGTGGTCCGGCAGGGCCCTGTTTCCCTGCTGGTCCACGCGGACCGCGCGGACCTCTCAAGCCACGCAGGACTTTCACCGTTGCCTCATTGCGCGGACATTTGGTTCCGGGACGGCGCTTGACGTCGTAACGGGTTTCCGCGTTGCCGGTGAGCTCAACGCAGAGGACGAAAGAACCTGCCTGTGAGACTGACGCTGACGCCCCCGCCCGCGTCCCCTGTGAGCCAGCGAAAGCTGATGGGACGACTAGGGCCAGGAGCAGTCCGCCCGCAACGAGTGCCTTGTTCATACAGAGACCCCCTCTCCTGGGATCCTGACGATGTAGGTCCACGCCGCAGTGGTAAGCACGGCGGAGGGTACAAAATCCCTGGGTCCAATGCGGTGGGCCCGCGACTGTCAAGACGAGGCGATCGTGCCGGCGCTCACTACGCCCCGAACCCGGCCGTCGTTAGCGTGTCCACGACCACCTCGCGGGCGTTATCGGTGATGCCCGCGTAGATCGCGAGGCGTCACGCCTGGGCTCGCGTGGGGGCAAGCATCGCGGCCTCGGGCAACGTCACTTCGTGCGCGAGCGCGATCGCACCGAACGAGTGCCGCAGGTCCTGCAGCGCCGCCGCCACCGCCCTTCGCCGCTCCCGCCGCCCGTCCTAAGCGCCCCGGGCGGATCGCGGCGAAGGCGTCGGCAAACAAGGGGGTAGAGCACCTCCCAATAGGCCGCGGGAACGACATCCGAGCCCTCCTTCGAGGCCTCGAAGGAGGGCCGGATAGATCTCTCAGTCGTTCACAACCTGCGGAGGCAGGTCACCGGTTACCCGGTGAGCTCGACCTTGACGACGCCCGTGTCGGTGCCGCCGCTTTTGTCCTGCTGGACGCCGTCGGCCACCCAGCGGGAGAAGTAGCCCGTGAGCGTCCCGTTGCTGCCGCTCGTGTCGTAGCTCGTGATGACGAAGCCGACCCAGCCGACGATGTCGTACTTGGCGTTCGAGCCGGGGCCGTTCAGCAGGCGGTAGACGGGGAACAGCACTTCCTTCCCGATGACGCCGTCAAGCGCGGCCCCGAACTGTGAGTTGTTGAAGTTTGCGGACGGCGCGGAGTAGTAGGTGCCCAGGTCCAGGTAGCCGTCGTAGCCGTTCGTGAGCCAGTCGGCGAGCGTGCCCGCGCCGATGGTGCCCGACGGGTCGCCCTGGTTCAGGTTGATGAGGCCGAACGCCCCCGAGGCGCTCCCTCCGCCGGGCTGGTGCAGGTCGGACAGCGTCAGCGTCGTCGTCACGCCGAACGTCGGGTCGCACTGCGGCGTCTTCGCCGACGTGCAGTTCAGCAGCGGATGCTTGTAGTGGACGGTGATCGGCGCGACGCCCGAGACCGAGCTGACCGGTTCGGAGCGCGCGGTCGACCTGCCGACGGCGGTCACCGACGAGATCCCGAGCACCCTGGAGAAGAAGATCGGCGCGGGCCGGCGCACCTTCACGCTGACCGTGTCATAACGGCCGGGGTTGAGGCTCGCCGAGTAGGTGATGTCGGCCGCAGCGAGCCCGCCCCCGTTCTTGGACGCATACTCGAGGGCGCGGCTGGTCGCGGCGGTCGTCGTGTTCGCGGGGAGCTCCTGGGCGGCAGCGAGGGCGGCCGCGTCGGCCGCTGCCTGCGCCTGCCGGTGGGTGCGGTACCACGAGCCGACGTCGATCGTGGCGGCCGCCATTCCGAGCAGGACCACCAGGAACAGGACGGGGATGACGAGGGCTTGCCCCCGCTCGTCTCGTGTACTGCGTAGGCCTTCCGCCGGCATGCTGACACCTCCACAATTCTCGGCGGAGCCGCACCGCCCGGGCTGGACACGTCCTCTATCGGCCGCCTTCCCTTCTGGCGTGTCCCTCACCAGGGTGAAAAACCCGGAAGCTGCTGCTAGCTTGGCTCGCTCCCCGGCGAATCGGGAGGGAGGAGAATGGAGACCGAGGAGACGAACGGCCACGCGGCCGTCCCGGCCGCGTCCAACGGCAACGCCGTTGTCACGGCGCACGACGTCACCCGCCGCTACGGCGAGGGCGACGCCGCCGTCGACGCGTTGCGCGGCGTCGACCTGTCGGTCGACCACGGCGACCTGACGGCGGTGATGGGGCCGTCCGGCTCCGGCAAGTCGACGCTGATGCACATCCTTGCGGCGCTCGACCGGCCGACCTCGGGCTGGGTCGAGATCGAGCGCACGCGGCTCGGCGAGCTGAGCGACAACGAGATCACGCGGCTGCGCCGCGAGCACATCGGCTTCATCTTCCAGTTCTTCAACCTGCTGCCGATGCTGAGCGCGGAGGAGAACATCGCGCTCCCGCTCTCGATCGCCGGCGAGAAGCCGGACAAGGAGTTCTTCGAGGACCTGCTGAAGCGGGTGGGGCTCCAGGACCGGCGCACGCACCGGCCGGCCGAGCTGTCGGGCGGCCAGCAGCAGCGCGTCGCGATCGCGCGCGCGCTCGTCACGCGGCCGACCGTCGTGTTCGCCGACGAGCCGACCGGCAACCTCGACACGCGTACGAGCGCCGAGATCCTCGAGCTGCTGCAGCAGTCCGTTCGCGACTACGAGCAGACGCTCGTCATGGTCACGCACGACCCGCGGGCCGCCGCCATCGCCGACCGCGCGCTCTTCCTCGCCGACGGCCGGATCGTCAAGGATCTCGGCTGCGCGAGCGAGCGCGAGGTGCTCGAGGCGATGGAAGAGCTCGCGCACTAAGGCGTGCTCCGAGTCGCGCTTCGGGGCCTCTGGGGCCGCAAGCTGCGCGCCGTCCTGACCGCGATCGCGATCGTGCTCGGGGTCGCCATGGTGAGCGGGACGCTGTCGCTGACGCACGCAATCGACAGCGCCTTCAAGGAGATCTTCGACGACACGTACGCGCAGACGGACGCCGTCGTCAGCGGCAAGACCTTCAACTACCAGGGCGATACCTCGCAGCCGCCGTCAATCCCCGCCGACCTGCTCGGCAAGGTGCGCCGGCTGCCCGGCACCGACGTCGCGGCGGGCGTCGTCTCCGACCAGACGTCGGCCAAGATCATCAACCGCAAGGGCAAGGCGATCGACACCGGCGGCGCGCCGTCGTTCGGCTTCGGCGTGGACACCGCCCCGCAGGTCCAACGGTTCAACCCGCTGAAGCTGCTCGAGGGGCGCTGGGCGCGCGACGCGGACGAGGTCGTCATCGACACGCACACCGCCGACGACCAGCACTTCAAGCTCGGCGACATGGTCGGCGTCGCGTCGCTGCACCCGGTGAAGAAGTTCAAGCTGGTCGGGATCGCGCGCTACGGCAACGTCGACTCGATCGGCGGGGCGACGTTCGCGGTCTTCACCATCCCGACGGCGCAGGCGCTCTTCAACCGGCAGAACGCCTACGACGAGATCTCGGTCGCGGCGAAGCAAGGCACGTCGCCGCAGGAGCTCGTCGACCAGATCAAGCCGCTCGTCCCGGCCAACGCCCAGGTGCGCACCGGTGCGCAGGAGGCGAAGAAGCAGACCGACGACGTGACGTCGTTCACGAAGTTCATCCGCTACTTCCTGCTCGCGTTCGCGGGCATCGCGCTCTTCGTCGGCGCGTTCGTCATCTTCAACACGCTCTCGATCACGGTCGCGCAGCGGACGCGCGAGTTCGCGACGCTGCGGACGATCGGAGCGTCGAGGCGGCAGATCCTGCGCTCGGTGATCGCCGAGGCGGTGGTCGTCGGCGCGCTCGCGTCGATCGTCGGGCTGGTGCTGGGGCTGGCGCTCGCGAACTTGCTCAAGTGGCTCGCCGACCGCGGCGGCGGCGGCATTCCGACCCAGTCGCTCTCGCTGTCTCTCAGCATCGTCTTCTGGGGCTTCGTCGTCGGGGTCGGCGTCACCGTGCTCGCGTCGCTCGCGCCGGCGTTCCGGGCCACCAAGGTGCCGCCCATCGCGGCGGTGCGTGAGGGTGCGGTGCTGCCGCGCAGCCGCCTCGCCCCGTTCGCGCCGTGGATCGCGGGTGCGCTGAGCCTCATCGCCCTCGGCCTCCTCGGCTACTCGATGTTCGCGTCGTCGAGCTCGCTCGGCACCGGGCTGCGGCTGCTCTACATGGGCGTCGGCGTGCTCCTCCTCTTCACGGGAGTGGCGCTGCTGTCGCCGCGCCTCGTGCGGCCGCTCGCGTCGGTGACCCACTACGTGGCGATCGCGGCCACATGGTTCTTCCTGCTCATCGTGTACCCGGTGGCGCTCGCGTTCTGGCTGCTGCGCTACGCCGTCTTCGGCGCCCACCGGCCGGCGGGGCGGCGGCTGGGCGCATTCGCCGCCGGACTCGTCCCGGGCGTGCTGCTGCTCGCGCTGCTCGGCGGCGGGCCGTTCGGGGTCGTCGCGCTGATCTTCCTCCCGGCGCTCGTTCTCATCATGTGGCTGCGGACGCTCGTCACTCGCTGGCGCCCCGAGTGGCCGATGGAGTTCCCGAACCTCCGCATCGACCGGCAGATGACGCGCGTCGCGCGCGAGAACGCGCGCCGCAACCCCGGCCGGACGGCCGCGACCGCGGCCGCGCTGATGATCGGCCTCGCGCTCGTCACGTTCGTCGGCACGCTCGCGAACGGGATGAAGGAGTCGAACCGCGGCGCGATCGAGGACCAGGTCAAGGCCGAGTACATCCAGACGTCGACCGACGGCTTCACTCCGTTCGTCGCAGCAGCCGGGGATGCGATCGCGAAGGCGCCATCGGTCGAGACGGCCTCACAGGTCCGCTACGACCTCGCGAAGATCGCCGGCTCGGCCCAGTACCTGAGCGGCGTCGACCCCGCGACGATCTCCAGGGTCTACCACTTCGACTGGAAGACGGGCTCGAACGCGACGCTGAACGAGCTTGGCGCCAACGGGGCCGTCGTCGACAAGAAGTTCGCGGATCAGAAGCACTTGAAGGTGGGCGACACGTTCCCAATCTCGGTGTCCGGCGGCCCCTCGTCGACCGCCGTCGTCAAGGGCATCTATCGGGCGCCGCCGTTCTTCCCGATCCTCGGTGCTGCGAGCATCAGCGTGCCCGCTTTCGACCGCCTCTACCAGCGGCCGCGCAACGAGTACACGTTCCTGAACGTCAAGGGCACGCCGAGCGACGCGACCCGGCAGCAGCTCGAGCAGGCGGTCGGCGAGTTCCCGGACAGCAAGGTCCAGTCACGCGCGGACTGGATCACCGCCCAGGATCAGGACTTCAACGACTTCCTGACCTTCCTCTACGTGCTGCTCGCCCTGTCGGTGATCGTCAGCCTGTTCGGGATGGTCAACACCCTGGCGCTGTCCGTCTACGAGCGCACGCGCGAGCTGGGGATGCTGCGTGCCGTCGGCACCACGCGCCGCCAGGCCCGGCGCATGATCCGCCACGAGGGCGTGATCACCGCGTTGATCGGGGCCGCCCTGGGCATCCCGCTCGGGCTCTTCCTCGCCCTGCTCGTGACGAAGGCGCTGTCGCAGTTCGACGTCCGCTACGCGATCCCGGTGACCACGCTGGTCCTGTTCGCCTGCATCGCGGTCGTCGCCGGGCTGGTCGCGGCGCTGCTGCCCGCGCGGCGGGCGGCGCGGCTCAACGTGCTCGAGGCGCTCCAGTACGAGTGAGCTCGAGCAGGCGGTCGGCGTAGCCCGGCGCAGTCGGCTCCTCCTCGTGGCGCACGAAGCACCACGTCTCCTCCCGCATGGTGCGCAGGGCCTCGGCCCAGGGCGCGAGGGTGCCGTCGTCGTAGGGCGGCTCGCGCAGGCGCAGGTAGCGGAAGGGCGCCGGTGACTCGGTGTCGTTGACGCGGACGGCGCCCGCCTCCTCGATCAGCGGCTCGACGCCGTCCCAGGACTCGTCCTGGAGGTCGAAGGCGAGCCGGAGCTCCGGGTCGAGCGACCCGAGGAGCAGCGTCAGCATCCCATCGTCGCGCGGGCTCGTCAGGACGACGCGGACCGGGCCGAGATGCTCGCCCAGGTGGCGGACGCGCTCGGAGAACGCGCTGACGATGCCCGGCCGGTTGCCCGGCAGCTTGGGCGCGAAGGTGAACCCGGGCGGGACGGCGACCGCCCACCGCCGGAACTGCTCCTCGGCCGGCAGGCGGTAGCCGGTCGTGTTCAGCTCGACGGTGTCGAGGCGGGAGGCGTAGTACGCGAGGAAGTCGGCGCTGTCGGTGCCGGCCGGATAGAAGCCGGGCTTCCAGCTCGGGTAGGCCCAGCCGGAGGTGCCGACATGTGCCCTCTCTAGACTCGTCTGTCCGGTGGCTGCCATCGAGCGAGTGATACCCGAGGACGCCGTCTCAGTCCTCGACCACGGCTTCGTCCGCCTCGACGGGGCCATGGCCGACGACCTCTCGGTCGCGAACAGCGCGCGCGTGAGCTTCGGCCGCCGCAAGGAGGAGCTCGACGACTCCGACCGCGGGCTGATCAAGTTCCTGATGCGCGACAGACACGGGACGCCTTTCGAGCACAACGCCTTCCGGTTCCACATCCGCTGCCCGATCTTCGTGGCGCGCGAATGGTTCCGGCACCGTGTCGGCTCGTTCAACGAGTTCAGCATGCGATACGCGCGCGCGACCGACGACTTCTACGTACCGGTCGCGGAGGACGTGCGCACGCAGGTCGGCAAGCCGGGCGCGTACTCGTTCGAACCCGTCGACCCAGAGCTCGCCGAGGAGACGCGCGAGCGGCTGCGCGAGGTCTACGACACGGCCTACGCCGCGTATGAAGAGCTGGTCGAGCGCGGAGTCGCGCGCGAGCTGGCCCGCGCCGTCCTGCCGGTCGGCGCCTACACCGAGTTCTACTGGACGGTCAACGCCCGCTCGCTGATGAACTTCCTGTCGCTGCGGGCCGCCGAGGCGGCCCAGCGCGAGATCCGCCTCTATGCCGAGGCCTGCGAGACGTTCTTCGCCTCGCAGATGCCGGTGACGTACGAGGCGTTCATCGCCAACGGGCGCGTCGCCCCGTAGCTAGGTGTCCTGCCCACGCACGTTGTGAACGCGGCTGATGGGTGGCCGGTCCGCGAGTGAGCTGTGCGGGCGTCGCCGGTTGTAGTAGCGGATGAAGCTTTGCAGGCTGCGGGCGCGCTGGTGTGAGCTGGGCCAGGTGCGGCTGTAGGCCCATTCGGTCTCGAGCGTGAGGATGAAGCGCTCCACCTTGCCGTTCCAGCGTGGCGTGTACGGGGGGATGCGGATGTGGTTGATCTGGTTGGCGGCCAGGAGTTCGCGGAAGCGGCGCCCGTGCCGGTAGACCATCGCGTTGTCGGTCATGACCGCCTCGGGCGGGTCGCAGCCGAGGTCGGCGAAGAAGCGCAGGGCGCGCTCGAGCGTGTTCACGGTGGTGTCGGCGTCTTCACGCGGGTGCAGCTCGACGTAGGCGACGCGGCTGCGGTCGTCGACGACGCAGTGCAGGTGGTCGTAGCCGACGCGGCGATGCACCTGTGTCTTGGTGCGGTCGCCGGTCACACGATGGCCGGGCACGCTGAAGCGCGCGAGCTTCTTGACGTCCAGATGCAGCAGCGCCCCGGGTCGTGACCACTCGTAGCGACGGAAGCTCTGCCGCTGCCCGCGCGGCCGGCGAGACAGTCCGTGGCGGCACAGGACCTTCCAGATCGTCGAACGCGCGCGCCGCACGATGCCGGCCAGCCGGCCAGGGCCGAGGTTGGTCTCACGCCTGGCCCTCAGGATCGGCTCCTCCTCGGCCGCGCTCAACCGGCGCGGCTGCCGCCGCGGCCGCGACGATCGATCAACGAGCGCGCCCTGATCACGACCACCGTCGATCCAACGGTGCCACCAGCGGTGCGCCGTCGCCGGCGACACGCTGAAACGGGCCGCGGCCCGTTGCAAAGACAACCCCGACTCGATCGCGAGCACGAGCTCGCGCCGACCGGCCAATCCGAGCTTGGCGTTAGCGTGCACATCCATCACGGCCCTCCTTTGGGCGGCGGGTCTTGGCAGAACCGCACAGCCTCAAAGGAGGGCCGGATGTACCTCTCAACCGTTCATAACCTGTGTGGGCGGATCAGCTAGGTCGTCAGGACGACCGGATTGGTCTCGGCGCCGCGAAGGTGCCTCGTGATCACCCAGCCGGCCTGCTTGTCGAGCGTGTAGGGCGCGTTCATCTTCACCTCGACGCGGTTCGCGTTCTGGATGAACGTGCCGCAGACGACGACCAGCTTCTGCGTCGTCTTCCCACCGCTCTTCACCGCGCGGGTCAGCCACAGCTCGTAGTACCCGCCCTTGGGCAGGTGCTTCAGGTTCGAGACGGTGAGCGTCATCGGCACGTTCTTGTCGCCCTGGTTCTTCGCGACCGCGAGCACAGCGGCCGAGCCCGGTGCGGCCGCTGTCGGGCGCATCGGGATGTCGACGGTGGAGCCCGTCGCGCTGCTCGTGCTCGAGCCGACGCCGCCGATGACGTAGCCGGCGAAGAACGCGGCGGCTGCGATCCCGGCGGCCGCGACCAGCACGGCGCCGAACCGGCGGCGGGGCAGCGTCGTCAGCGCCGGCGGGCGCTCACGCTTGATCACCGGCGGCTCCTCGAGGCTTTGCGGCAGCTCGGGCGGCGGGCCTGCGGTGAGCAGCATGTCGTGCACTCGCCGGAGCCGCGCCTTCTCGTCCGGCGACGCGCCTTCCATCAGCTCCTCGAAGCTCGGCCCGCTCACAGCAGCTCTCCTTCCAGAACATCGGCAAGACGCGCGAGGGCGGCGCGCGTCCGCGTCTTCACAGTACCGAGCGGGATCGCCAGGTACTCGGCAACCTCGCTCTGGGACAGTCCACTCCAATAGGCGAGCTCCAGCAGCACCCGCTCCTGCTCCGGAAGCTCCTCCACGGCGCGATGGACCCGCCACGAGACCCACGAATCCTCCGCCTGCTCCGACGGCCCCGGGTCGGTCGACGGCAGGTCCGGCGGGTCGGCCGCCGGCTCCTGGCGCGCCCGCGCCCGGTCGGCGATCGCGTTGCGCGCGACCGCGTAGAGCCAGGTGCCGCCCGCGCCGCGGTCGGGGCGGTACGTACGTGCCGAGCGCCAGACCGACGTGAACGTCTCCTGGACCGCGTCCTCCGCGCGGAAACGATCGCCGAGGCGTCGGAGGGCAAGCCCGAAGACCGGGCGCGCGTAGCGCTTGTAGAGCTGCTCGAACGCGTCGCGGTCGCCATCGGCCGTGCGGACGATCAGGTCCCCGTCGGTGTCGTGCTCGTGGGCGCTCACGGCGCGCCTCTGGAGCCTGGAAATTCCAGACGTTCCAGAAAGCTCGTAGGCGATTGCAGCCATCGCATCTGATTACGATCCAGGGCCCGTGCCGGATTGCAGGAGGCGCCCCCCGTCGACGACGAGCGAGGTGCCCGTCACGAACCGCGCCTCGGTCAGGTAGAGCACCGCGTCCGCGACGTCGTCCGGCGACCCGGTCCGGCCGAGCAGCGTCTCCGCAGCGCGCCGCTCCTCCTGCCCGGGATCGACGGCGACAGGGCCCGGCGCGACGCCGCAGACCCGCACTTCGGGCGCGAGCGCGCGCGCGAGCACGCGCGTGAGCATCGCCTGGCCGGCCTTCGCCGCGCAGTGCGGGGCGAAGCGCGGCCACGGCTGGTACGCCGCGACATCCTCGATCATGACGATCAGCCCGTGCGATGCCCGCAGGTGGGGAGCGGCCGCCTGTGCCGTGAAGAAGGCGCCCTTCGTCGTGGCGCCGACGGCCCGGTCCCAGTCCTCCTCGGACACGTCCTCGACCGCGCGGGACGCGAACCCGTCGTCGGCCGCGTGGACGAGGAGCTCGAGGCCACCGAGCCGGTCCGCCGTGCGCTCGACCAGCTCACGCGCCGCGGCCGCTCTCGAGAGATCGCCGTCGGCCCGGCCCGCGGCGACGACGTCCCAGCCGGACGCTCCGAGGCGCCGCACGATTGCCGACCCGACGCGGCCGGTGCCGCCGGTGACGAGGGCGCGCATTCGAGGAGTTTAGGAGGTTTGCGGCAGGTAAAGGTTCTGGAAATCCCTTGGTCGAGCGGGTTCGGGACGTCCGACGATCGGTGAATTATCTCGATACCTACGCGAGGGGGTCCAACCGATGAAGACGCCGAAGATCCTCGTCACCATTGCCGCCGCACTCGCCGTCGCCGCCCCTGCCGCTCAGGCCGCGACGACGAAGACGGTGATCATCAAGGCCGGTGGGTTCACGCCGGCGAAGGTCAGCATTGCGAGCGGGGACAACATCACCTGGGTGAACAACGACACGGTGAGCCGCCAGGTCGTCGCGACCGGCGGCCAGTTCGCGTCACCCGTGATCAAGCCCGGTGGCCACTGGACGCGCACGTTCAGCGTCGCCGGCACGTTCAAGTACCGCGACGCGTTCAAGCCGTCGCAGACGGGGACGATCGTCGTCTCCGGCCCGCCGCCGTCCGTGTCGCTCGCCGCATCCCAGCCGATCGTCACCTACGGGGGCTCCGTCACGCTCACGGGCAAGGTCTCGAACGGGAAGGCGAACGAGACGGTGATCGTCTACGGCAAGCCGTACGGCGAGCTCTCGTACGTTCAGCTCGCGACCGTGCTCACCGGGGACGGCGGAGTCTGGAGCTACACGACGATGCCCGCGTGGCTGACCAATTACCAGGTGCAGTGGAACAACCTGAAGAGCGCCGAGATCCAGGCCGCGGTCGCGCCGAAGCTCACGCTGAAGCGGATCGGCGCCTGGTTCGTCGCGCGCGTCGACGCCGCGCGGTCGTTCAAGAACCACTCGGTGTACGTCCAGCGGCTCTCGCCGCTCAACCAGTGGGTCAACGTCAAGAAGGTCCGGCTCGGCACGCCGAAGACGCAGCGCTTCAAGCTCACCACGCTGCCCAAGGGCACGTCGCGGCTCCGCCTGTTCATCACCGTGAACCAGGCCGGGGTCGGGTACCTCGCCTCGTCGAGCAGCGTGATGCTCGTCCGCCGCGGCTGACCGCAGCTCCGCTCCGGGCCGATTAGGCGCGGGGGAACCAGCTGGTTCCCCCGCGCACCCCGGTTAGACTCCGCGGCCGTGGCGGCCCTTGCCTTCAACGCCCAGGAGATCGCACCCCGCGAGCTCCGGCCCGAGCTGCTCGAGCTCAACGGCATCTCGCGCGCGTCCGTCGAGGCCCACTACAAGCTCTACCAGGGCTATGTCGCCAAGCGGAACGAGATCCTCGGCAAGCTCGCCGGCGTCGATCTCGCGGCCGCGAACCAGGTCTACTCCGAGGTGCGCGCGCTCAAGGTCGAGCTGTCGTTCGCGATCGGCGGCATCAAGAACCACGAGATCTACTTCGAGCACCTCGGCGGCGACGGCGGCGACCCCGACGGGGCGGTCGCGCAGCTGATCAAGCGCGACTTCGGCTCGACGGCCGACTGGGCTGCCGACCTCAAGGCGACCGGCATGGGCGGCCGCGGCTGGGCGTGGACGGCGTACGACTGGGACGAGGGCCGCCTCTTCAACTACATCGGCGACACCCAGAACACGTACCCGATCTGGAACGCCACCCCGCTCGTCGCGCTCGACGTCTACGAGCACGCGTACTTCCTAGACTACGGCACCGACCGCGCCTCCTACATCGACGCGTTCTTCGCGAACCTCGACTGGAGCGTCGTCAACGACTGGGTGTCGCGCTACGCCATCCCACTCCGTTGAAAGTCCGGCCCGCCTGCGGCGGGCCATGACGACTTTCAACGGGGTCTGAATAGACGCGACTTCGCGCGACGTGGCTGCGGCGAGCAGAGCTCGCCTCCGCCGACCGCTACGAGCGCAGCCAGTCCTCGAGCGTCGTGTGCCGCTGGACGGTCGTGCCGTGTTCAAGCTCGCCCCTGATCTCGCCGACCGTTCCCCACCGCTCCGCGACGACGTCGTGGGTGTGGATGGTCTCGAAGTTGACCTGGCGGGAGAGCAGGAAGTCGCCGTCCGCCAGCGCCGGGTATGCCTCGACGACGCCATGCAGCGCGTGGCGCACGGAGTCCTCGACGAAGCGCGGCTGAAGGTGCGCGTGCTCCACGACGAACACCTCGTCGGGGCGCTTGAGCAGCTCGTACACCGGGGCGCTCATCGACCCTTCGACGATCTCGACCAGCCGCTCTGCGTTCACGTTCGCCTCCGAGCCGACGTAGAGCGTCCCGGTGCCGCGCTGGTTGTGCGTGGCGAGGGGGACGAGCTCCAGGATCCGCTTCACGTCGAGGTCGTCGAAGCCGGCGTCGAGGAGCCGCTCCTGCGCGCGGGCGGCGACGAGGCCCTGCGCGCACGGGCAGGCGTTGATGCCGTTGGCCTCGACACCGACGACGCTGCGCGCGCCTTGCTCGGACACCGCGGCGACGCCGATCAGGCCGACGAGCTCCTGCGTCGCGAGCCCGGTGACCGGTGTCCGCCGCGCGAGCGGGTAGCGGGCGGCGATCCGCACCTCGGCCCTGCCGGCGCCCTGGCGCTCGACGATGTGGCGGCCGACGTGCTCGGCGAGCTCCTCGACGAGCGACGCCTCCTCGAGGACGACCGCCTCGATGGCCTCCTCGAAGAGCTCCGGGAAGCGCGACATATGCACGCCCTTCTGGCCCGGGTCGAGATCGACCGCGCAATCGATCGTCGCTGTCATCAGCTTCTCCCGGCCCTGGTAGCGGATCCGGATGGCCTTCTCGACCCCGCGCACGCCGGCGCGGGACAGCGCCAGCCGCACCTCGGGCGCTGACGCCTGGAGGTCGATGTCGCGCACGTCTCGTTGGCGGATCTCGCTCACTACACTCGCGACCGTAGCACTGACCCCATGGCACCTCTGAACGACGATCCCCGGTTTCCCGAGCTCGTCTCGCTCGCCGTCCACGACCTGCGGACGCCGCTCGCGACCGTGGCCGGTTTCGCCACGACGCTGCTCCGGATGGGCGACATCGACGAGCAGCGGCAGCGCTACTTGACCCTGATCGACGCGGCCGCGGCGCAGCTCGGTGAGATCATCGACGACCTCGGCGTCGTCGCCCGGATCGAGGGTGGCCGCTTCGAGCCCGCGGGCGAGCCGGTCGACTCGCTGGATCTCGTCACGATGGCGGCCGGCGAGCTCGGCAATGGCTCCGTGCGCGTCACCGGGTCCGGGGCCGCCGTCCAGGTCGACCCTCAGCTGGGCGTGCGCGCGGTGCGGAGCATGGTGACGGCCGCGCGGCGGCACGGCGGCCTCGACACGGTCGACGTCACCGTGGATGGGACCGGGGTGGAGCTCTCGCCTGTGACCGCCGAGACCGCGGCGATCGTACGCGGCGACGACCTGCGCGACCTGGCCGCCGCGGTCGCCAGCCGCTCGCTCGAGGCGCAGGGCGCCACGGTCACCGCACTGGACGGCGCGCTGCGTATCGCCCTACCGTCCGCCGGCTAGGCGAGGCGGCCGGGCGGGCTCCATGCCCGCAATAAGCCGCAATCCGAAGCAGGGGACTCGCGGAGGCGAGCGCGCGGGCCGACTTAGACGCTCGATCGAAGAGACGACCGTCCGGAAAGGAGCACCCGAGATGAAGAAGCCGGCCCTCCTGATGTTTCTCGCTTTGATGCTGGTGGCCATTGGGTCTACCGCCTCGGCGGTCGTAGCGGCTACTCCGCAGACGGCCTCGATCACGATTCGCCATCAGGTGCGTGGCTGCCATACGTGGTCGGTCAACGGCGGTCCGTTCGCCGCGTCACATTCCATCACGCTTGCCCGCGGCGGCGCGATCAGGTTCACGAACAACGACGTGATGCCGCACACGCTGATCAGAGTGTCCGGCCCGAGTGTTCGGATGCGGAATGGCAGCACGATGGGGATGGGGATGGGGATCCACCGCAAGGCGGCCCCCGGCGTGATGAACCACATGGGCGCGACGACGACCGCCTTCTTCACGCACGCAGGAACGTACGTCTTCAAGACGAGGGCGGGCGAGGACTACATGTCGGGGATGCGGACGATCGGCGAAGACAAGATCCTCAGGCTGACCGTGACGGTGCGGTAGGAGGCAACGACGATGATGCACGGAAACGGCGGGTGGGATTGGTACTGGATGGTTCCGATGATGGTGTTCTGGATCGTGTTGATCGGCGCCGTCGTGTACGCCGCGGTCAGGCTTGGGAGCCGCGATTCGCACCAGCACTGAGGCGTTCTCCGGCTAGCGCAGAAGGCGCGAGAGCCGCCGGTCCTTGAGCACCCGCCCGCCGGTCTGGCAGGTCGGGCAGTAGTAGATCGTGTGCTCCTCGAAGTCCACGCGCGCGATCGGCGTCCCGCAGGCGTGGCACGGCTCGCCGAGCCGCCTGTGGACGCGGTAGGTGCGCGCGTCGCTTGCGCCGCGCTCGCGCAGCTCGAGGCCGCGCCGCAGCTCGCTCTGCATCGCCGTGACGAGCCGCGCGGTCTCCTCGGTGTCGACCTGGGTGGAAAGCGCGTAGGGCGAGAGCTGCGCGGCGTGGAGGATCTCGTTCGACCAGGCGCGGCCGATGCCGGCGATCGCGCGCTGGTCGCGCAGGAGCGGGTGGAGCCGCCGCGAGTCGGAGGCGAGGATCTCGGCCATCCGGTCGGCGTCGACCTCGAGCGCGTCGGGCCCGACGTGCATCAGCTCCTCCTCCGCGGCCCCGGGCGTCAGCAGCCAGACGCCGGCCCGCTTCTTGGAGCCGGCCTCGGTGAGGACGAGCCGGCCGCCACTCTCGAACTCGAGCTTGAACGCGGGGGTCTTCGGGCCGGCCTCGCCGGGCTTCAGCCACTTGAGCCGCCCGGCGGTCATCAGGTGGACGAGCAGCACGAGCTCGCCGTCGTCGGTGGGGAAGAGCAGCCGCTTGCCGCGGCGCTCGACGCCCTCGAAGCGCCGGCTCTCGAGTGTCTTGAGCGGCGGATCGAAGGTCTTCAGCGTCGCGATGTGCGCCGGGCCGGCCTGGACGACCGGCGATGCGCTGACGGGTCCGTCGAGCGCGCGGCGCCACGCCTCCATCTCCGGTAGCTCGGGCATGTTCAGACAGAGTACGGCCGGTGAGCGAGCTCATCGTCGAGGTCGTCCGCGGCGACACGGTCGAGTCGCGGCACCGCGTGCACGCCGTGGCGGTGCGCGACGGTCGGATCGTCGCGTCCGCCGGCGACCCCCGGTACCTCACCTTCATGCGCTCCTCCTCGAAGCCGCTGCAGGCGCTGCCGCTCGCGCGGGCGCGCCCCGACCTCGCCGGCGACGAGCTCGCGATCGCGTGCGCATCGCACCTCGCCCGACCCGAGCAGCTCGACCCGGTGCGGCGGCTGCTCGCCGCTGCCGGCGCGACCGAGGACGACCTCGAGTGCGGGGCGGAGGGCGACCCTCCCTCGCGGCTCAACCACAACTGCTCGGGGAAGCACGCGGGCATGCTGAATGTCTGCCGCGCCCACGACTGGACGCTCGCGGGCTACCGGCTCGCGTCGCACCCGCTTCAGCGCCAGCTGCACGCCGAGACGGCCGCAGCGGCCGGGCTCGAGCCGGCGCAGGTCGCGGTGGCCGTGGACGGCTGCGGCGTCCTCAGCTTCGCGATGCCGCTCGAGCGGATGGCCGTTGCATTCGCGCGCCTGCCGTCGCTGGACGGCGGTGTCGCCATCGTGCGGGCCATGCGCGCGCACCCCGCGCTGATCCGCGCCCCGGGCGCGCCCGACACCGTGCTGATGGAGCAGGCCGACGGCTGGATCGCCAAGGGCGGGGCGGAGGGGCTCATGTGCGCGGCCGGTCCCGACGGCACCGCATTCGCCCTCAAGGTCGAGGACGGAAGCGGCCGCGCGGTGCGTCCCGCCACCGCCGCGTTTGCTGCCCAACTGGGGATCGATCTTCCACAGCTCGCGGTCGAATCGGTGGATAACAGCCTGGGCGAGCGCGTCGGTCAGATCCGCGCCGCTGCTTGAGGCGGCAAACAGCCTCTCAAAGTCGCAAACAAAGTATTCACATTTTGTGGATCCGGTAGTACCATCCCCGCCGCGACAGGGAGCCGGGCGGAGGACCGGCTCTCTTCGTGCTCAGGTAGGTCCCCCCCGTCCACCAAGCGCGAGGAAAGCCGAGGCCCGATGCTCACCGTCGATATCGCTCTGCCCGACGTCGAAGAACTCCACAAACTCGTTCAGGAGGGTCAAGAGAAAGGGTTCTTGACCTACGACGAGATTGTCAACGGGCTCGAGGAAGTCGAACTCACCAAGGAGCAGGTCGAGGACTTCTACACGTACCTGATCGACCACGGCATCGAGTTGATGGAGGGCGAGCAGCACAAGCGCCCGCCCCACGAGCAGCCCGAGCCCGAGGAGGAGAAGGCGCCGAAGATCGACCTCACGGTCGAGCCCTCACTCGACTCGCTGCGCCTCTACCTGCGCGAGATCGGCAAGGTGCCGCTGCTGACCGCCGACCAGGAGGTCTACCTGGCCAAGCGGATCGAGCGCGGCGACATGGCCGCCAAGACGCACATGATCGAGGCGAACCTCCGGCTCGTCGTCTCGATCGCGAAGGGCTACCTCGGCCGCGGCCTCTCGTTCCTCGACCTGATCCAGGAGGGCTCCCTCGGCCTCATCCGCGCGGTCGAGAAGTTCGACTATCGCAAGGGCTACAAGTTCTCTACCTACGCGACCTGGTGGATCCGTCAGGCGGTCACTCGCGCGATCGCCGACAAGGCGCGCACGATTCGCATTCCGGTGCACATGGTGGAGAAGCTGAACAAGGTCGTGCACATCGAGCGGCAGCTTGTCCAGCGCCTCGGCCGCGAGCCGAGGCCGGAGGAGATCGCGGAGGAGCTCGAGATCACCACCGACGAGGTGCGCGACATCCTCCGCATGGCGCAGCTTCCGGTCTCGCTGGAGAAGCCGATCGGCGAGGAAGAGGAATCGGAGCTCGGCGACTTTGTGCAAGACGAGCAAGCCGAGTCGCCATTCGACTCGGCGTCGCTGTCGCTCCGGCAGCAGGACATCCGCCGCGCGCTCGACTCGCTCCCGGAGCGGGAGCGGAAGGTGATCGAGCTGCGCTTCGGCCTCACGGGCGACCGGCCGCGGACGCTCGAGGAGGTCGGCCGCGCCTTCAACGTCACGCGCGAGCGGATCCGCCAGATCGAGAACAACACGCTCAAGAAACTCGAGACGCTGCCGGAGGCTCAGAGCCTGTACGACTGCGTGTAACCGGCGGCATCGTGTACCGAAGGGCCCGGTGGGGCCCTTCGGCTTTTCCGGGGACGAACATCGCTCCCTGGATTCCGGCTTGAGAGGGCCGTCCCGAGGTGGTATGAACGGGATGTCCACGGGCGCAGTGCCCGGAAGCGCTTGGGGGAGGTGTAGCCGGCAGCGACGTAGGCGGCACAACCGCGCAGCCGGAGGCTCGCGGGATGCCCGGAACGACCGAGGGGAAGCGCGGCGGGGCCTTGCGGGGTCCCGCCGTCATTACGTGTGTGCAGACCCTGGTTGTTAGACGGCGCGCCGTCACGCAGAATCGGCCCGCGTGCAGGACGACGCGAATACTCTCGCTGTCCAACTGGCGGATGCAGCGCGGCAGGCGAGTCGCGACGACCGCGGCACCCGTGATGCAGCCCTGCCCGGCCGCCGGGCGCTCCTGGTCGACCAGCATCCGCTGTGGCACGAGGCGGTAGAGCTCGTACTCCACCGGCTGGAGGTGGAGGTCGCGGGCCGCTTTGTCGACGCCGACTCGGCGATGGCGGCGCTCGATGAGGACGGCGCCGACCTGATGGTCGTGGACGTCGACGTCGGCGGCTCGTCGGACGGGGTCGGGCTCGTCCGCGTCGCGCGCATGCGCCGGCCGACGATCCGCATCGTCGTGCTGACGCTCGACGACAGCCCGTCTCGCGTGCACTCGGCGCTCACGGCGGGCGCCGACGCCTACGTGCTCAAGGCCGCGCACCCGGACGATCTCGCCACCGCCGTCCGCCAGAGCTTCACGCATTCGATGTACCTGGCCGCCCCGCCGGCGGGCCTCCCGCACGAGACGACGCCGCTGACCGGGCGCGAGGTGGAGATCCTGCGGCTCGTAGCCGAGGGCTACTCGAACCGGCGGCTCGCGGAGATTCTCTCCGTCAGTGAGCCCACGGTGAAGTTCCACCTCACGAACGTCTACCGCAAGCTCGGCGTCGGCAACCGCACCGAGGCGAGCCGGTGGGCGCAGCGCCACGGCCTGCTCGCCGCGACGACCCGGCGCGATTAGGCGGCCGGTTCGGCGCGATCAGCGGCGACGAAGAGCCGGCAATGCGGGCACTTATAGCCCTGCGCGTGGCCCGACGGGCCGGTGAGTGGTTCGGCCGTGAACGTCCGCTTGCAGTGCGGACAGGTCATCTCGCGGCCCGCATCAGGCTGAACCGAGTCGGTCACCCGTCCACGCTAGCAACCGAGCTTCATGCGTAGCCGCGAATTGACACGGGGCCGCCGTTGGCGGAGACTCCAAGCACCCCCTCGGCCCCAACCGGGCCTCGCCCTCCGCGGGCCGTTGACGGCTGGCGCGAAACCGTCTCTCTGCGGCGATCTCCTGAACACCGGGCGCGCCCCCGCATACGCGCGCAAGCGTCCGCGACCACTCCCCCCAAACCCGTCGCCCGCCTCCGCAGTTCATCCCCCGAGGAGGCGGGCGACGGTTACTCGCGGGGGAACCCCTGGTTCCCTCGCGAGCCCCCTCCTTGCGGGCGGAGGCGCGCTTCTGTCGGTGCGGGAGCCGGCCGCTCTGAGCTCGCTTCCCTTGGCTGCCTCTCCGGCGTGAGCCTGTTTCCCGGGAACCCTTGGTTCCCTGGCCCCTCCGGCGATTTGCTTAGGTCGGCTTGCGCTCGGGAAAGCGCGGCAAACCGTCGTCCGGGAGCGGCTCCCAGACGGCCGCGTACGCGACGTACTGGCGGTACTCGGGCCGCACGCCGGGATCCTCGTCGAATGTCCCCATGCGGACGCTCGAGATCTCATCGGTGTCCGCGTTCTTGCTCCAGAGCGCTCCCCCGCAGCGCGAGCAGAAGCACTTCGGTGCGCCGCCTTCGGGCCGGAAGCAGCGGATCAGCTCCTCGCCGGCCATGATGCGTACCGAGCCCGGCGCGACGGCCGCCTGGGCGGATGCCGCCGTGCCGGTGCGGCGCTGGCAGCGCGTGCAGTGGCAGTAGCTCGCGAAGAGCGGCGGCTCGGTCAGCGCGAAGCGCACGCCGCCGCACAGGCACCTGCCGGTCAGGGTCACGGCGGGAGCCTAGTGCGCCGCGCCGGCCACCAGTTCCAACGCCCGAGGATCGCCATCAGCGACGGCACGAGGAAGACGCGCACGATCGACGCGTCGATCGCGACGGCGAGCGCGATGCCGACGCCCACCTCCTTGACGAGCACGACGCCCGAGGTCGCGAAGGCGCCGACCGCGATGCAGAAGAGCAGCGCCGCGGCCGTGACGATGCGCCCGGTGCGTTCCAGCCCGACCGCCACCGCCTCGCGGTTCGGCAGGCCGGAGTCCCAGCTTTCCTTGATTCGCGTCAGCAGAAAGACGCCGTAGTCGGTCGCCAGGCCGAATGCGATCGCGAAGAGGAGCACGGGCAGGGTCAGCTGCAGCGCCCCCTGTCCGCGGTAGTCGAGCAGCCCCTCGAGGCGCCCGTCCTGGAAGACGAAGACCAGCACGCCGAAGGTGGCGGCCAGTGTCAGGAAGTTCATGACGAGCGTCTTGAGCGGCAGGAGCACGGAGCGCGTCGCCAGGTAGAGCAGGGCGTACGTGACCACACAGAGGAGCAGGAGCGCGAGCGGCAGGCTCGAGCCGATCGCGTGCTTCTGGTCGAGGAATTGCGCCGTCGCGCCGCCGACGAGTGCACCGCCGGCGAGCGCGCGCATCGACTCGACGAGACGCTTCGACCGTCCCGACAGGAAGGGCGTCCCGGACGAGGCCTCGACTTCCCACACGCCCGGCGCGAGCCGCCGCGGCGGGCGGACGCGTGGCGCGCGCACGGCGCCGGCGAAGCGGCGCGCCGAGGCGGCGTCGCCGCGCAGGACCGCGAATACGGGCGACGTGAATGCCGGCGCGAAGTCGCGCCGGAGTGTGTCGTCGACCACGCGGGAGCTGGCCCCCGGCGGCAGCACGCCGGCGTCAATGCCCGTGAAGCGCATGGACAGGGCCGGGATTGCGAGCACGAGCAGCAGCGTCGCCGCCGCGACGGCCACCCGAACCGGGCGGCGCATGATCGCGTGGGCGAGCCGGTACCAGCCGCCGTCGGATGCGGGGCCCGGCGGAGGCCGCCGCCGGACCGACAATGCGTCGATCCGCGGGCCGAGCAGGGCGAAGAGCGCGGGCAGGACGGTGAGCGCGATGACCCCCGCGAGCGGGCCGACGAGGCCGCCCGCGATGCCCATCGAGCGCAGGAAGCCGAGCGGGAACACCGCGAGCGTGGCGACCGCGGCGCCGACCGTGACGGACGAGAACGCGATCGTCCGCCCGGCCGTGCGCAAGGTCGTCCGGATCGCGTCAGGGCTGCCCCGCTCCTCGCGGTACCGCGAGACCAGCAGCAGGCTGTAGTCGATCGCGAGGCCGAGCCCGGCGCCGGTGACGATGTTGAGCGCGTAGGGCGACACCGGCGTGAGCGCGTCGAGGATCCGCAGGAGCAGGAGCGCAGCCAGGATCGTGAGCCCGCCCACGACGAGCGGCAGTAGCGCCGCGACCACGCTCCGGAACACGAACAGCGCGATCACGAACAGCGCGGGGAAGGCGAGTGCCTCGGCGCGCGTCAGGTCGCGCTGCACCTGGTGGTTGACCTGGACGACGGCGATTGCCGGGCCACCTACGGCGGTGCCGGGCACCGCCCGCAGGCGCCGGTCGACGCGCTCCGCCGCCTGCCGCCAACGCTGCTGGGAGATGCCGCCCCGCGCAAAGGCGGAAACGATCGCCTGCCGCCGGTCCCGGGAGAAAAGCGTCGCCCCGAGCTCCGGAAACACGGGCTCCGTGCGCACGAGCGCGGCCACCCGGGCGAGCCGCGCCGAGGTCGGCTGCTGCACGAGCACGAGGAGCTGCGGCGCGGCGGAGAGCCCCGACGCGTCCTCGACCGCGTTCTCGGCCCGGACGCTCTCGGCGTTGCCCGGCAGGAAGTCGTTCGAGGCGCG
>DASTZE010000095.1:0-34743 GCA_035764425.1 Gaiellaceae bacterium
CTTGCCATCTACGACCCTCCGGTTCGGAGGCGTCGCCTGGGCGTGTCAAACGCTTGCACAGATGGGCACAGCCCCGGTGATCCACAAGAGAAAGGCCCGTTTCCGGGGCCTTTCGAAGTAGCGGGGGCACGATATGGACCCATTAGCGACCGCTTCATCGGCGTTGAATCGTTAGTAGACTGGCCCTTTCTAGCGCCATCGGGGGAAAGGAGATAAGCCTCCCGAACTGCACTAGCCGTGACACGTAGTCGATGGTGCGGCGCGTCGTAGGTCAGCGAGCCTAATCAGCGAGCTCAAGAGACAGGATCCCGAACAAGCCCCGATCCGCGACCACCTGACCGCAAAGCGTGCGCGATTCCGCCGGCCTGGCGAGGCTATGCGGTCGTCGATGCTTGCGGCAGCTGCGCGAGCAGGGCACGCGCCTTTCCTGCTGAGACGAGGTTGCCCTTCTGCTCGTACAGGCCGAGCGCCTCCCGGAGGGCGACGGCGGCGTCCTCTTCCTTGCCGGCGAGACGCAGCACCTCAGCGAGATCAGCGAGGGCGCCCGCGCGCGGGTTCAGCCAGTCCGTCCGCTCGACGATCACGACCGCCTCCCTTGCCACTCGAAGCGCCTCGGCGATGTCTCCTCGGCTGGCGAGCACCTTCGCGCGGGCGGAGCGCCAGAGGGATTGAGTGGCCCAATCGTCGTCGGCGCCAGCCCCGACCGCGATCTCGATGAACGGCTCGGCTTCTTCGTAGCGGCTCTGCGCGCAGAGCGCGTGCGCAAGACAGGTGGCGCGCGTCGAGAGAAAACCCTTCTCCCCGAGCTGCTCGAGCGTCTGGCACGCTGCGCGGAGCTCTGCCTCGGCCGCTCCCGGGTCCCCTGCGAGCATCTCGATGTCGAACAGCTCTTGCGACGCACCGGCCGCGTAGAGCGCAAGACCGAGGTCCTCGAGCGCCTCCTTCCCGCGGCGGAAGAGCTCCCGCGCCTCGGAGAAGCGGCCCCGCATCGCCTCCAACGTGGCTAGCTCGAGATACGCGATCGCCTCGACATGACGAGAAGGCGAGCGCTCCAGGATCTCCTGACAGCGCCGAAGACCTGCGTCGGCAGGCGTCGGTCCGTACCAGGTGCCGACGAGCAGCCAGGTCAGCGCCTGGGCCTCCTCGCGAGGGCTGGGCGCGCGTCGGGCGTGCTCGAGCGCGTGCTGCCACGCCTCCTCGGCGGCTCCGGTGCTGCCGCCCCAGAAGCGCAGCAGCGCGACGAGGTTCCACGCCTCGGCGAGACCCAACTCGTCTCCGAGCCGGACAAACGCCTCGGCCGCACTCTCGGCGACCGCGAGCGCCTCCTCGAAGGTGCCTTCTCCCGTCCAGAGGTGTGCCGATGCGCGCCGCAAACGCGCACGCCACTCGAGCCGCTCGCTGCCCACGGCGCGTGCACCCTCGATCGCCTCGCCGAGGATCACATCCGCCTGCGACAGCTCACCTACCTCGACCAACGCGGCGGCCCAGTCGGGCAGAAGCGCCAGACGATCGTCGTCCGGCAGCAGCCCGGCGGCGCGTCCGAGCAGGTTGACCGCTCCAGGCATGTCGCCTCGGGCAAACGCACGTGCCCCTGCCGCGTGCAGTCGCTCGGCTGCACGTTTGGCCAGGCGGCGCGCCTCATCGTCGACCGGCGCCAGCTCGGCGCGGTAGCGATAGGCCTGCTCCAGGTGATAGCCGAGAATCTCGTCCAGCTCGACGAGCTCGGCGCCGTGCTCCATCAGCCAGGCCGCGAAGCGCTCGTGCAGCTCTGCCCGCGTCGCCTTCGGCAGCGCGTCATAGGCGGCGTCGCGGACGAGCAGGTGCCGGAAGCGGAAGCCGTCCTCGCCCGGGAGCTGGGCCTTGTCGGGTCTGATCAGCTGCTTGCGGACGAGCGCAGCAAGCCGCGGCGTCACCTGGGGCTCGTCCGGTGCAAGCGCCTGCACCGCACCGCGGTGGAAGATCTCGCCCTCCACCGCGCCGCGCTCGAGCACGTTGCGCTCGTTGGTCTCGAGCTGGTCGAGGCGTGCCGCGAGCAGCGCCTGCAGGGTCGGCGGCACGACCACCTCGCCCTTCGCCTCTTGGGCAATGGCCAGCATCTCCTCGATAAAGAGGGGGTTGCCGCCCGCCGCGCGAGTGATCTTCTCGCGCAGTTCGCCGCGGATGCGCTCGGGGATCAGCTCCTCGACCGCCTCGTCGCCCAGGGGCTCGAGCCGGAGCGGCGACGGCCAGACGGGCCGGCGCTCGGTCAGCTCCGGTCGCGCCATGCAGAGGAGCAGGATCGCTGCGCCCGAGGAGAGCAACGCGACGTGCTCGATCAGGTCGAGGAAGGTCTCTTCGCCCCACTGGATGTCGTCGAACACGACGACGAGCGGCCGCACGGCTGCCGCCTGCTCCAGCGTCTTGCGGAAAGCCCAGGCGATTTCCTCGGCCGAGGTCTGCGCGTCCGTCTCGCCGAGCAGCGAGCGGATCGCCGCGGCAACGGCCCCCTCCTCAGGCAGTACGCCAAGCTGCTTCAACACCTCGACTGCGGGCCAATACGTGATCCCCTCGCCGTAGGGCAGGCAGCGGCCGCGGACAACCGTCGCCTCCAGACCGTCCAGGAACTCGGCGACGAGGCGCGACTTGCCGACGCCGGC
The DNA here is from genome assembly GCA_035764425.1 of Gaiellaceae bacterium. Classification (GTDB taxonomy): domain Bacteria; phylum Actinomycetota; class Thermoleophilia; order Gaiellales; family Gaiellaceae; genus JACVRM01. Next base: position 2,637 of record DASTZE010000095.1, read on the forward strand.
GTCGCCAACGATCGTCACGAGTTGGCAGCGTCGCTCGACGCCGGCACGCTCCCAGGCCGCGCGGAGAACCGTGAGCTCGAGCTCACGGCCAACGAAGCGCGCCTCATGCCGCCGCTCCGGCGCGTCGCGCACGCGCAGCAGCCGGTAGGCGGCAACAGGCTCGGCCTTCCCCTTCAGCGCCAGCGGCGCGACCGCCTCGATCTCGGCCGCGTCGCCGATCAGGACCAGCGTCGGCTTGCCAAGCAGCACCTCGCCCGGCTGCGCCGCCTGCTCGAGCCGCGCGGCGACGTTGACGGCGTCTCCGGTCGCCAGGCGCTCCTCGGTGCCGGTCACGACCTCGCCGGTAGTGACACCGATCCGCCCCTGTACACCCAGCCCGGGAAAGGCCTCCCGCATCTCGACGGCTGCCCGCACACCCCGGAGCGCATCGTCCTCGTGCACGACTGGCACGCCGAAGACGGCCATGACCGCGTCACCGATGAACTTCTCGACCGTACCGCCGTGGCGCTCGACGATCGCCTTCATCCGCGCGAAGTAGCGGGCCAGTAGCGCCCGCAGCGTCTCCGGGTCCAGCTTCTCGCCAAGCTCGGTCGAGCCGGTCACGTCGCAGAAGAGCACGGTCACGACCTTGCGCTGCTCCCGCGAGGACACGGCCCGCACCAGCGGCGCCGCGCACCCGTTGCAGAACTTGGCGCCCTCGGGATTTTCATTGCCGCACCCCGGGCAGACGAGCATGCGCCGAGTGTACGACCGAGCGGCGCAAGGTTCGACCGAGCCCTGGTTCTCGGACGCCGTTCCGAACTCACCCCGATCGCAGACGCCATCCAATTCACTCGCTGCTCAGCCAGGGGACCGAACGTGTCCGGGCACGTCCACCTGCTGCCCGAGCGCCGCAGCGCCGCCCTTATCTCAACGCCGGCCGACCGAAGGTCGTCACTCAGGAGGATCGCGTCCGTGGCCAGACGACTCCCTCATCCGGAAATGGCATCTGCCGGAACGTGAGCACGACGAAGAGCTCGAGATCATCGTCGCCATCGACGAAACAATCCCCGGCACCGCCCTCGACAAGCGAGCAAGCCGAAGTGATCCTGGAACTCATCCCTGCGCATCTGTCGCGGGTTCATAGCGTCCCCCCACGCTCTGAAGAAGAAAAACCCCGCGATTAGCGGGGCTTTTCAGAAATCAGTAGCGGGGGCAGGATTTGAATCTGCGACCTCCGCGTTATGAGCCGCCTCGATCGTGTACACGCGTTCCGCCTCGTTCCACCGAAATGCAGGGATAGAGCCAGATCCACCCATAAGCGTTGCATTCAGGCGGAACACGGTGACATCGCCACGGAAGCCCTTTGCTTGCAGAACGCTTGCAGCCGACGCGGCCCGCAGAGCGGATCCGCTGCGAGGCTGTGGCCGTGATCCACGATGAGTTTGGCATCACGCTGCATCGCGCCGTCATCTCTGACCGCTGGCCCGGCACGCCGGAGGTCGCGCACTCGAGTCCCGTCGCTCCCGTAAGGCCGCTGCAAATCGGTATACGTGTTGTCGGCTCAGGCGTCGGATTTCGGTCGAGCAAACAAACGGTCGCTTCACACGGCCCGAGACGCTAAGAACGGCCTGACAAATCCATCGGCGAGTCAGGTGCTCAAGCCGCTTTCGGGGTGGGTCGGGATCACCGGCGAAGTCGGCGTGCAACCCACAAGACCGCCGAAAGTCAGTCTCGGGAGCCCGCGAACGGCACTAGGCGCAATGGCTCGCTAAACCGCCCGAACTCCGTCTGTTTGGTCCCCGAGGCGCCGGTTTGCCGACGCCCAAACGTTGTGAGCTATTGCTCGATGCGATAGACGGTGCCGTTTTGGCATGCAAGCCACACCGCGCCCGCCCCGGTCGTGAGCAATGCCATTCCGGGCGGAAACGACAAGCGACCTGTGATCTTGTGGGTCCCCGGGTGGATGCGAAGGAGTTCATTGTCGCCCGTGACGGCCCAGATCGACCCCAGGCCGGCCGTGACGCCGATCGGGACCGCACCAAGGCTCACGCGGCCGAGGGTCGCTCCCGTTGCCGCATCGATCTCGATGACCGACCCGCGCGCGTACGGTCCGCACCCGCCAACTGCCAGCCAGACGTGCTCACCGTCGGCTGCCTTCCAGTCGCAACCGGTCGGCGTACTCATTACGCGGGCGACGGCGTTCGACTCCGAATCAATGCGCTTGAGGAAACGATCGCCCCCGTACCAGGCGTTTCCGCCCACGTAGACCTGGCCGTGACCTGCTGCAAGCGCCGACGGTCCTGCCTGCGCAGGGCCGGAGCCAATCGGGACCGTGGCGACGACCTTGTTCGTAGCGGGATCGATCCGCACGACCCTCCACACACGGTGCAAGGCGACCCAGACGGCGCGCTCGGTGGTCGCGATGCCAATCGGGCTCGAGCACTTGGCCAGCGCTTCCTCCTGGGCACAGTTGTTGTTCGGCCACACCGGGATCGTCGCGACGATCTCGTTCGACTTCGGATCGATTCGAGAGACGCTGCCCGCGCCGATGTTGGAGGTCCAGACCGCACCTCCGCCGCTGGCGACCTCCGTGTGGTACAGCTCGTGCGCACCCGGTACCCGGATGCGCGCCACAACGCGATTGGTGGTCGTGTCTATGCGATGGATCACGCGGCCGGTGCGCACCCACACCGACCCGAATCCCGTCGCGAGCCCGGTCGCCACGCCCGGGAGCGGTGTCTGCGCCACCTCGTGCAGCCCTCCGCTTCCGCTTAGGAGCGGAGTCTGCGGTCGGATCCCGGCGGGTGCCGAACGAGCGCTGGGTTGGTTCGAGTGGAGGGCTAAGGCGACCGAGACGCCGCCGGCAACGACCAGCACGCCGACGATCGCCAGAACAGCATTGCGTCGACGACGGACGAGTCCGGCAAGGGGGGCCTTGTCCTGTGTTGGTGCCTGTCGCCGTGCGGAGATCTGCTTGTCCTGCCGAAGGATCGCCTGCTCGAGCTGCCGAAGCTCGACGCTCGGCTCGAGCCCGAGCTGCTCGCGTAGAAGCTCGGCGCCTTCGCGATACGCCCCCAGCGCCTCCGCCTGCCGGCCGCAGCGGTAGAGCGCGAGCATCAGCTGACCTCGCGGACGCTCGCGTAACGGGTGCTCACGCACGAGATCCTCGAGCTCGGCCACGACCTCGGCGTGTTTGTCACTTGCGAGCTGGGCCTCGATCCGCTCCTCGAGCGCCTCCAGGCGCAACTCCTCAAGCCGCTCGATCTCACGCTGCGTGAAGGGCTCGTGGGCGACGTCGGCGAGCGGCTGCCCCCGCCAAAGGCCCAGCCCCTCGCGCAGCGACCGCTCGGCGAGCTCGGCGTTCCCGGACGCGAGCGCCCGACGACCGTCCGCTAGCAATCGCTCGAACCGGGTTAGATCCAGCTCGTCATCGCTGACGCGCAGCGTGTATCCCGGCGATTGCGTCAGGAGCGTTGCCGCCGGGAGCAGCTTGCGGAGCTGCGACACATACAACTGGAGGGTCTTGACCGAGGTGGCGGGCGGCTCGTCGGCCCAGAGCGTTTCGATGAGCCGGTCGGTCGAGACGACCTCGTTGCGCCGCAGGAGCAGGACGACAAGGAGCGCCGCGAGCTTCCCGGCGCGGATCGGTACCACACGGCCGTTCTGCTGGAGCTCGAGCGGACCGAGGATCTTGTACCGGAACGCCTGCATCTCTCCTGCTTGCAGCGGTTTTACCACTGTTCTGGCCCGTTTGACCAGCGCCTTGCCGGTGCCGTCTACGTTCGGGTGCGGTTGTCAGCGAACAAGAGGAGGCAGACAGATGTGCAGGCTCCTGCTAATCGCCGCACTCGCAACGCTCGCGCTCGTCGCCGCCGCCGCGGCTCGGGCGGACGCGCCGGTGATCACGACACAAACGGTGACAGGTACGTCGCCGGGCCCGAGCTGTGGGTCGGAGACGACGGTCGCCAACTTCACCGCCACCCGCCGGATCGAGAGCTTCTACGACGGCTCCGTGCTCGTCGTGCAGCGCCGGCACAACAACGGCTCGGGAACGTTCACGCTCCGGTCGACCGGCGTCTCGGTGCCGTACGAGTTCCACACGACGCTCACGATCGACGTCCAGGCGCAGACGGCGACGATCACCGGGCACTTGGCGGTGGTCATTCCCGGCACGGGTGTCCTCTACCGAGACGGCGGGCTCGTCGTGCAGGACATCTCTCAGTTCCCGCCGGCGATTCTCAGCGAGGCGGGACCGCACGGCCTAATCGATCCAGGCGCCACGGACGCGCTCTGCGCGGCGCTCGGCGCGTGACAAAGTCCAGGGCCTCCGCGTCCTGGCAACCGGGCCGAGGGCGACACGCATCGCCCCCGGCCCGGACGTCGTCGCGCTCGTACACGCTGTAACCCTCTTCCGGTGTTTGGCGCCAGCGCCAGCCGGCGGCGGCGAGGAGCTCGCGAACGCGCTCACCGTCGTGTGCCCAGACTGCGAGGTCGAGATCCTCGTGCGGCCGAGTCACTTTGCCCACGTGGACCTTCCGCCGCCACGACCGCATTCGGCGCGTGCAGAGCAGCCCTTGCCCGCGGGCCCGCTCACTTCCTGTTCACGCTTGCAGAGCACCGGTAGCGCCACCGACTCGTAAACGAAAGGCCCCGTTCCGGGGCCTTTCGCAGTAGCGGGGGCAGGATTTGAACCTGCGACCTCCGGGTTATGAGCCCGGCGAGCTACCTGACTGCTCCACCCCGCGTCGCGCCGCCAGTGTAGCGCGTTGGTGAACGCGTTGCAGCAAACCGTGCAAGGCCGTGCGGCGCCTCCGTAGCCCGGCCGCCGAGGGCGGCCGGGCTACGGTTCGGGCGTGCGCGTCGCGGCCCTGGACCAGGGAACGAACACGACCCGCCTCCTGGTCGCGGACGTCTCCGACGGCAGCGTCCGCGAGGTCCTGCGCCGGTCGCAGATCACCAGGCTCGGGGAGGGCGTCGACCGCCGCCGACGCCTGCTGCCGCTCCCGATCGCGCGCGTGCGCAACGTGCTCACCGACTACCGGCGGGCGCTGGAGGAGCTCGGCGCCGAGCGCGCGCTCCTCGTCGCGACGAGCGCCGTGCGCGACGCCGAGAACGGCGACGCCTTCCTGGGCGAGATCGAATGGAGCTACGGCTTCAAGACCCGGCTCGTCGGCGGCGAGGAGGAAGCAGAGCTCAGCTTCCGCGGCGCGACGCTCGGGCGCCGGCTGTCCGCGCCGACGCTGGTCGTCGACGTGGGCGGCGGGTCGACCGAGCTCGTCCTCGGCGACGGCGGCGGCATCCGTGCCGCGTCCAGCGTCGACGCGGGCTCCGTGCGGATGACCGAGCGCTACCTGCGCCGCGACCCGCCGGGCGCTCGGGAGCTGGACGACTGCGCGACGGCGGTGCGGTCGCTGTTGCGCGAGGGCGCGCCGGCCGAACCGGCGCCCATCGCAGCGATCGGCGTGGCCGCGACGATCACGACCCTGGCCGCGCTCGACCTCGGCCTCGACGACTACGACCGCGAGCGCGTCGATGGGCACGTCCTGACGGCGCAGGCTGTGAACGAGCAGCTCGATCGTCTCGCCGGCCTCCCGCTCGACGAGCGCCGCCGCGTGCCGGCACTCGACCCCGACCGGGCGCCGGTCATCGTCGCGGGCGCGGTCATCCTGCGCGAGGCAATCGACCACTACGGGCTCGACGAGCTCGAGGTCAGCGAGCGCGACATCCTCGACGGCATCGCGCTCGAGGCGGCGCGGCTGCCGGAGCCGGTCGAGGGCGACGCGCCGCCCGGCGCCTACACCTGCTGTTGACCGACGCGCCCGCAATCCAGACCGCCGGGTTGTCGAAGACCTACCCGAACGCGGTCGCGGCGCTCGTCGACCTCGACCTGCGCGTCGAGCGCGGCGAGGTCATGGGCTACCTCGGGCCGAACGGCGCCGGCAAGAGCACCACGATCCGGATGCTCGTCGACCTGATCCGGCCGACCGCAGGGAGCGCAACCATCCTCGGGCTCGATACGCGCGCGCAGAGCGTCGCGGCGCGGGCACGCCTCGGGTACCTCCCGGGCGACCTGCGCCTCCCCGACCGTCTCACGGGGCGCACCCAGCTGGACTCGCTGGCGCGCCTGCGCGGGCAGACGGATACCGGCTACCGCGACGCGCTCTGCGAGCGGTTCGGCGTCGTCCTCGACCGCCCGATGCGCGAGCTGTCGCGCGGGAACCGCCAGAAGATCGGGATCGTCCAGGCCTTCATGCACCGGCCCGAGGTGCTGATCCTCGACGAGCCGACGAGCGGGCTCGACCCGCTGCTGCAGGGCGAGTTCCGGACGTTGCTTCGCGAGACGGCCGCCGACGGGCGGACGGTGTTCCTCTCGTCGCACGTGCTCGACGAGGTTCAGCACGCCGCCGACCGCGTCGCGATCGTGAACCGGGGCCGCCTCGTCGACCTCGACACCGTCGGCAACCTGCGCCGCCGGGCGCTGCGGCACGTGGCGATAACGTTCCGCGAGCCGGTCGACGCGGCGCCCTTCGCGGCACTGCCCTCGGTGCGGGTCGAAAGGGCCGACGGCGCGACCGTGCGCCTGGCCGCGCCGGCCAATGCGATGGACGCCATCGTCAAGGCCGTCGCGGCGCACGACGTCGTCGACCTCACGTCACAGCCGGCCGACCTCGAGGAGATCTTCCTCGAGCTGTACCGGGAGCCCGCCGATGCCGACTGAGCTGCTGCGTCGCGGGCTCGCCGACCACCGGCGGGCGCTCATCGGCTGGTGCATCGGCGCGGCCGCGTACGCGGCGATGCTTGCGTCGATCTTCCCCTCGATCCACGGCGCCGCCGATCTCGACAAGCTGATCCAGAACTACCCGGAGGCGCTGAAGGAGCTGCTCGGCGTCTCCGCCGGCATCACCACCGGCCCGGGGTACCTGGACGTCGAGTTCTTCAACCTGATCCTCCCATTGCTCCTGCTGGTGATGGCGATCGGCTCCGGGGCGCGCCAGATCGCGGGGGATGAGGACGCAGGGCGGCTCGAGCTGCTGCTCTCCTACCCGCTGCGCCGGCGCGATACCGTCCTCAGCAAGGGTGCGGTCGTCGGCGTTGAGGTTGCGATCGTCGCCGCCGCCGTCTTCCTCGCTCTCCTCATCCTCAGCCCGATCGCGAGCCTCGACCTCTCGGTCGGGAAGCTCGCGGCCGGGGTGGCCGGCGTCGCGCTCATCGCCCTGCTCCACGGCTGGCTGGCGCTGACAGTCGGAGCGGCGGGCGGCGGGCGCGGGCTCGCGATCGGCATCCCGGCCGCGCTCGCGGCGGCGGGCTACCTGATCAACGGCCTGCACGGCCTCGCCGGGTGGCTGGATCCGTTCCGCTTCCTGTCGTCGTTCTGGCTCGTCGGCACCTCGCCCCTCGAGAACGGGCTGAACTGGTGGGGCGTGCTCGTCCTCGTGCTGGGCGCGGCGGGCGTGCTCGGCGCCGGCACACGCTTCTTCGAGCGTCGCGACCTGCGCGTGCCCTGAGGTAGCGTCGAGGCGTGCCGCTGAGCGACACGCGCGAAATCAGTCTCGAGGAGCTGCAGCTCGCAGCGCGCAACCACGGGTTGCCGCTCGAAGCGCTCCGTTGGCCGGTCACACCGGCCGGCCTGCACTACCTGCTCATCCACTACGACGTGCCCGTCGTCGACACCGCGTCCTGGCGCTTGGAGCTCGGCGGGCTCGTGGAGCAGCCGCTGAGCCTCTCGCTCGACGATCTGCGAGCGCGGCCGCGTGCCGAGCACGCCGTCACGCTGGAGTGCGCCGGCAACGGGCGGGCCCGGCTGACGCCCCGCCCCGTGTCACAGCCGTGGCTGCATGAAGCCGTTGGCACTGCCGTCTGGGGCGGCACGCCGCTCGCGGGCGTCCTCGAGGAGGCCGGCCTCGAGCCTGACGCCGTCGAGGTGCTTTTCACCGGGCTCGACCGCGGTATCGAGGGCGGGGAGGAGCAGGCCTACCAGCGCAGCCTCGGGCTGCACGACGCGCTCATGCCCGACGTGCTGCTCGCCTGGGAGATGAACGGTGAGCCGCTGCCGCCGCAGCACGGAGCCCCGCTGCGCCTGGTCGTCCCCGGCTGGTACGGGATGACGAGCGTGAAGTGGCTCGCGTCCGTCGAGGCGATCGGCGAGCCCTTCCGCGGCTACCAGATGACGGCCGCGTACCGGTACCGCGACGACGAGGACGAGGAGGGCGAGCCGGTCACCCGGATCCAGCCCCGCGCGCTGATGGCCCCGCCGGGCATCCCCGACTTCTTCACGCGCGCGCGGACGGTGCCGCTCGGGCCGGTCGAGCTCGACGGCCGCGCGTGGTCGGGACTTGCCCCGGTCGCCGCCGTCGAGGTCAGCACGGACGGCGAGACGTGGGACGGCGCTCAGCTCGAGCGCGACGTGGGCGGCCGCTGGTCATGGTGCCGGTGGACGTTCGGCTGGGACCCGCCCGGTCCCGGCGACTACGTGCTGCGCTGCCGCGCGCGCGACGAGGGCGGGAATGTCCAGCCGGACGACCCGCCGTGGAACCTCGGCGGCTACGCCGTGAACGGCGTCCAGCGGGTGCCGGTCAGCGTGCGCTGACGGCGTCGAACGCGTACTCGAGGATCACGGTCGCGATCGACATGATGATCGAGGCCCAGATCGCGTCCCAGAAGAACGAGTTGATGGTCAGGTCACTGGTTATCGCGTCGGTGATCTCCAGCAGGACCGCGTTGATGACGATCAGGAACAGCCCCAACGTGATGATCGTCAGCGGGAGCGAGATCAGCCGCAGGATCGAGCCGAGGATGACGTTGACGATCCCGAACAGCGCCGAGACCCACACATAGCCCCAGAGCCCGCCGCTGATGGTGACGCCGTTCAGCAGCCACGCGGTGACGGCGAAGGCGAGGCCGATGATCAGCCAGCGGATGAGGATGCTGCGCACGGAGGCGTGACCCTACTGCTCTGCCGCGATCGCTGCGTCAGGCTCGTCCTCCGCGAGCCGGCGCTGCAGAACGCTGCGCGAGAGCACGCCGACGAGCCGCCCGGCCTCGACGACCGGGACGCGCTCGGCGTCGTGTTCCTCGAGGAAGTGGAAGGCGTCGTCGACGGGCACGTCCCCGTCGATCGTCCAGTGCGGCACTTCGGCGATATCCGCCAGCCGCGTCTCGCCGGGGACGAGGCCCGGGGCGACCACCTCGCGGACGAGCGTCTTCCGGGTCACGACACCGACGAGCCGCTCGCCCTCGCAGACGAAGATCGCGCGTACCTCGGGCCGCGCGAGCAGCACCCCGGCCTCCTGCGCCGTCGCCGCGGCGGAGAGCGAGCGCGGCTCGGCGACCATCACGTCGCGGGCTCTCACGGGTAGAACCCGCGCGAGGTCATCGCCGCGGCCACCTCGCGGATGCCGGCGACGAGCGCGCTGGCGCGGAGCGTCAGCTCGCGGCCCGACGAGAGGTCCCAGACGCGGTCGAAGGCGTCGGTCAGCTTGTCGGCGAGCCGGGCGCGGATCTCGTTGCGCGTCCAGAACAGGCGCCCGAGGTCCTGCACCCACTCGAAGTACGAGACCGTGACCCCGCCGGCGTTCGTGAGGACGTCGGGCAGCACCGGGATACCGCGCTCGGCGAGGATCTCGTCCGCCTCGATCGAGGTCGGCCCGTTGGCGCCCTCGGCGATGAGGCGCGTGTCGACGCGGCCGGCGTTCTCGGCCGTGACCTGGCCCTCACGCGCGGCGAGCACCAGCACGTCGCAGTTCAGCTCGAGCAGCTCCGCATTCGTGATCCGCTCGCACTCGCGGTACTCCGCGAGCGAGCCGTGCTGGTGGACCCACTCGTGCAGCGCGGCGATGTCGAGCCCATTCGGGCTGTAGAGACCGCCGGAGACGTCAGAGACGCCGATCACCCGCGCGCCGCGCTCGGCGAGCTCGCTGGCCGCGATGCCGCCCACGTTTCCGAAGCCCTGCACCACGCAGCGCTGTTGCGACAGCGGCATGCCGAGCCGGTCGCACGCGCGCTCGGTGACCATGACCACGCCGGCGCCGGTCGCCTCGTGGCGGAAGACGGAGCCGCCCAGGGCGATCGGCTTGCCGGTCACGATCTCCGGCACGGCGTGGCCGACGAGCATCGAGTAGGTGTCCATCATCCAGGCCATCGTCTGTTCGTTCGTCGCCATGTCCGGCGCGGGGATGTCGCTCTTCGGGCCGATGAACGGCAGGAGCTCGGAGGTGAAGCGGCGGGTCAGTTTGATGACCTCCGCCTGCGAGAGCGAGCGGACGTCGCAGCGGACGCCGCCCTTGGCGCCGCCGTAGGGAAGGCGGAGGAGCGCGCACTTCCACGTCATCCACATCGCGAGTGCCGCGCACTCGCCCATGGTCACCTCGGCGTCGTAGCGGATCCCGCCCTTGGTGGGGCCGAGCGCGGTCGAGTGGCGTACCCGGTAGGCGGGGAAGACGGCCGCGGTGCCGTCGTCGAGCTGCACCGGCACGGAGAGCATGACCGCCTGCTCCGGATAGCGGAGGCGAAGCGCGACCGCGTCGTCGACGTCGGCGTGCGGGAGGGCCTGTTCCAGCTGGGTGACCGCGGTGCGGTAGAGCGGCGCGTCCCATTCGAGCGCGCTCGAGACGCCCTCTTCGACGCTGGCCATCGCCCTGAGTGTAATCAGGTGCCGGAAAGCACCGGCCGAACGGTGAGGATGAGGTCGGGGCCGATCTCCTCGACCCGGACGTTGTCGTCGACGTCGGCCGGCGGGTCGCTGCGCGCTTGCCACAGCTCGCCGTGCACACGCACCTGGCCGAGCGGATCGCATCGGACGACGACGCGCGCGACGCTGCCGACGAGCGCCTCGGGCCCGGTCTGCGGCCGGCGCCGCTTCGCGTACCAGAGCCCGAAGCCGACCTCGGCGAGGTCGACGACGAGCGCGCAGACGACGGCGATCAGCCCCCACGGCGACGGCAGCAGGAAGATCGCCGCGAGGATCGCGAGGATGACGAGCACGCCGTGATTCTTGCTAGACCGACTGCGGCGCTGCGCGGACGGTCGCGCAGAGTCGCGCGACGAGCCCGTCGACGAGCTGGCCCTTCAGCAGGACGTCGTCCGCACCGGCCTCCCTGGCCGCCCGGCTGAGTGCGGGGGCGTCGTCCCCGGTGATCGCGATCAGGCACAGGCTGGGCCGGTCGCGGCGCAGGCGGGCGACGGTGCTGACTCCGTCGAGGAGCGGCATATGCAGGTCGATGACGACGGCGTCCGGCTCCTCCAGCTCTACCAGGTCGAGCGCAGCGATCCCGTCCGTCACCATGCCGATGACGAGGAGCTCGGGCTGCCGGTCGACGAGCTCCGCCAGGGACGCGAGGAACGTCTCGTCGTCGTCGACGAGCAGCACGCGGATCTGCGCCCCCTGATGCCCGAACACCGCGTCTCATTGTTGACGACTGGTGACACCGCGTCCATAGCCGCTCGCTCGATTCGACGCACACGATGAGCGGCCGGAGGCGGCAGACGTTGCCCAGTCCGATGCCGCCCAGTCCGATGCCGCCCCGGCCGGCCCGACGTTAAGCGGTCGCCCGGGGTCATCCCGGTGGGAGAAAAATGGCCCTTGATGCTTGCCGCCCCGCGGGCGGCTGCCACCTAGCCCTGAGAGTTGCCGTGGCCGTTGCCGTTGCCGTTGCCGTTGCCGTTGCCCTGCTCGCTGCCGTTCCCGTTGCCGTTCCCGTTGCCGTTGCCGTTCCCGTTCGCGGTGCCGTCCTCGTTGCCTGACTGGTCGCCGTGCGTCGCCTGGCCCGGAGGCCCCGTGTGGTGGTGGTTCTTGTCGCCGTACCCGTTTCCGGGCCGCGTCTGGTTGGTCGACGCGACGGTCGGAGCTGCCGGTGAGGGAGCCGCCGGTGACGATGCCAGGGCCGGTGGAGTCGCCGGGACGGTGGTGTGCTTGGCGGTGGCCGGCTTCGACGGCGTTTGCGCTACTGGCTTGGGGCTCGGCGGCGCAGGTTTCGCCTGAGGGACCGACACGGTGACAGTCGCGGGCGGCTTGGCCGCGTGGACCGGGAGGGCGACCGACCGAGCCGGCGCGGCGACGCGTGTCACGACGTGCGGACGGAACGACACCCTCGTGGAACGGGCGGGTCGCCTCGTCGGCGGCTTGGCCGCGTGTGCCAGCTGCACGACGCCGGGGACCAGAGGTCGCGCCGCGAACGGGGACGCGGACCCCCCGAGCAGGGGAGTGCCGTCCAGGGCAGACGACGCGAGCCACCAGCCGGCGGCCGTCGACGTCACCGCAGCGACCCAGAGGATCCACACTCTCACGAGAGACCCATCGGCGTAGTTGTTAGGGACTTGAGTACGAGGTGTAAATGCCCTCGTGACGGCGGGGCGAGCGCGTGCTGGCTGAGGCGCAGCTCGTCGCGCGCTACGCGCGCCGGTAGACGACCGCCTCCCAGGGCCGCAGCGCGGCGGGATCGGGCGGCGGATCGCCGTAGTTGCCGATGAGCAGCTCGGCATCGGCCCACGCGTCGGCGTGCGCGGGCTCGGACGAGAAGTTGGCGAGCACGAGGAGCGCCGTCGCCCCGAGCCGCCGCTCGAACGCGTAGACGGTCTCGTCATCCGGGAGCAGCAGCTCGAAGCGGCCGTGCACGATCGCCGCCTCTTGCTTTCGCAGCGCGATGAGCCGTCGGTAGTAGTGGAGCACCGAGCCCGGGTCGACGAGCTCGGCGGCGGCGTTGATCTCGCGGTAGTTGGGGTTGACCGCGAGCCAGGGCGTGCCGGTCGTGAAGCCGGCGTTCGGCGAGTCGTCCCAATGCATCGGCGTCCGCGCGTTGTCGCGGCCGCGGGCACGGAGCCGGTCGAGGAGCTCCTCGGGCGAGCCGCCCGCCGCGACCTCGCCGGCGTAGTAGTTCAGCGACTCGATGTCACGGAAGTCGCCGACGCTCGCGAACGGCGCGTTGGTCGCGCCGAGCTCCTCGCCCTGGTAGACGAACGGCGTCCCGCGGTGGAGGTGAAGGACGGTGGCGAGCGCCGTGGCCGACTCGCGGCGGTAGCGGCCGTCGTCGCCGAAGCGCGAGACGGCGCGCGCCTGGTCGTGGTTGCTCCAGTAGAGGGTGTTCCAGCCCGTGGCGTCGAGCCCCGTCTGCCAGCGGGCAAGCGACGCCTTCAGGTCGGGGAGCCACAGTGGCCGCACGTCGAAGCGCGACTCGCCGTGGTCGACGTCCATGTGCTCGAACTGGAAGACCATGTCGATCTCGGCGCGGGCCGGGTCGGTGAAGAGCCGCGCCTGCTCCACGTTCACGCCGGGCGTCTCCCCCACCGTCATCACGTGCTCGGTGCGCGGCGCCATAACCTCGCGGTGCAGCTCCTGGAGGTAGCGGTGGACGCGCTCGCCGTCGGCGAAGTGCGGCATCCCGTCGCGCGAGTTCGAGGGATGGACGGCTCCGTCCGGCAGCGCCGGGTCCTTGGCGATCATGTTGATTACGTCCATGCGGAACCCGTCCACGCCGCGGTCGAGCCACCAGCGCATCACGTCGTACACGGCCTCGCGCACCTCGGGGTTCTCCCAGTTGAGGTCGACCTGCTTGCGCGAGAAGAGGTGGAGGTAGTACTCGCCGGACCGCGGATCGAGCTGCCACGCCGAGCCGCCGAACCAGGAGCCCCAGTTGTTCGGCTCGGCGCCGGGCTCGCCGGCGCGCATACCCGGCCGGGCCGGCCGCCACCAGTACCAGTCGCGCTTCGGGCTGGCCGGGTCGCGCGACTCGACGAACCAAGGATGCTCGTCAGAGGTGTGGTTGACGACAAGGTCCATGATCAGCCGCATGTGGCGCTCGTGCACCTCCGCGAGGAGCGCGTCGAAGTCCGCGAGCGTGCCGAAGACCGGGTCAATGCCCCGGTAGTCGCTGATGTCGTAGCCGTTGTCGTCCTGCGGGGACGGGTAGACCGGAGACAGCCACAGGACGTCGACGCCCAGGTCCTGCAGGTACGGGAGGTGCGCACGGATCCCATTCAGGTCGCCGACGCCGTCGCCGTCCGAGTCGGCGAAGCTCTTCGGGTAGATCTGGTAGACGACGGCGCTCTTCCACCACGCGTCGCCGAGCCGGGCCGTCTGCATCGGGCGACGCTAGCGCACACTTCTTCAGACGCCGCCGATGCGCGGGCCCTCCGCGTCGGAGGCCCCGCGCATAACCGCAGTGATGCCTCTACGGGACGACCACGCCGTTGACGAACAGCTGGCGTTGACCTGTCGTCTCTAGGGACACCGCGAGCGGTGCGCGATTCCCGCGCCTTCGGAGCGGCGGCGCGACTGGCCGTCCTTCTCGTGGGCGGACCAGCCGGTGGGCGGGTCGAGCTCGACGCCCGCTCGGACGGCAAGATGCCTGGATGCCGAAGATCTCGGTGCAAGAGCTTGCGGAGCTCGTTCCGTGCGCGCCCGAGCAGGTTCGGCGGCTGGCCGAGCTCGGAATTCTGGAGTCCCCGGATGGCGACGACTGCTTCGACTCGTCCCAGGTCCATGTCGTTCGCCTGATGGCCGGCTTCGAAGCAGCAGGCATCTCCCTCGAGGATGTCGGGCGCGGAGTCCGGAGCGGGCAGCTGTCGTTTCCTCTGGGGGCGTTCATGCCGGAGCCGGCCCCGATCGCGACGACCTACGAGGAGCTCGCGGCCGAGGCCGCAAGGTCACCGGAGCTCGTGCGGCGGCTCAGCAGCGAGTTCGGCATCGCGCCGGGGCCTGATGATCGCGTCCGCTCCGAGGACGCCGAGATCTTGTTGCTCGTGCTAGCGACGCTCCAGCTGGCGAGCGACGACGATCTGTCGCGCTTCGCGCGCCTCTACGGCGGCAGCATCGCACGGCTCGTATCCGCAGGGATCGAGTTCTTCGACCGCGTAGTCCGCGGGCGGGTCGGCGCGTCCTCGCTGTCCGAGAAGGAGAAGGACGCGGTCACCTACGAGAAAGGCGGCGAGTTCACGTACCTGACCAGCCAGGTGACGCCGTGGCTCCAGCGGCGACATCGCGAGCGCATCCTCGTCGACTACCTCGTGTCGCTCACGGAAGGTTTCATGGACGAACGTGGGATCGCGCCGCGACAGCCGCGGCAGCTTCCGGCCATCGCGTTCCTCGACCTCTCCGGGTACACGGCTCTCACCGAAGAACATGGAGACGAGGCAGCAGCCGAGGTCGCCATCGGAGTGGCTGACGTCGTTCAGGACGTCGCGGTCAAGCATGGCGGCCGGCCGGTCAAGTGGCTCGGAGACGGCGTGATGATGCACTTCGCGCAGCCCCCGGCAGCCGTCATCAGCGGTCTCGACCTGGTCGAGGAGACGGAGCGCGCGATCTCCGCGCGTGCGCGCGTCGGCATCGACGCCGGCCCGGTCGTCGTGCAGGAAGGCGACTACTTCGGGCGGACGGTGAACGTCGCGGCGCGGATCGCCGACTACGCCGCCCCCTGCGAGGTGCTCGTGAGCGAGCAGGCGCGCGAGGCTGCCGCGACGGCCGACGGGGTCGCGTTCGAGCTCGTGGGAGACGTCGCCCTGAAAGGCGTTCCCAGGCCCGTTCGGCTTCACAGGGTCGTTCGTGCCACTGAGCCTAGGCTGTAGCCGATGGCGCGCCTGTACGCCGCGACGGGAGATGGGATCGCTCGCCTCGACGAGGTGGGTGGCGCGTGGACGGTCGAGCTGTTCTTACGCGGGACGTTGGCGCAGTGCCTCGCGATCGATCCCGCCGACCCGGACACGCTCTACGCTGGGCTGCGGGAGGGCGGCGTCCGGCGAAGCAACGATGGCGGGCTCACCTGGGCCGACTGCGCCTTGCCCGAAGCCGGCGTGTTTTCGGTCTCGGTCAGCGCGGTCGACGGTGCGGTGTACGCGGGCACTGAGCCGAGCCGGTTGTTCACCAGCGACGACGGCGGCGAGAGCTGGCGCGAGCTCGACGCACTGCTCGAGCTCCCTTCGCGACCGACGTGGAGCTTTCCGCCGCGGCCGTGGACCTCGCACGTGCGGTGGATCGCGCCGAGCCCGCACGAGGCCGACCTGATCCTGGTCGGGATCGAACTGGGCGGCTTGATGCGCACGAACGATCGCGGCGCGACGTGGCAGGACCATCGCCCCGGGGCGCAGCGGGACGTCCACTCACTCGGCTGGCACCCGCTTGTCCGCGGCAGGGCGTACGAGGCCGGCGGCGGTGGAGCCGCCTTCAGCGAGGACGGGGGCGAGAGCTGGCAGCCTGCCGACGAGGGGCGCGACCGCCATTACACCTGGTCGGTCGCCGTCGACCCGGACGATCCCGACCTCTGGTACGTCTCCGCAAGCACGGGTCCCTTTGCTGCCCACGGTCGCGGCGACCCGCAGGCGCGCATCTACCGGCAGCGCCGGGGTGAGCCGTGGCGTGCGCTCGCCGGCGGGCTTCCGGAGCCGCTACCGGCGATGCCCTACGCACTGGTCGCTACGGACGGCCGCGTATTCGCCGGGCTCGCCCACGGGCAAATCTGGGAGAGCAGTGATGGTGGCGACAGTTGGCGCGCCTGCACGCTCCAGGGCGACCCGCTCCCGGCGCTTCACGCCCTCGCGTACGCAAGCCCCGACTGATCGCGACTGCGCCCCCCTCAGCCGCTCACGGGTAGCTCACGACCGTGACGGGCACGTCCGGGTTGGCGATCGTCGATGAGCCTCCCGTGTCGTTGACGACGTTCAGGATCCCGCCGAAGCCGGCCGTGCTCAGGAAGATCGTGAGCAGGTCGTGCAGGCTTCCGGGCTGGAGCGTCGTCGGGACCTCGAACGCGTGCGCGGCGTAGATGTTGACGCCCTGGTTGAAGAAGCTGTAGCTCCCCATCCCGTAGCCGCTGAAGCGCGTCACCCCGTCGCCGATCTTGAACGCGGCCCAGCCGTCGACGCCGGGCGCCTCCATCCACGCCTCCTGGCTCGGCGGGTCGTACGGCATCTCGTTCTGGAAGAAGATGTCCGTGCCGTCGTTCCCGTTCCAGATCGTCTCGTACTCCTGGTAGTGCTCGACGAACAGCCCGTACGCGGTCACGTGGTCGCCGTTGACGACGACACCTGTGTCGGCCGTGTTGCGCGTCCAGCCGACACCGTCTCCGTGGTCGGCGCGCCATGCCCAGATGTCGTCGAGGATGACGTTGTTGCTGTTCACGACGAGGCTCGTCGTCGCCTTGCCGAGCGCCGCGCCGCCGATCCTGAAGAAGACGTCGCTCAGCGTCGACGGATCGGACGCCTCGTTGTCGCTGCGCGCATGGCCGCTGCCCACCTGGAGGAGGACCGGTGAGACGACAGGGCCGGCGTCGAAGATGACCCCGGAGATCATGATCCCCTTCGCGCGAGCGGTCGTCATGGCAGCGTTCCCGTTCGTCGGAACGAGCGTCGGGAAGCCCAGACCGAGCACCACCGTGTCGGGACGCGTGACCTCGATGCTCTGGTCGAGGCCGTACACGCCGGGGGTCAGGAGGAGGTTCCGCCCGGCGTGGAGCGCGGCGTTGATCGTCGACACCGAGTCGCCCGGTTTCGCGACATAGAACTGCTCGATCGGTATCGAGACGCCGGGTGTCGAACCGCCGGCCCACGTCGTCCCGGACGAATTGATTTGCGCTGAAGGCACGAAGACGTTCTCGCTGCCCCGATCGTCGACGTAGAGGTACGGCGCCTCCCGCGTCACCGGACTCGTCGTGAGCGTCGTGTACGGGCCGCACACGGAGGGGACGGCCGGGAAGCACTGCGCGGGTGCGCCGACCACGCCGGCGAAGACCTGGTTCCAGACCCCGTTCGTCCAGGCGTCTATCGTGCTATTCCGGACGAGCCACTGCTGCTGCGAGCCGTTGACGATTACGCTGCCGGTGAACCGCGAATCCGCGATGAACCCGCCGCTTGCGTACGACGGAGGCGTGCAGTAGTCCATCAGCGTCGCGAACCCGTTCACGTCGACGCGCCGCATCGGCGAAGCCTGCGAGACCGGCCAGAACTCGCCGCTGTAGCAGCCGAAGCCGGGCGTGTTGACGTTGATGGTCAGGTTCGACAACGACCTCCAGAAGTTGGTGAGCGCGGTGCAGAAGCCGGCGGAACACTGGTTGCGGACGTAGACGGAGCCGTTGATGACGACGTCGCCGGGCGAGCGCCCGAGACCGGCGACCGAGGTGTAGTAGCCGACCTGGAAGTTGAGCGGGTGGTCAGCGGATCCATACGTGCCGGGCTCGAACAGCAACGCGTAGCGCTGCGTCCCGAACTCGTTCGACACCTGCTGCGCCGCGACCGCGTCGACCTTCGCCTGGATCTCGCTCGTCGGCATGCTCGGGTCGAGCACGATCACGTGCGAACCCAGATCGGGCGCGGCGGCGGCGGTGCCCCCGAGCGTGAGCGCCACGACCGCGAGCGCGAGAGCAACGGCTGGAAACCTCGCCATGCGAATTTCCTCCTCAACGTGAACGACCCGACGGCTGACTGTGCGCGGGCATCGTACGACGCCGGAAGACGAATTTCCGGGAATATCCTCGGCCGAAAGGTGTCGTTCAAGGCGTGAGAGATCTCTGCTCGGTCCCGTGGACTCGCCCGGTCCTTCCCCGCGGGCCGGGCCGCGCGCGGGTCGAAGCGGCGCGGTCAGTCGCGGGCACCCGCTCGGAGCTACCGTTGGTGCTGCCATGCCCGTGAGACGGCGTCGAAACGACGAGGCCGGCGGTCAGGAGCCCGCCGAGCTGGCCGCGCTCGCGGACGGGTCGCTCGCCCCCGAGCGTCGCGCCGAGGTCGAGGCGCAGGTCGCCGCGTCGGCGGAGCTCGCCGGCCGCCTTGCCGAGCAAGAGCGTGCCGTTTCGCTCATGCGAAGCGCCGCGGCCCAGGTCGAGGCGCCCGAGGCATTGCGAGCGCGTATCGAGGCGCAGCGGCGTCAGCGCCGGGTGCCAGCGACACGCCGCCTCGCACTGGTCGGCGCGGTTGCGGCAGCCGGGGTCGCGGCGATCGCCGTCGGGATAGGAGTCTTCGGCTCGACCACATCCGGCGAGAGCTTCCAGTCCGCCCTCGCAGCGACAGACCTGGCGCCGGGCGCCAGGGGCCAGGCGACCCTCACGAAGACGTCTTCGGGCTGGCGGATCGAGCTCGACGCCACCGGACTTCCCCGCCGCGACGGCGGGCGCTTCTACGAGGCCTGGCTGCGGAACCCCGCCGGCGTGCTCGTGCCGGTCGGGACCTTCAACGAGGGGCGAAAGGTCACGCTATGGGCCGGCGTTCGGCCGACGGAGTTCACGACGCTCACGGTCACGCGCGAGCAGGCCGACGGCAACCAGGCGTCGTCAGGCGAGAAGGTGCTCGTCGGAACGGTTCAGGCCGGCGGCTGACGGCCCGGCATTCCGGAGCCCCGACGCTCGCCCCACGATCACGCGCCCTCGATCCGGCGCACGACCTGCTGCCGCGCCCGGTACAGGCGGCTCATCACGGTTCCCTTGCGGATGCGGAGGGCCCGGGCGGCCTCCTCGTAGGAGAGGCCGGTGATATCGACGGCGACGAGAACGTCGCGGAAATCGTCGGGGAGCGCGGCAACTGCCGCGTAGAGCTCGCCGGCCTCGAGCGCGGCGCTCGGATCTCGCGCATGAGGGTCCGTGACGAGGTCGAGCTGCTCGGGCAGCGGATCGGGACGTAGCCGCCGGCGCTCGGCGCGCTTCTGGTTCAGGAACGTGTTGCGCAGCGCACGCAGGAGGTAGCCGAGGTCGTCCTCGTTGCGCAGCAGCCGCGGCCGGCTGAGGACTCGAGCGTAGGTTTCCTGGACGAGGTCCTCCGCCTGCTCGCGGGAGCCGCAGAGCGCCCAGGCGGCCCGGTAGAGCCGGTCGAGGTGATCTCCCAGCCGGGCGGGGTCGAGCGTGCGCGCCATAAGTGTCGGCCCGTGACGGCCGTTGCCTGCCGGGCGAGCATACGGCCCCGCGGGACCGGTTTCCAGCGCGGCAACACCCTACGACCTGTCAGAGAAGGCGCCCGTCGGGAATAGATGCCGGTCGCCGGTGTCTTTCCCTCACGAGAGGCAACTTGATCGAAAGGAAAGCCATGAACAGGCAAGCGACCCACACGGCCGGACGCACGAAGCCCAGAAGGCGACTTCTTCTGATCGCCAACGAGCCCTTGGAACCCACGGCACTTGGTGCCGTGATCGGACTCCGGGCCGGCGAGGAACCCGCGGAAGCGCTCGTGATCGCCCCGGCGCTGAATTCGCGCCTTCGCCACTGGCTCTCCGACGACGACGAGGCGCGGCGTCGGGCCTCCCTCCGTCTCGCCGCAAGCCTCGAGCGTCTCAGCGCCTTCGGGATCGAGGCGGACGGCGTGGTCGGCGATGCCGATCCAATGCAGGCAATCACCGACGCCCTCCACGGGTTCGACGCGGACGAGATCGTGATCGCGACGCATCCGGACGGGCGCTCGCACTGGCTCACGCACGACCTCGTCGAACGGGCGGGGCGCCGCTTCGATCAGCCCGTCGCGCAGGTCATCGGCGAACCGACCGAGGCCTCCATGCCAGGGCCTGCCTCCAGCATGCGACACGCGCGGGTGGCGTGGGACTGACGCCCGCGGGTCTCTCTACCTCAGCAAACGTCGAATCACTGCGAAAGGAAGTCATGCAGAACCGCGTAACCCTCACCAAAGACGACCTCTGGCCGCCCGCACCGAGCGAGCGCGTGCGCCCGACGACGCGAGAACTTGCCCAGCGTCTCAGCGCGGGGGTCGAAGTCCTCCTCCTCTGGCACCCCGACGCCGATTGGGTAGAGGTTGCTGTCCGGGATTCCAGAACCGGCGTGGAGTTTCAGATTGAGGTCCCGCCGGCCGACGCGCTCGATGCCTACTACCACCCCTACGCCTATGCCGCGCGGCTCGAGAGCTCGTACGGCGCCGACCGCGATGAGGCG
Source organism: Gaiellaceae bacterium (assembly GCA_035764425.1). GTDB lineage: Bacteria > Actinomycetota > Thermoleophilia > Gaiellales > Gaiellaceae > JACVRM01. The sequence goes on from DASTZE010000095.1 coordinate 23,462, forward strand.
GCGATCGTCGATGGCTAGCGTCGAATGCATCGAGCAGGCCGTCCGCAGGCTCGTCGCAGAGCGGCAGGCGTTGCACGAACGCGACGCGGGACGCGGGGAACTGGAGTCGAACCGGCTTCAGCTTGTGCGCCGTCACCAGCAGCTCTCCCATGCGCTGATCGACCGTTACCTTCACCCCGCCGAACGGGAAGCTGCCTGACCACACCCGGCCAGCGCCACGGAGGCGTAACGCCCGGCCGACGTGCCCCCGCGGCGCCGCTGAGCGCTCCCGTCCGGGCACGCAAGCGGGCGCCATCTACCTCCGGTGACCATGAATGGTCAGCCCACAACGTCGGCGTCCCGAGTTCGTTTCGCCGCAAGGAGGGTGCGCCGCACGGCCGCTCGCGGGATGAACCTGACATCGCCGGAACGTGCGCCCCTTGTTCCCAGTACTCCCAAGGGGCGCAAACCAGCTTGTTTCCTAGTGCCGCGGGGGTCGAACCCTCACGCCCCTTGCGGGACACCTGATTGCAAGCTCGGGAAGTCGCCGCCCGCGCTGACCAATGCCGATCAGGCCCCTAACTACGGATGGTATTGCTGATCCCGGGCGCGTAGCAGCTACCCGCCTGCGCCTGGGCGAGAGTCGCTCGGACCCGGAGGCCCGCCCTGACGGTGGTCCGGAACGAGGCGACACTGACAACGGTCGGGGCGGCACCGGTCGTGCTCGCCTTGAGCAGCACGGTCTTGACCGCGACCCACGTGCGACGCGTCGCGTTGTAGCGCTGGAAGCTCGCCAGCTTCCCGCCGAAGCTCGTCGCCGCAGACACGCGCAGCGCGAACCGATGAGCCGCGACCTTCGTGAGCTGCAGCCGCGGCCGGACTTGCACAGCGACCGCCGGACTCGCCGTCAAGCGCAGCCTGGCCGTGTACGACGTGTTCATCATCGGCTGCGTATAGGCCGTGAACACCCCGCCGGTGGTCGTCGGAACCGTCGAGAGCTTCGTGGCTGCCGATGCACCGCACGGCTGGCCGAGCACGTCGATGCTCTCGCCGACCTTCTGCGTCGAGAGGCTTCCCGAGAGCGCGATCTTGTCCCCGAAGAGGAGCAGGACCGGCTTGCCAGCCAGCGTCAGCGACTCGGGCGGGACGGTCACGGTGATCGACCCCCGGAACGTGTTCCCGTTGACGTTCGGGTCGGAATAGCTGTACGAGCCCGCGCTGGCGAACGTGCAGCTCCCGATGGCCGCCGGCTGAATCACCAGCGGGTTCGGGGTGCACGTGACCCCGGTGCTCGTCTTGAAGCTCACCTGATGGGCGGCCGTGTCGCCGTTCGTGAACTGCACCGTGTCGCCCTGCACGATCGTGAGCGCGTTCGGCACGTAGCCGTTCTTCGTGATCGTGACGGTGGTCGTTTTCGCCTCGGCCGCGCCGCTGATGGCGAGCACTACAGCCGAGACGAGGAGCAGGCGCGCGCGCATCGACACCTCTCATCATGTTCCGCGGGGCGGACGGCGCGACCCTCGGACGGGTGACGACGCCGGCACGCGAGGGTTTGGCGGAAACCCACCTGCTGCTCCATGCCGGGGGAGGGAGTCGAACCCTCACGCCCCTTGCGGGACACCTGATTTTAAGTCAGGCGCGTATGACCAATTTCGCCACCCCGGCGTGCTCCTCGGAGCGTAACGAGGCTACGTACCGGGCTGGTTTGTCCCCATGGAGATGCCCTCCGGGCCGTGGCCGCGGTAGGCATCCCGGAACTTCTTGAAGGCGCTTTCGTTGAACGTCGGGCAGACGGCGACGTGCCCGAACCCGTAGTAGTTCGGCTCGGAGCCGTACTTGGCCGGGTCGCCCGTCCACGCGGTGATGGCCACCTTCTTGCCCAGCCCCTTGATCGGCGAGCCGACCATCGACACGGGCGACGAGTTGTAGAAGGCGTGGATCTTGTCGACGGTCTCCTTCGGCACGTCGGGGCCCCACCAGAGGATCACGCCGCCATGCTCCTGGTTGTGCACGAGGAGCCGCGGCTCGACGGGCGTCGTGTAGAAGTCCCAGATCGCGGGCGTCGCGTAATGCGACCCAGCCGACGGCGGGAACGTGTTGTACTTGACCGGCGTCCCGTCCGGCACGTGGATCTGCCCCGCCTTGACGGGCTTCGCCTCCACCGTCTTGAACGTGCATCCGGCCGCCTTCATCGCGTCCGCCACTCCGCTGTCGTTCGCGCTGCTCGAGCCGCCGAGCGTCAGGAACGCGACGGCGGCGATGACGAGCACGACCGCCGACGCGCCGAGGATGCCGAGCAGCATCTTGCGGTCACCCGCGGAGGATTTGTTCGTCGCGCTCCGACGCTTGGGCGCCTGGACCGAACGCTTTGGAGGTGCAGGGGTTTTCTTCTTCTGTGCCATGAGCGCGGCGGATGGTAGCAACGGCTTTTGCGGATTTTGTATCGGCCCGATCGCGCCGTCCGATGAGCTTCCTACTGTTTGTAGACCATGATCTCGATCCTTGCTCTCCTGATCGGTCTCGCGCTCGGCGGCCTCGTCGCGACGCTGCTCGCGCGGGCGCGTGCGGACGCGTCATTGACACGGCTTCAGGTGGAGCTCCGCCATGAACGGGCGCGCTTCGACGAGAAGGTCGCGCTGCTCGAGCGCGCCGAGGCCGGGTTCGCGGAGAGCTTCAAGGCCCTGTCCTCCGAAGCCCTGCGCTCGAACAACACGGCGTTCCTCGAGCTCGCCCGGACCCAGCTGGAACGCTTCCAGGCTACGGCCCAGGGTGACCTCGAGCAGCGGCAGAAGGCGGTCGAGGCGATCATCTCGCCGATCCGCGAGTCGCTCGAGAAGGTCGACGGGCAGATTCGCGGGCTCGAGCAGGCGCGCACGCACGCCTACAGCACGCTCTCCGAGCAGGTGCGCTCGCTCGCCGAGGGGCAGCAGGCGCTGCGCCTCGAGACCGGCAATCTCGTCACTGCGCTGCGGTCGCCGAGCGTACGCGGCCGCTGGGGCGAGATGCAGCTGAGGCGCGTTGTCGAGATGGCCGGCATGCTGGCCCACTGCGACTTCGTCGAGCAGACGACGACGGTGTCCGACGACGGGCGACTGAGGCCGGACATGATCGTGAAGCTGCCTGGCGGGCGCACCGTCGTCGTCGACGTGAAGGCGCCGCTCAGCGCGTACCTCGAGTCGCTCGAGGCGAAAGACGACCTCACACGGCAGGCGAGGCTCGCCGACCATGCGCGCCAGGTGCGCGAGCACGTCCGCAAGCTGAGCGCCAAGAGCTACTGGAGCCAGTTCGACGACGCACCAGACTTCGTTGTGCTCTTCCTACCGGGGGAGCCGTTCTTCAGCGCGGCGCTCGAACAGGACCCAAGCCTGATCGAGCAAGGCGTCGAGCAGCAGGTGATCCTGGCCACGCCGACGACGCTGATCGCGCTCCTGCGTGCCGTCGCGTACGGGTGGCGCCAGGAGCAGGTCGCCGAGAGCGCGCGGCACATCAGCGAGCTTGGCCGCGAGCTGCACACGCGGCTGTCGACGATGAGCGACCACTTCGCGAAGCTCGGCCGCAGCCTCGACGGCGCCGTGCGCTCGTACAACGAGACCATGGGCTCGCTCGAACGGCGCGTCCTCGTGACCGCGCGGCGCTTCAAGGAGCACGGCGCCGTCGCGAGCGACGATCTCGCCGAGCTCGCGCCGATCGACCGTACAACGCAGCTGGCGCAGGCGCCCGAGCTCCGGGCCGCCGACGAGCACGGCGCCGAGGCGGCCTAGAAGCGCAGCAACGCCCCGATCCCATCCACGGGATCGAGGTCTTGGCGGTTCCGAAGCGCCCGCACACGGCCGCCGTTCGCGAGCGTGTGGTGCACGGCCAGGTCGAGTCCGTTCGCGCGGTGCTCCATCTCGGTGCCGTCGAACGGGCACGGCCCGCCGGTCGCCGACAGCCGGCCGCAGTGCGGGCACTGCCACGCGTCGTGGGTGACGCCCTGGGAGAAGAGCAGCACCTCGATACGTGCATCCGATGCCGCCTCCAGCGTCTGCGCCCAGCCGGCCGATGCGCGGCCCTCGCGGGCCGCCTCCTCGCGCCAGCGGTCGACGAGCTCCGCCTCGTCCTCGGCGTCCGCTTGCGCGAGCACGGGCAGCACGGCGCCGAGCAGCTCGGTCGCGCCCGCCTGGGCCTGCGCCTGCGTCCAGCCGACGATCGCGTCCTTCACGTCGTTCGGCAGCGCGGCCTCGAACTCGCGGCGCATCTCGTGCGGGATCACGATCACCACGCGTGCGGATCGCGCCCGTCGCGCCTGCTGGCCGATCTCGCCGGCCACCGTCTTCATGTGCTCGTGGACGAGGTTCTCGATGTGGCGCTGGAAGCGCGCCTGCGACCAGCCACCCTGGTCGTGCCAGCCCGGCGTGTCCTCTGAGCGGTCGACGATCTCCTCGAGCCGGCCCTGCGTGAGCCGGTAGACGCGGCCCTGCTCGCGTGACACGACCGCGACGATCGCCCCGGTGCCGCGTCCGACGATCGGGACGAGCGGGGTCAGGAGCGTCTCGCGGCCGACCGCGACAGCGTCGTCGACCGACTCCGCCAAGGGCAGCGTCCGCCACAGGTTGTCCAGCCCCGAGCAGAAGACGGCGACGGCATGGGCGCCGTCGCGGTCGAAGTCGTTCTCGAACCAGCGGCGGATGCGCTCGACGTCCCCGCGCAGCGCCTCGCGCTGGTCGTGCGACAGGCTCGCGCCGTCGCCGTACGTCTGCCGCAGCCCGTCGAGCAGGGAGCGCACCCTCGTCGACGCGTCTCGAGCCGTCGGCGTTTCGCTCGGGTCGAGGTCGACGTAGACGCTGATCGCGCAGCCGTGCGCCGCGTGAAACTCCGCGAGCTGGCGCAGCGTCTCCCAGGTGACGGTGGCGGCCACGGCCGACGGAGTCTAGGTCAGAGGGTGACGCTCCGTGCGGGTGGCGGCTCGGCACGCGTCATCGCCTCGAGCTCGCCCACGGCGCGGCGTGTCTCGCGCAAGAAGAGCGACCCGTAGAAGCGCGCGAGCAGCGCTCCGGCCGGGAACGCCAGCACCGACAGCGCCGCGACCACCTTGCCGGTGGCCGCCGCGTACGCGACGCCGGCCACGCCGTAGACGACCAGGTAGACGGCGATGACGCCGGCGACGATCCGCAGGCCCCACGACAGGCGTGCCGTTCCCTCGAGCAGCGACCCCGCCCCGTCGGCCCCGATCTCGCCCTCGAGCACCGGCCGGAAGGGCGTGAGCGGGATGCTCGGGACGTAGGTCAGCTGCAGCGGCGGCCCGGGCCGGCCGCGGAAGAGGGAGCGGCCGTCACGAATGACCTCCTGGAGGCGGGCGGCCGCCTGATCGGGCGGCAGCGGTGACGTCACCTCGAACGTCCGCCGCGGGTCGACGATGGCCTGAAGGCGTTCGCGCGCGGGAAGGGTCATGCCATCCAATTCGTTGAATAAGGTGAAGGCCCGCTACGGAGCAAGGCAGGGCCACGACCTGAAGGAGCATGATTGAGCACGGACGTGCGTGAAGTGATCATTATCGGAGGCGGGCCCGCCGGCTACACGGCCGCGCTGTACAGCGCCCGCGCCAACCTGAAGCCGCTCGTCATCGAGGGCTTCGCCTGGGGCGGCCAGCTGATGATCACGAGCGACGTAGAGAACTACCCCGGCTATCCCGAGGGCGTGCTCGGGCCGGAGATGATGCGCGACTTCCGCAAGCAGGCGGAGCGCTTCGGCGCCGAGTTCGTCACCGACGACGTGACGCGCGTTGACTTCTCCGAGCGGCCGTTCCGCGTCTGGGTCGGGGACGACGAGTACCACGCCGAGTCCGTGATCGTCGCGACCGGGGCCAGCGCCCGCCAGCTCGGGCTGCCCTCCGAGCGCACACTCCAAGGCCGCGGCGTCTCGTACTGCGCCGTCTGTGACGCCGCCTTCTTCGGCGACAAGCGCGTGATCGTGGTCGGCGGTGGGGACTCGGCGATGGAGGAGGCCGTCTTCCTGGCCAAGTTTGCGTCCAGCGTCACCGTCGTGCACCGGCGCGACGAGTTCCGCGCCTCGCCGATCATGCTCGACCGGGCACGGGTCAACCCGAAGATCTCCTTCGTCCTGAACAGCGTCGTGGACGAGGTCATCGGCGAGGGCAAGGTCACGGCCGTGGGGCTGCGCGACGTCGACACCGGCGAGATCACGGAGCTGGAGGCGGACGGGCTCTTCGTGGCCGTCGGTCACGATCCCAACACGGCGCTCTTCCTCGACCACCTGGACCACGACGAGGCGGGCTACCTGGTCACCCAGCCGGGCTCGACCGCGACGAACGTGGACGGCGTGTTCGCCGTCGGCGACGTCGTCGACCACGTGTACCGGCAGGCGATCACCGCCGCAGGCTCCGGGTGCATGGGTGCGCTCGATGCCGAGCGCTGGCTCGCTGCGCGCGAGGGCCATTCCGGCACACCGCTCCCAGAAACCGCTCAGGTTTAGCCCGGAACCACGACGCTACGATCGCCGGCGGAATGCCGTTCTTCATCTGCCCGAACTGCAAGGAGCGCTCGATCGACCACGACGGTCGCGAGGGGCTCACCCGCCAGGCCGTCCAGTGCGCGCGCTGCGGGTTCGGTTTCCTCTTCGAGCTGATGGACGACTACTACCCGGCGCCCACGACGGGCTTCGTCGTCTGCGACCAGACGGGCCGGATCCTTGCGAGCGGGCGCGGCGTCTTCGAGCTGACCGGCTACGCGGAGGGCGACCTGATCGGAATGGACGCGACGGAGGCGCTTGGCCTCTCGGGCTGGGAGGACGGCAAGAACCCAGCGGAGCTCTCGCTCGAGTGGGGCGTCCGCCGCCTCGGCGAGCACCTCGAGCTGCGCACGCGCGCGGGCACGCACAAGCGGGTGACCGCCGATTTCTTCCCCGCCTACGACGACGACGGCGGGCTGTTGATCGCGCTCACGCCGATCTGATCAGCGGCTGCACGTCGACGCGGCTCGACGGGCACAGGTCATTCACAACACATTCGGGGCACTGCGGCGCGCGTGCGACGCAGACGCGGCGGCCGTGCCAGATCAGCAGGTGCGGAAAGGACCCCCAGTCCTCCCTAGGGACGAGCCGCTGGAGATCGCGCTCGATCCTGACCGGATCCTCCTGGCGTGTGAGGCCCAGCCGCTGCGACAGGCGCCGCACGTGGGTGTCGACGACGATGCCCTGCGGCCGGCCAAGCTCGGCGGCGACGACGTTGGCCGTCTTCCGTGCGACGCCCGGCAGCTTCACGAGCTCCTCGAGACGGGTCGGCACCTCCCCGTGGAAGTCCTCGAGCAGCATGTGCATCGTCCCGCGCAGCGAACGCGCCTTCTGGCGGAAGAAGCCGGTGGCGTGGATGTCGCGCTCGAGCTCCTCCTGCGGTACGGCCAGGTAGTCCTCGGGCCGCCGGTACTTCTGGAACAGCGTCGCGGTCACCCGGTTCACGTTCACGTCGGTCGTCTGCGCCGAGAGCATTACCGAGACGAGCAGCTCGAGCGGTGAGCGGAACTTCAGCGCGATCGTCGCATCGGGATACGCGGCCGCGAGCCGGTCGATGATCGGCCGGATGCGGTCACGGCGGCGGCCGACCGCCCGGCGCGCTTCGCGGACGTAGCTACGCGCCACGGCCGGCGAACTCCGGCCGTTCACGCGCCAGCTGCTCGAAGAAGTCGACCGCCGCCTGCCGGCTCTCCGGCTCCAGCAGCGTCTCGCGCGCGTACTCCGCCGCCTCCGGGAAGTCGGTCGCCTCGTACGCGCGGGCGGCGGCCTCGACGTCGTACTCGGTGCGCCGGTGGTCGACGCCGTCCGCGACCAGCGCCCAGTACGCGCCCGGTCGGTCCTCGTACGGCAGCCCTACGCTGCCGGCGTTGGCGACCGTGATGCCGTCGAGCGCGCGAATCCACTGCGAGTGCGTGTGCCCGCAGACGACGACGTTGGCGTCGGCGGTGGCGAGCGCCTCGCGCAGCCTGTCGTCCGGCGTGTCGGGCGTCAGTACCTCGAGGTCGCTGCGCGGTGAGCCGTGGCAGAAGAGCGTCGGCCCCACGCCGTCGACGACCACGCGGACGTTGGCCGGCAGCGAGCGCATGAACTCGAGCCGCTCGGCGCCGAGCTCGTCGCGCAGCCACTCGAAGCGGGCGCGCCCGAGCTCCTCCTCCGGCGCCATGCCGTCCGCGAGCTCACGCTCCGCGTTGCCGCTCAGGAACAGCGCGCGGTCGCCGAGCGCGCGCAGCCGGTCGAACGTCTCGACCGGCATCGGCCCGGCAGCGAAGTCCCCGCCGACGACGATGGCGTCGACGCGCTCGTGCTCGACGTCGGCCAGCACCGCCTCGAGCGCGGGCAGGTTTCCATGGACGTCGTAGAGGGCGGCGACTCGCAAGGTCCGGAGACGGTAGCTACGCGACGGCGGCGGGGGCGGCGGAGGGCGCCTGCACGAGCCGCGGGCCGGCGCAGACCGTGCCGAGCGCGGGGCAGCCGGCGCAGACGCGTTCGCTCGGCGTCGGGCGGAACGCGCCCGCTGCGATCGTCTCGACCACCTCGCCCAGCTCTGCCTCCAGCGCAGCCGCATCGGCGAGCCCGTATGCCGCCGCGACCGGCTCGTCGGGCCGCTCGAGGAACTGGTAGACGACCTCGACCTCCTCGGCGCCGGCCCGCAGGCAGGCGAGCGCGTAAACGAGGCGCTGGAGCCGGTAGTCGGCCTCGACCACCTCGGCCGGGCTCTCGTCGCCGAGCGCGTTCGACTTGTAGTCGACGACGAGCGCACGCCCCTCGCCGCGATGGACGACGTCCAGGTAGCCGTGGAAGAGCACGCCCGCGTGCTCGAAGACGAAGTGCGGCTCGCGCTGGACGCCGTCGAGGGCCGCCAGCCGCGCGGCGAGCGGCGACGCGCAGTAGGCGGCGAGCAGGTCACGCACGCGCGCGACGTCCTCCGCCGTTGCGCCCGGGTAGGCGGAGCGGACGCGCGCCTCGAGGTCATCCGGCACGTCCGGCACGCGCAGATCGATCTCCTCGAGCAGACCGTGCACCGCGCTCCCGATCTCCGCCGCACCGAGCCCGTCGCGGCCAGGCACGTCGCCGCCCGTGTCGGACGGCCGCATGCCTGCGACGCGCTCGGCGTAGTAGCGATACGAGCAGCGGTCGAAGGTGGCGATGGCCGTGAACGAGAGCTTGCGCGGCACGTGCAGCGGCGCCGGCTCGACGGCCGCGAGCTCCGGCAGGACCGGCGCCGGCCCGGAGCCGCCGGCCGGGATCGCCTCGAAGAGCGCCAGCTGACCCTCCGCCGCCGGCGGCTCCTCCGCAGGCGCCTCCTCGGCGCCGCGGTCGACGCGCACGAGCAGCGTGGCCCGGTCGCGCTGCAGCTCGACGGCGGGCGCCTCGAGCTCCTCCGCGCAGTCGAGCCGCTTCAGCACCCAGCCCATCGGCGTCGAGTCGTCCGGCTTCGCGAAGTCGACGGAGCCGGCGACGATCAGCCGGTCGATCGCGCGCGTCATGGCGACGTAGTAGAGGCGCAGGCGCTCCGCCTGCTGCTCGGCCTCGCGGCGCTGGAGCACCTCGTCGTACGCGAACGCAGGCCGCCGCTTGCTGGTCGCGGGGTCGACGATGCGGAAGCCGAAGCGACCGTCCGAGAGCGCGAGGATCTCGTCCGCCGATGGAGCAGTCTTCTCGCGGCCGGCGTCGGCGACGACGACGACCTTGAACTCGAGCCCCTTGGCGGCATGGATCGTGAGCAGCCGGATCGCATCGGCGCCCTCCTCCTCGGCGACGGCCTCGAGCTCGCGCGCGCCGACGGCCTCCTGGTCGCGGACGAAGCGGACGAAGCCCTCGATGTCGCGGCCGCGCAGTTCCTCGTAGGAGCGGGCGAGCCGCGCCAGCTTGCGCAGGTTGGCGTAGCGGCGGCGCCCGTCCCAGCGCGACAGCACGGCGAGGTCGTAGTCATGGGCGGCGACGATCTCCTCGCAGAGCCGCTCGAGCGAGACGCGGGGCGCCGCCGACGAGATGCGCTCGTAGCGCTGCTTGAACGCCGCCAGCAGCCGCGCGTCGTCCTCGTCGAGCTCGGGCACGCCGCGCTCGACGCCGACGAAGAGCGGGCGCTTCGGCGCCGCGCGGCGGAGGAGGACGAGCGCGTCGTTCGACAAGCCCACGAACGGCGACGCGAGCACGGTCACGAGCGCCTGGTCGTCGTAGCGGTTGTGCACGAGGCGCAGGTAGGCGAGCAGGTCGACGACCTGCTGCTGGCCGAAGTAGCCGCGGCCCGTCGCGCGGTAGGTGGGCAGGCCGAGCGCACGCAGCTCCTGCTCGTACCACTCGGCGTCCGTGCCAGCCGCGAACAGGAGCACGATCTCGCCGGGCGTCGCATCGCCGCGGTCGACGAGCTCGTGCACGCGGCGGGCGACCTGCCGCGCCTCGGCCCGGCGCCAGTGTGTGCCGGTGCCGCTGTAGGACGCCTTGTCGGTGACGAGCAGCTCGACCGGGTGGCCGAAGACCGGGTCCGGGAACTCGCCCGACGCCGCGAGCGGCTGGAACTCGTCGCCGAACTCCTCCGCGAACAGATGGTTGACCGTGGCGAGCACGTCGGGCCGCGAGCGGTAATTCCGCGTCAGCGCCAGCCCGCCGCCCTCCTCGGCGCGGCGCTCCCGGAAGACCTGGACGTCGGCATGGCGGAAGCCGTAGATCGACTGGAACTCGTCGCCGACGAAGAAGACCTCCTTCTCCCCCGGTCCGCCCGAGATGAGGTCGATGAGCTCGCACTGCAGCCGGTTGGTGTCCTGGAACTCGTCGACGCTGACGTGGCGGAAGCGCAACTGCTCGCGCTCGCGGATGTCGGCGTCCGCGCACAGGAGGTCCCGCGCGGCGAGCTGGAGGTCCTCGAAGTCGAGCGCCGCCTCGCGCCGCTTGGCCGCGGCGTACTCGGCGGCGAAGCCCTCGAGCAGCGCCTGCAGCAGGTCGCGGTCGCGCATCGCGACCTCGTCGAGCGCCGCCTGCTCGACGCGCTTGCGCGCCTCCTCGTAGGTGGCCGTGCGCGGCCCCTGCCGGTTCTTGTGGGGGCTGAGGTCGAGCAGCTGGTCCGCGGACGGCGAGTGCCCGAGGATGTCGAGCAGCCGCGCGGCGTTCGCGCGCTGCAGCTCGGAGGCGTCCGCGTCGTCGGCGAGGCAGCGTGCCGCCTCGGCCAGCGCCTCCACCTGGCCGGCGAGCTGCGCCGGCTCGCCGAGCTCGAGCACGAGCGGGCGCCCGGCCGAGCGGAGCGTCTCGTAGATGCCGGTCAGCATGCGCCGCAAGCCGGGTGCCGTGTACGTGGCGAG
>DASTZE010000096.1:0-6553 GCA_035764425.1 Gaiellaceae bacterium
CGATGCCGGACTCCCAAGACGATGCCGCGTATCTGCATGTCATCGAGGAGCTCGTCGACGCGCAGAAGACGGACGCCGAGGAGGCGATTCGGGTCGCCCGGCAGCAGGTTCAGGCCGGGGGTGTGCGCAAAGTGTTCGCAGACCTCCAGTCGAGGGTCGGTGTTTCGACGTGAAAAGTTCCTGCAAATGGGCCGAAGCCCTCTGTCGGACTCGAACCGACGACCCCCTCCTTACCATGGAACGTCTCAAGCAACCGGTCGCAGCCGGTGGCAACGGATTTCGCTTGTTTCCGCGGTTTACGGGCTTCGGCGATTTGCCACTAATTGCCACCCGTTGCAACCACGGGGCTCCATGAAGGCTCCATCCGCGTGTCGCCACGTCACCGCGTTCAGCGAGCTGTGCCGAGGCCTCGATCGACTCGCTGGTTAGAGGACCTGGTTACCTGGAGCCGCGGCCGGGTCCGGGCACGAACTCGACCTCTTCGAGGCGCAGATGGTCACTGCGCTTCGGGACAAGCGCGGCGATCACGGGTTTCTTGTCGCTCTTTGTGCGGACTAGCCCCGGAAACGCTCGACCGATGCAGATCGTGGGGCGGCTCGGCTGTGGAAGGACGCTCCTCCCGAGCAGTACGAGGGTTGACGCCCGGCGTTGGCGCGGGAGCGGTTTCCGCAGGTCGGGCGTCGCGGTCATCGGTCGACTCGTCCTCGCCGAAGGGCGCGTCCAACTTTGGCTGCGATGCTATCGCCTGACTCGCTCGTGCTCTTTGCGTCGAGGTTACGAAGCTCGCGCTGAGCGTCTCGAATCGCGTGGTCGGCCGCCACCTCCTCTTCTTCCAGCCGGCCTATTTCCTGTGGCCCGCGGTGGGTCACACCCGCGCGGTCGAGCGCGAGCGCGTTGCTGTTCAGTCGGTACGTTTCGTCTCGCTTCCGGCTCAATGCTGGAAGCGATTCCGTCAGCTCTTCGCGTCGCCGCTCTAGCTCATGTGAGTTGGTCTCAGCCATGGACGCCCTCCTTCTAGCCGGCCGTCATGATCGCTACGAAGACTAGGAAGCCCGCGACCCCGCTGATCCCGAGCATGAGCGAGATTGGATCGTCCACTTGCCGTAGCCTTTCGCGTAGTTGCGTTTGTGTGAGCGACATTGTCTCTCTTCTCCTTCTCTGATCGACTCCGGCCGGTCAGACGCCCGGCCCGGTGCGACACCACGCCGTGCGTCTGGTTGGTATCGCTGATGAGTGATTAGGGGTGTAGCGCCCTCCTCTTTCCCGAGACGCTCCGACGCTCATGAGGGTCCGGGCGTGCTGGGCGCAGAACAGCGTGGACAAATCAGCTGCGTGTCGGCGCGCGCCGCGAGGTACCCGCGCAGACCGTCGCCGACGTCTTGCCAACCGCCTGCGAACGTGACGCGGCCGCACACGGAGCAGCTCTCAATCGCGGTAAACGAAGAACGCGTCGCTTTGCGACCATTCTCGTGGACGTCCATCTGTCGACACCTCCCGCACGAAAGCGGGAGGGCGCGGAAGCGTCACCGGGTTCGCATAGCTATACACGATGCTAGCAGTCAAAACGGTTTCCCGTTCTGAACGCCGGCGCCGTAGCCTTTCAGATCTAGCGGGAGTCGCGTGTGTGCGCTCTACTCGACGCGCACGACAAAGCACGCGATCTGACCTTTGGCGGGGACCGCGACATTCGTGAGCGCGTGGAAGAGCTCGTGGTAGCCGAACACAGCCGGCAGCGGATCGGGCCGGCGCCGCGCGTAGACGACCGCGCCGGCGGTATGCGCGAAGCCGCCGGCGGGAAGCAGAATCACGGCGAGTGCAGAGGCGCCAGCAGTTGCGGCCGCGCTACCACGGCAACCCAGCCATGCGCGATACCGGTGAGCGCGGCCAGCCATTTCGGCGCGGCGACCCAACGGCTGTTTGCGTTTCGGCGAGGTTAGCGTGTCGGCGCGGTCAAGCGCGAGCTCGGACGCTTGAACCAGGAATATGGCGGCGCTTGCGGGACGCACGCCCCAACCGAGCTTTGTGCGCTCTCGCCTGGCAACGCCGGCCGAGGGCCCGCGTAGGCTTTGCGGAACGCCTCGCGCCATCGAGACGTGACCGGCGCGCGCCGGCGCATTAGGGGGCTCTGCGAGGACGAGAAGCCGGGACATGTGAACAGCGACAGTAAGACCGACCCGCTCCGCTACCACCGCAAGTATGAGCAGCTGTTCGCGCCGTTCGGCGGAGACCGGATTGGGCGTGGGATCGAGGCGATCAGTCGCGCGCTCGGCACGCCCCAGTTCGTAATCGTCGGCGCGCTCGTCGTGACGCTGTGGCTGGTCGCCAACGGGCTCGCCCTCGTGACGTTCGATCGCAAGCCGTTCATCCTGCTCAACCTGATCTTCTCGGCGCAGGCGTTCTTCGCGGCGAGCTTCATCCTGATCGCGCAGATCCGCCAGTCGGCGCGTGATCACGCGGTCGACGAGGCGGCCGCCCTCCACCGGGAGGAACTCGCTCGCGAGCAGACGCAGAGGCAGGAGCAGATGCAGCGGCTGCTGGAAACGAACACGGCGCTGACCGAAGAGGTCAAGGCGCTGACTGCCGAGATCCACGCCGCAGTCGCGCGCAAGGTCTGACGCCTTCCCGTTGTGAGGTTGAGCGCCCGGGCAGCAGGCGCTGCTGGATCAAGGGTCGACGGTGTTCCTCATCGACGGCTGAGGAGCAGCGCGTTCGGTCCGACCAAGCTCCGAGACTTGCGGCTCGCACGAGCTTGTGATCCTCAGCACAAAAGTTCAGCTACACTCAGGGAGCGCGTAGACCCAGCGCGGAAGCCGCTGAGGCTCCTCATTCCTCTCCGACTTACACACCAGGTTTAAGTGCATCGGGCGGACCTGTTCTCCGGGTTCGCCGCCGGCAAGTCGAGAGAGATGGAGGCAATCACATGTATGCCACCGTGCGCCGCTACGAGGGGATCGACAAGGTCCGATCCGAGGAAGTGACGAGGAAGGTCGGCGACAGCTTGCTGCCGCGGCTGCGCGAGCTGCCTGGGTTCGGCGGCTACTTCTTGATCGACGCCGGTGGGGGCGTTCTGACCTCGGTCGGGCTGTTCGAGAGTTCGGCGCAGGCGCACGAGTCGACGCGGCTGGCTGCGCAGTGGGTGCGGGAGCAGAAGCTCGAAGACGCACTCCCGAATACGCCGAAGATCACAGCCGGCCCGGTGATCGCGTGCGAGTCCAGCATTGCGGCAGTCACGAACGGGGTTGCGGCGGTCGCGTAGGGCTCAGGCCTTCCGCGGACCTCGTCCCAGCTCGCTACAGAGACTACTGCTCAAGAGATCGATAGAAGCTTTGAAGGAGGCCTTCATGAATTTGCAGCCGCTTGGTGACCGTTTGATCGTCGAGGTGCTCGAGGAGGAGGAGTTGACGGTGAGCGGGATTGTTCTGCCGGACACAGCGAGGGAGAAGCCGCAGCGCGGCCGCGTGTTGGCGGTCGGCCCTGGTGCGAGAGACGAGGACGGGAAGCACATCGAGATGGACGTCGCCGAGGGCGACGAGATCGTCTTCTCGAAGTACGGCGGGACCGAGATCAAGCTCGGCACCGACGATGTTCTGATCCTGCGCGAATCGGATGTGCTCGCGAAGGTCGTAAACGCGGGTGGAAAGCGCAAACGCGAGCTCGCCGGCGCCACCGCCTAAACTCGCATTTCTCAGGAGGAAATGACATGCCTCACAAGGATCTGAAGTTCAATGAGGATGCGCGGCGCGCGCTCGAGCGTGGGGTGAACATCCTCGCCGATGCGGTCAGGGTGACGCTTGGCCCGAAGGGTCGGTACGTGGTGCTGGACAAGAAGTTCGGCGCGCCGACGATCACGAACGACGGCGTCACGATCGCGCGTGAGATCGAGGTCGAGGACGTGTTCGAGAACCAGGGCGCGCAGCTTGTGCGTGAGGTCGCGACGTCGACGAACGATGTCGCGGGTGACGGCACGACCACGGCGACGCTGCTCGCGCAGGCGATTGTGCGCGAGGGCTTGAAGAATGTGGCCGCGGGCGCGAATCCGATGGCACTGAAGCGCGGGATCGAGCAGGCGGTCGAGTCCGTCGTCGAGAACCTGAAGACCCAATCGAAAGAGGTGTCGGGCAAGGAGGACATCGCCCGCGTCGCCACCATCTCCGCCCGCGAGCGCGAGATCGGCGACGTGATCGCGAACGCGATCGAGAAGGTCGGCAAGGACGGCGTCGTGAACGTCGAGGAGGGCCAGACGTTCGGGCTCGAGCTCGAGTTCACCGAGGGAATGCAGTTCGACAAGGGCTACCTGTCGCCGTACATGATCACCGACGCCGAGCGGATGGAGGCCGTCCTCGAGGAGCCGTACATCCTGGTCGCGAACCAGAAGATCGGCGCCATCAAAGACATCCTGCCCGTCTTGGAGCAGGTGATCCAGGCGGGCAAGCCGCTGCTGATCGTGGCCGAGGACGTCGAGGGCGAGTCGCTCGCGACGATCGTCGTCAACAAGCTCCGCGGCACCTTTACGGCCGTCGCGGTGAAGGCGCCGGGCTTCGGTGACCGCCGCAAGCGGATGCTCGAGGACATCGCGATCCTCAGCGGTGCCGAGGTGATCACCGAGGAGATGGGCCTCAAGCTCGAGAACACGAAGCTCACGCAGCTCGGGCATGCCCGCCGCGTCGTCGTCGATAAGGACACGACGACGATCATCGACGGTGCCGGCGAGTCCGAGGCGATCAAGTCGCGGATCAAGCAGCTGAAGTCCGAGATCGAGAACACGGACTCCGACTTCGACCGCGAGAAGCTCCAGGAGCGCCTGGCGAAGCTCGCGGGCGGCGTGGCCGTCGTCAAGGTCGGCGCCGCGACCGAGACGGAGATGAAGGAGAAGAAGCACCGCGTCGAGGACGCGCTCCAGGCGACCCGCGCTGCTCTCGAGGAGGGCATCGTCCCCGGCGGCGGCGTCGCGCTCCTGAGTGCTGCGAAGTCGATCAAGCTGGACGGCTTCGACGATCCGGACGAGCGGACGGGCGCGCAGATCATCGTCCGCGCGCTCGAGGAGCCGCTCCGCCAGCTCGCCTACAACGCAGGGCTCGAGGGCTCGGTCGTCGTGGACAAGGTACGTAGAGCCGCCAAGGGCCAGGGCCTGAACGTCGACACGAACGAGGTCGAGGACCTGGTCAAGGCAGGCATCATCGACCCGACGATGGTCACACGTTCGGCGCTGCAGAACGCGGCCTCGATCGCGAAGAACATCCTCATGACCGAGGCGATCGTCGCTGAGCCACCCGAAAAGGCCGGAGCCGGCATGGCCGGAGGCATGGGCGGCATGGGCGACATGGGCGGGATGATGTAAAGCAAGCGCACTGGAAGGCGGAGGGTCAGTGCAAGTTAGAAGGCCGGCCAGAGGCCGGCCTTCTGCGTGTCCCACCCTTTCGCCGTTCTCGAAAGCATGCGCGGCCTCCCAACGCGCGGCGCGCGCATGGCGTCAGCGTTCACCTCGCAGTTACGCAACTACCGAGCTACAGCACGGGCGCGGCGCAGGCGGGCGCCGCTTCTACGCAGGTGTCGCCGCTCGCGCCTCGGAGGCATCCCCTCGTTCTCGGCCGCGGTTTCGGAAACCCAATCGTCTGTGGTGTCGGCGGAGTCGGCAGCGACGGCCAGGCTTGGCCTGGCGATCCGGCTCCTGGGCCAACTTGACCACGATGGAGGGCTCGGTCGGGAGGTAGCGGCACGCCACTGGCCACAGTTCACGCAGATCGTGGTGCCAATTGCCGGTTCGGTGGTCGGCCAACGGATCGAGGGAGTGCTCCCCCGCCCCGCAGCTGCCCAGGCCACGTGCTCTGTCTCTTGCGCGCAGCCCGAGCAATTTCGGCGAAGTCCGCGCTTGTGTCGATCGGTCGCTGCAACTCGCGCCCGTCCGGGCCGGATGGCCGGCGGCGCGTGTGTCTTGGCGGCGGCGGAGATCGCCCGCGGGCGGTCGAGCGGAACCATGAACAGGCCAGGATGGTCGAACACAGTCACGGGCGAAGCACTCACCGTGCGGCGCGTGCTCGGCGAGCGGTGCGTCCGAATCTCGCCATGAAGCCAGGGCGCGGCATGAGTTTGATCTCTGCGTCGATGTCACGAAGCTCGCGTTGAACATCGCGAATCGCGGCGTGGGCGGCTACCTCGGCCTCTCCCAGCCGCACCATCTCCTCCGGCCGCTCGTGCTTGACTCCCGCGCGATCGAGCGCGAGTGCGTCGCTGTTGCGGCGATAGGTGGCGGCTCGGTCATCGCTCAACCCTGGCAGCGATCGCGTCAGTTCAGCGCGTCGTTGCTCTAGTTCAGATCTCTCTCTATCCACGGGGTCCCTCCTCGGTTACATCTGGTTAGCGGCGATCGCGGCCGGCTGGCGTCGCGTCGCTGCTTCTTCGGACTCCACCGGCTCTACGGCGGCTGAAACGTGCTCTGCTGGGACGACGCTCAGCCGTGCCGGCGTTGTCCGCCATTCACGTCCCTGCGTGTAGGTGACGTAAGCCGTCACCGCTTCCATGTTGTGCCGTCTGCGGCCTGGGAAGTAACGGTTGG
>DASTZE010000097.1:0-9035 GCA_035764425.1 Gaiellaceae bacterium
GCTCGAGACGATCGGGCCGACGCGCACCGGCTTGCCCAGCTCCTTCGCGTGGTGGACGGCGCCATGGATCAGCTCCCAGTCCGCGGTCGGCGCGTGCGGCTCCCCGCCGATCAGGTGCGTCGCCGTCGCGTCGGCGGGCACCGCGGAGAGCGCGATGATCAGGTCGCCGATCGACAGGTCGGGCTGGAGCCCGCCGCACGTTCCGACGCGCATGATGCGCTGGACGCCGAGCTGGACGAGCTCCTCGATCACGATCCCGGCGGACGGGCAGCCCATGCCGGACGACTGCACGGACACGGGCTTGCCGTTGAACGTGCCGGTGTAGCCGAGCAGCGCGCGCTCGCCGTTCACCTGGCGGACGTCCTGCATGAAGGTCTCGGCGATGTACTTGGCGCGCAGCGGGTCGCCCGGCAGCAGGCACGCGGCGGCGTAGTCGCCGGGCTCGGCTCGGAGGTGAATCGGCACTTTGCAACCCTAGTGGGTCACGCGGCGCCGCCGGTCTTGCAACGATCCGCACCCTACGGCCGGGCTGGTCGAGCCGTCGCTGGATCAGATCCTCGACTTCTGCGCCGAGGATCCTGTCGAGCGCGTCTTCCTCGAGGACGCGGCGCGTCGCCGCCTGGGCCGGTTCCGTGGGCTCGAGCGCGGCGGCCGGCTCGAGGCGCTCTGCCATCTCGGGGCGAATGTCGTGCCGTCGGGCCGGGGCTGCGGCGGCTTCGCGCCCGCGATCGGCGGCGGCCATGCCCGCATGCTGATCGGCGAGGAGGGAGCAGTCGGCGACCTGTGGGACGCGGCCCGGGGCCGGCTGCCCACGCCGCGCGAGGATCGGCCGGGCCAGCCGGTCTACGCCCTCGACGTGCCGCCGGAGCCGGGCGAGACGGCGCTCCGTCCCGCGGCGCTCTCCGACCTCGACCTGCTCGTGCCGGCTTGCGCCGCCGCCCACGAGCTCGAGCTCGGCATCGACCCGCTCATGCGCGACGCGGACGCGTTTCGGTGGCGCACGCAGGCGCAGATCGAGGAGGGCCGCTCCTGGCTCTGGGTCGAGAACGGGACGATTTTCTTCAAGGCCGAGGCGTCAGCCTGGACGCCGCGGGCGGTGCAGGTGCAGCAGGTTTGGGTCGACCCGGCCGCGCGTGGCCGGGGCTACGGACAGCGCGGCATGCGCGATCTCTGCCGGTTCCTGCTCACGCGCACGCCGACGGTCTGCCTGTTCGTCAGACGCGAGAACGCGCAGGCGATCCGTGTGTACGACGCGATCGGCATGCGGCGGACGATCTCGTACCGCAGCGTGCTCTTCTAGGCGCGGGCGAGCGCCTCGGTGCCGAGGCGCTGCACGACGTCAACAAGGGTCTCGAGATCCGCCCGCGTTGTCCGGAAGTTGACGATGCACGAACGCAGCCAGTAGTGCCCGTCCAGGAGCGAGTTCGAGATGAACACCTCGCCGCCGGTCTGCAGCCGGCCGAGGATCTCCGTGTTCAGGGCGTTGATCTCCTCGTCCGATTCGACCCCGTCGGGCACATAGCGGAAGTTCGTGACGCTGAGCCCGCCTGGGCCGCGCTGCAGGTCCGACGCGGCGTCGACGAGCGCATCGAGCTCGCGCGCCAGCGCGATGTTCTGCTCGATCAGCTTCGCGTAGCCCTCGCGGCCGAGGTGCCGCAGCGAGAGCCAGACCTTGAGCGCGCGGAAGCCGCGCGAGTTCTGCGGCCCACGCTTGTAGTAGTGCAGCTCGTCCTCGCCGAGCTTGTAGTAGGGCGGCGTGAAGTCGAACGTGTCGAGGAGATCCTGGTCGCTGCGCACGAGGGCGCAGCCCGCCTCCGCCGGCATGAACAGCCATTTGTGCGGGTCGAGGGCAATCGAGTCCGCCTCGGCAAGCGCGCGCAGGTCGTCCGGTGCGCTCGGCGCTGCGGCGGCAAAGGCACCGTAGGCGCCGTCGACGTGCAGCCAGAGGTCCTCCTCGCGGCACAGCGCGCCGAGCTCGCGGATGGGATCGACGATCCCCGTCGAGATGGCGCCGCCGTTGGCGATCACCACGAACGGCTGCAGCCCGGCTGCGCGGTCCTCGGCGATCGCCTTGCGCAGGACGCGAACGTCCATGCGCATCGACCCGTCCACGGGGATCAGCCTGCGTCCCCCGGCGCCGAAGCCGAACATGTCGAGCGCCTTGTCGATCCACGTGTGCGTCTCCTCCGTGGCGTACAGGCGGAGCGGCGTGCGGCCCATGCCGTGCTCGCGCACCCAGGGCGCCTTGGCGCGGCGCGCCGCCAGCAGCCCGATGAAGTTGGCCATGTTGCCGCCGCTGACCAGGATGCCGCCGCAGTCCGGGCGGTAGCCGATCAGCTCGGCGATCCACTGGACCGTCTGGCGTTCGATCTCGCTGGCGATCGGCGCGAGCGGGTAGCCGCCCAGGTTCGGGTTCACGCCGGCCGCGAGCAGGTCGGCCAGGGCGGCGAGCGGCGCCGGCGCGCCGATGACGTAGCCGAGGAAGCGCGGGTGACCATTGAAGAGGGAGTGCTCGAAGAGCAGGTCGCGCGCCTCGGCGAGCAGCTCCTCCGGCGCGGCGCCGTGCTCGGGGAGGTCGCCTTCGCCGAGCGCCGCCCGCACCTCCTCGGACGACTCGCCGGGCGTGACGGGCAGCTCGGGGAGCCGCTCGAGCAGGCCGGCCAGGTCGTCGACGAGCCGGTGGCCGAGGGCGCGGAACTCCTCCGGGTCGATGTCGATCGGGGAGCGCTCGTCCATGGCACGAATCTACCCTTGCGCGCTATGCGCACGGCGATCCTGGCCCGGCACGGCGAGAGCGACATGAACGCGCAGGACGAGCTGAACAGCGACGCCGACGTGGCGGTCGGGCTCAGCGTGAGCGGGGAGGAGCAGGCGCGCCGGCTCGGCGAGGAGCTTGCGCGCGAGCCGATCGACCTCTGCGTTACCTCGGGCCTCACGCGGACGCGCCGCACCGCCGAGCTCGCGCTGGCCGGCCGCGACGTGCCGACCGAGGCCTGGCCGGAGCTGAACGACCCGCTCTTCGGCGCCTTCGAGGGCGGCCCGTTCCAGGCATATCGCGAGTGGGCCTGGGCCCACGGCTCGACCGACGAGCCGCCGGGCGGCGGCGAGAGCCGCCAGGTGGTCGTCGCGCGCTACGCCCGCGCGCTGCGGCGCCTCCTCGGGCGCGAGGAGGTCACGGTGCTCGTGGTCATCCACTCGCTGCCGATCGCCTACGTGCTCGGGGCGGTCGGCGGCGCCGACCCGGCGCAGCGCATGGCGCCCATCGACTACGCGCGGCCGTTCCGGCTCGAGGCGGAGGCGCTGGAGCACGCGGTCGCACGGCTGGAGGCGTGGTGCGCGGCTCCCTCCTGGTGAGGCTGCTCGTCCTCGCCGCATTGGCGTGGGTCGGGCGCTGGGCGGTGCTCGAGGCTGCCTCCTACCTGCACCGGCGGCGGCCACGCCCGGCGCCCTCGCCGCGCGGGAGCGCCAACGTCCCCGGGGCGATGCCCTCCCCGCCCGTCCGTTGACGCGCCAGAATGGCGGCATGGACGAGCAACGGCTCGTCTCCGTCCTCTTCGCCGATCTCGTCGGTTTCACGTCGCGCTCGCACGGCGCCGACCCGGCGGTCATCCGCGCGCTCCAGCGGCCGTTCCACGCGCGTGTGAAGCATGAGGTCGAGCGCCGCGGCGGTCGGGTCGAGAAGTTCATCGGCGACGCCGTCGTGGCCGTCTTCGGCGCCGATGACGGCGACCGCAACGACACGGAGCGAGCCGTCCGCGTGGCCCTGCGCATCCCGGAGGTCGTCGAGGAGCTCAACGAGGAGCAGCCGGGGCTCGACCTCGCCGTCCGGGTGGGCGTGAACTCCGACACCGTCACCGTCGACCGCGACGGCGACGAGGCCGTGGGCGTGGTCACCGGCGACATCGTCAACGTCGCGGGGAAGCTCCAGGGCGCGGCGCCGCCGGGCGGCGTCGCTGTCTGCCAGACCACGTACGAGCGCACCTGCGCGCGCTTCCGCTACACGAGCCTCGCCTCGGTCACGCTGCCCGGGCGGGTCGAGCCCGAACCCGTGTGGCAGCCCGCGCCGCGCCGCCGCCGCGGCCGCAGCGGCGACCTCGTCGAGGAGCTGGCGGCCGCCGACGAGGAGATCCGTGACGTCACCATTCTGTTCGTCGACCTGGTCGACTTCTCGCTGCGTGCGCACAGCGCCGACCCGGAGGAGATGCGCGCCCTGCTTCGCCCGTACTTCGGCGCGATCCGCCATGAGGTCGACCGCTTCGGCGGCACCGTGGAGAAGTTCCTCGGGGACTCGGTCATGGCCGTCTTCGGGGCGCCCGTGGCGCGCGTCGACGACGCCGAGCGCGCGGTGCGGGCGGCGCTTCGGCTGCCCGAGGTCGTCGTCGAGCTGAACGAGGACGACGCGTTCCGCGAGGTCGCCGTGCGCGCGGCCGTGAACTCGGGTGACGCCGCGGTCGCGCTTGGGGCGCGGCTCGAGGCGGGGGAGAGCATGGTCACCGGCGACACCGTCAACACCGCCGCGCGGCTGCTCGGCGCGGCGCCGGTCGGCGGCGTCGTCGTGGGCGAGGCCACCTGGGAGCGCACGCGCGACGCGGTCGACTACGAAGCGCTGCCGCCGATCCACGCGAAGGGGAAGCCGGAGCCTGTGCCGCTCTGGCGTGCCCTCGCGGCGCAGCGTCACGCGCTCGACGTCCCGACCGCCCGCGAGCCGGAGTTCGTCGGCCGGGGCCCGGAGCTCTCGCAGCTGAAGGGCGGGTTCGCCCGCGTGCTGCTCGAGCGCAAGCCGCAGGTCGTCGTCCTCAGCGGTCCGCCCGGCATCGGCAAGACGCGCATCGTCTCGGAGTTCCACGCCTCGACGAACGAGCGCGAGGACGAGGTGGTCGAGTGGCGGACCGGCCAGTCGCTCCCCTACGGCGGTGCGCCGTTCTCGGCGCTGGGCGATCTGGTGAAGAACGCAGCGGCGATCCTCAAGTCGGACGGCATCGAGGAGGCGGAGCCGAAGCTCGCCGCGGCCGTGCGCTCGTTGACGAGCGACGCCGCCGAGCGCCGCCGGCTCGAGGAGGCGCTGGCGCCGCTCGCCGGCATCGCCCCCGAGGACGAGCCGGATCTCGAGGGCTGGACGCGGTTCGTGGAGCTCGCCGCCGCGCAGCGTCCGCTCGTGTGCCTGTTCGAGGACGTCCAGGACGAGACGACGCGCGAGTTCGTCGAGCACGTCGCCGACACCGCCCGGGGCCGCCTGCTCGTCGTCGCCACCACGGGCCACGAGGGCGGCGGGTGGGCGCTCGGCCGCGAGAACGTCACGCACGTGGACGTCGGCCGGCTCGGCGAGCCGGCGCTCGCCGCCCTGCTCGAGAGCCTCGACGCCGACCTGCCGGCGGAGCTCGCCGCGGGCAACCCGCTGCACGCGGTCGAGCTCGCGCGACTCGGCCGGCCGCTTGCGGGCGGGCTCGATGAGGTCGTAGAGGCGCGGCTCGCGGCGCTGAGCCCCGAGCAGCGGCGCGCGGTCGAGGCGGGTGCCGTCGTCGGGCGGACGTTCTGGGGCGGAGCAGTAGCCGCGCTCACCGGGCTCGACGTCCAGGAGGCCTGCCGGCTGCTCGACCAGGCGGTGGCCGTCGAGCTGCTCCAGAGCGTGCGTGTCTCCACGGTGGCACGCGAGGCCGAGTACGGGTTCCTGCACCCGCTCGTGCGCGAGCTCGTCTATGCACGCGCCGACCGCGGGCTGCACGTCGCCGCCGCCGAGTGGCTCGATCACGCGCTCGGCGGTCGTGCCGACCACGACGTCCTCGTCGCGTACCACACCGCCGCCGCCCTGTGACGCTGCCAGAGCGCGTCGAGGCGTCGATCCGAGAGCACGGCCTGATCGAGCCGGGCGGCGCGGTCACCTGCCTCGTGTCGGGCGGCGCCGACTCGACCTGCCTCTGGCACGTTCTCGGCGCGCTCGGCTTCGAGGTCGCTCCCGTGCACGTCAACCATGGCCTGCGCGGCGAGGAGTCGGAGGACGACGCGCGCTTCTGCCGCGAAGTGCTGGGCGCAGAGGTGATCGACGCACGCGGCGAAGGGAGCGAGGCCGCGCTGCGGGACACCCGCTACCGGGTCACAGCTGGACGCGGTCTGCGGGCGACCGGGCATACGGCCTCCGATCAGGTCGAGACGGTGATCTACCGGCTCGTCTCGCGCGGCGACACCGGCGGGATCGAGCGGAAGCGGGCCGACGGGGTCGTTCGCCCGCTCCTCGATGTGTGGCGCGAGGACACGGAGGCGTACTGCCGCGACCAGGGGCTCGCGTTCCGGCTCGACTCGTCCAATCCAGCCACGGCGCGCGGCCTCATCCGCGCCGAGATCCTCCCGCTCCTGCGCCGGCTGCACCCGTCCGCCGACGTGAATCTCCTGCACGCGGCGGCCGAGCGACGGCTCCCCAGACGCGTCGAGGAAGCCCTGTTATCGTTGCTCGCGTCTCGTGAGGGGTCGAAGCGCATCGACCTTGGCGCCGGCCTCCAGGCCGTACGTGAGTACGACCGGGTATGGCTCGAGCCGGGCCCTGTGGCGCTCGTCGGCGCCGTTCGCTGGGGTGCCTGGACGATCGAATCGGAGCTCCCCGGGCTCCACGTGCGCGGTTGGCGGGCCGGCGACCGGCTCGCGGGGCGTCGGATGAAAGTGCAGGACGTCTTCGTGAACGCGAAGGTGCCGCGCTCCGAGCGCGAGGCCTGGCCGCTCGTCGTCCGCGGCGCCGAGGTCGTCGCCGTGCCGGGCATCGTCGAGGCGCCAGGCGTGATCGCCAGGAGGGATGGGTGAGCCAGACGGAGCTCGAGCGGGTCGTCGCCGAGATACTGGTCGACCAGGACGCGCTCGCCGAGCGCATCGCCGAGCTGGGCGACGAGATCTCGGAGGACTACGACGGCCGCGACCTGCTGCTCGTGGGCGTGCTCAAGGGCGCCGTCTTCTTCATGGCCGACCTGATGCGGCACCTGCGGGTGCACTGCGAGGTCGACTTCATGGCCATCTCCAGCTACGGCGCCGCCACCGACTCGTCGGGCGTCGTGCGGATCCTCAAGGACCTCGACATCAACATCCGCGACCGCCACGTGCTGGTCGTGGAGGACATCATCGACTCGGGCCTCACCCTGTCGTACCTCGTCCGCAACCTGAGCGCGCGCGAGCCCGCCTCGCTCGAGATCTGCGCGCTGCTGACGAAGCCGTCGCGCCGCGAGATCGAGGTGCCGGTGCGCTACGTCGGCTTCGAGATCCCGAATCGGTTCGTGATCGGGTACGGGCTCGACTTCGCCGAGCGGTACAGGAACCTGCCGTACGTCGGCGTACTGAACGAGCGACTGATTCCCGATCTGGCGTAAGAAGGTCCTAAAGAGGGTGAGCCGCGCCGCCCGATAGGACGAATAGACGCTGCTACCCTCCAATGGAGGCCACGTGAACCGCTTCTTCCGCTCCGCTCTCTTCCCGCTGATCGTCATCGTCCTGCTCGTCTACCTGGCGAGCCAGACCTTCATGGGCAGCGGCAAGGCCACGGAGAAGCTGACGACCTCCGACCTGATCACGACGGTCCAGAAGGAGCCGAGCACGATCCAGGACGTCGTGTTCGACCCCTCGAAGCAGGCGGCGAACGTGACGTTCACCGACGGCAAGAAGGCGACCGTCCACTATGCGACGCCGCAGGCGCAGATCCGCCTGCAGACGCAGATCGAGACGCACGGGATCCAGTTCGACTCCAAGGGCACGGGCGGCTTCTCCTGGGTGTCGCTGATCGGCTCGTTCCTGCCGTTCCTGCTGCTCATCGGGTTCTGGATCTTCCTCATGAACCAGGTGCAGGGCGGCGGGTCGAAGGTCATGAGCTTCGGCAAGTCGCGCGCGAAGCGAATGACGCCGGACTCGCCCAAGATCGGCTTCAAGGATGTCGCCGGCGTCGACGAGGCCGTCGAGGAGCTGCACGAGATCAAGGAGTTCCTCGAGAACCCGAAGAAGTTCCAGGCGCTGGGCGCGCGCATCCCGAAGGGCGTGCTGCTCTACGGGCCGCCCGGTACCGGTAAGACGCTGCTCGCCCGCGCGGTCGCCGGCGAGGCGGGCGTGCCGTTCTTCTCCATCTCCGGCTCGGACTTCGTCGAGATGTTCGTCGGCGTCGGCGCCTCGCGCGTCCGCGACCTGTTCGAGCAGGCGAAGGCCAACTCGCCGTGCATCGTCTTCATGGACGAGATCGACGCGGTCGGCCGCCACCGCGGCGCCGGCCTCGGCGGGGGGCACGACGAGCGCGAGCAGACGCTGAACCAGCTCCTCGTCGAAATGGACGGGTTCGAGCTGAAGGACAACATCATTCTCATCGCGGCCACGAACCGGCCAGACATCCTCGACCCGGCGCTGCTGCGCCCCGGCCGCTTCGACCGCCAGATCGTCGTCGACCGCCCCGACCGCAACGGCCGCCGCAAGATCCTCGAGGTGCACTCGAAGGGCAAGCCGCTCGACCCGCGTATCGAGCTCGACACGCTCGCCGCCGGGACGCCGGGCTTCACCGGCGCCGACCTGGCCAACCTCGTCAACGAGGCGGCGCTGCTGGCAGCGCGCCGCGGCAAGAAGACGATCGGTCAGGAGGAGCTCGAGGAAGGGATCATGCGCGTGATCGCCGGCCCGGAGAAGAAGACGCGCCTCTTCTCCGAGCACGAGCGCAAGGTGACCGCGTACCACGAGATGGGCCACGCGATCGTCGGGCACTTCCTGGAGCACACAGACGACGTGCACAAGATCTCGATCATCAGCCGCGGCCAGGCGCTCGGGTACACGATCTCGCTGCCGCGCGAGGACCGCTACCTGACCACGAAGACCTCGCTCATGGAGCAGCTCGCCATGACGCTGGGCGGCCGCGCCGCCGAGGAGATGGTCTTCCAGGAGGTCACGACCGGCGCCGCGAACGACCTCGAGAAGGTCACGTCGACCGCGAAGCAGATGGTCATGCGCTTCGGCATGAGCGAGAAGCTCGGCCCGCGCGTGCTCGGCCGGAACCACGACCTGCCCTTCCTGGGCCGCGAGATGGCCGC
>DASTZE010000098.1:0-29156 GCA_035764425.1 Gaiellaceae bacterium
CCCCCCCCCCACGAGTCGGGCGGCTCGGCAGGGCCGTGGCTGTTCGCGATCGCGCGCCATGTGCTCGGCGCGTCGGTGCGGCGCGGCCGCATCGAGCAGGCCGCCTGTGCGCGGCTCGGCGTGCTGGAGCGGCTCGACCGCGAGCCTGCGATCGCCGAGCCAACCGAGGCCTGGCTCGACGAGGCGCTCGCCGAGCTCCCGGACGACCAGCAGCGGGCGCTCGAGCTGCGTTTCGTCGACGACCTCGCCTACGCCGACGTCGCCGCGTCGCTGCAGACCACGCCGGGCGCCGCCCGCGTCCGCGTCCACCGCGGACTCGCCGCCCTTCGAGACCGACTGACCAGGGAGGAACGATGACCCAGGAGACAATGCTCAACCGGCTGGGCGAGGCACTCGAGCGCTCCGCCGAGGCCGACCTGGCGCCCCTCAGGCGCATCACGGGCCGCCGCCTCGCCGTCGGGCTCGCCGTGCTCGCCGTCGTCGTGCCGGGCGCCGCCATCGCGGTCGGCTCGCTGACAGGCGCCGACCAGGTGGCGCAAAGCATGCCCGCCGGGACGCTCGCCCTCGCCGGCACCGAGCCGACCTGCACCGTCGTGAAGGACAACGTCGAGTTCCACTGCGTGCTCGCGCATGCGCCGGCGCCGGAGATCTCCGATTGGAGGGGCACGGTCGAGCCGACCGTCGACGCCACGAAGCACGTGAACGGCGGGTGCCGCTCGCTGCGCTCCGACGGCACGGAATGGGAGTGCTACCTCGGCCAGGAGGCCGTCTCCCAGCAGATCATCGGCGCCGGCTTCCTTGGCGCATACGCCCCATCACCGGGAGTTGGCTAGCGATCAACCGGCGTAGGCGGGCTTTGCCCGCCGTAGCCACGCCGCGCGAAGGCGCGTCTGACTTCTACCGCGGAAAGTCGTCATGGCTCGGCGAAGCCGAGCCGGACTTTCCGCGGTGATTCGAGCCCGGCGCCGGCGGCTCCAGGAGCCGGAGCCGGTGCTCGAGCTGCGCCACGCGGAGCTCCAGCTCCTCGTACTGGTCCTTCGTCACGAGCCCGAGGTCGACCAGGACATCGGCGAGCAGCGCTCCGGCGCGATCGCCGACCCGGCCGGCCTCGGAGCGCCAGCGGCCCATCGAGTCCTCGATGACGGACCGGATCTCGTCGCGGCGCATGCCGCCGCGGCCCGCGAGATCGTCGGCCAGGCGGTCGGCGCGCTCCGCGGTCAGTGAGACCGCCCC
The DNA here is from genome assembly GCA_035764425.1 of Gaiellaceae bacterium. Classification (GTDB taxonomy): domain Bacteria; phylum Actinomycetota; class Thermoleophilia; order Gaiellales; family Gaiellaceae; genus JACVRM01. Next base: position 1,234 of record DASTZE010000098.1, read on the forward strand.
GACCGCTGCCAGCCCGAGCTGCTGTACCAGCTCCCGGATGGCGCCGCGGTCGTCCACCGCCTACCTGGCGCGGCCGTGTGGCCGTGTCCGGCGCCGCTGGCGGCGCCGCTCGCGGCGGGCGTTGTCTCCGCCTCCGCCCATGATCGTCGGCGCGAACTCCGGCGCCGGCGCCTCGGCGGCCGCCTCCTCGGCGGCGGCGAGCACCTCGGCGGCCTCGACCCCGCTGACAACGGCCGGGGCGGCCTGCTTGCGCCGCGCGTACTCCGGCTCGCGCTCCTTGAGGATGGTCAGGAGCGGCGCGCAGATGAAGATCGTCGAGTAGGCACCCGAGACGACGCCGACAAGCAGCGCGAACGCGAAGTCCTTGAGCGTGGCGCCGCCGAAGAGCAGCAGCGAGATGATCGGCAGGACGGTGATGAACGTCGTCGCCAGCGAGCGGCGGATGGTCTCCCAGATCGACACGTCCGCGATCTGCGCGAACGGCGCGCGCTTCATCAGCGGGATGTTCTCGCGGATGCGGTCGAAGACGATGATCGTGTCGTACATCGAGTACCCGAGAACCGTCAGGACCGCCGCGACCGTCGACGTGCTCACCTCCCGGCCGGTGAGCGAGTAGATGCCGACGCAGACGAGCACGTCGTGCGCGATGCCGACGAGGACCGGGACCGCGAACTTCCACTGGAAGCGCAGGGTGATGTAGAGGACGATCAGCAGGAACGAGACGAAGATGGCCAGGATCGCCGAGCGCGCGATCTGCGAGCCGAAGCTCGCGGAGACGCTCTTCTCGCCGTAGGAGATGTTCTCGCCGTACTTGTCGGTGATCTCGCGGTGCAGCTCGGTGAGCTTCGCGTTGTCGAGCGACTTCATCTGCAGCTGGAACGAGCGGTACTGCCCGTTCGTCGACGGCCCACGGCCCTGGATCACCGCCGCCGGCTGGCCGATCTTGGCCGTGATCTGCTGGAAGTCGCTGGTCGTCGCCGGCTGGTTGAGCTTCGCCACCGTGACCTGCGAGCCGCCCTCGAAGTCGATGCCGAGGTTCAGGCCCTTGATGCCGAGCGAGAGGATGCAGATCGCGAGCACCGTGCCGGAGATCGCGAACCAGAGCCTCTTCTTGCCCATGTAGTCGATCTGGAGCCACTTGGCATGCGGCTGGCCCGAGGCGCCCATGAAGCGCGGGCTGTTGAACCACTTGAAGCCCGCGAGCAGACCGAGGAAGGCGCGCGTGACCGCGACGGCGGTCAGCATCGAGATCGCGGTACCGATGAGCAGCATCAGCGCGAAGCCCTTGACGCCGGCGGTGGCCACCGCGAACAGCACGAGCGCGGTGATCGCGGTGACGACGTTCGCGTCGACGATCGTGCTGAAGCCCTTCGTGTAGCCGGCCGCGATGGCCGCGCGCACGGATTTGCCCGCGCGTGACTCCTCCTTGATGCGTTCGAAGATGACGATGTTCGCGTCAGCGGCCACCCCGATCGTCAGGATCAGGCCGGCGAAGCCCGGCAGCGTCAGCGTCACGTTGAAGAGCAGCAACACGGCGTAGAGCAGCGCGGCGTAGACGCCGAGGCCGAGCACCGCGACGACGCCGAGGAAGCGGTAGACGAGGATGAGGAAGATCGCGACGAGCACGAGGCCGACGATCGCGGCGCGGACGGCCTGGTGGAGCGAGTCCTTGCCGAGCGTCGCCGAGACGGTCGTCTGATCGACCACCCGGAACTTGACCGGCAGCGCGCCCGTCTGGAGCACGAGCGCCAGGTCCTTGGCCTCGCCGATCGAGCCGATGCCGGTGATGCGGGCGCCGTTGTCGCCCGAGATTCCATCCGGCGTGCTGTTGAAGTCGATGTACGGGAACGACTTGATCTGGTTGTCGAGCACGATCGCGAAGTGCCCGAACGCGGCCGACTGGTCGGTGCCCGCGGGCAGCTGCGCGGCGCGGATGCGTCCCTCGCGCGCGAGCTCGCGTGTGATCTCGTGGAACTTGCCGGAGCCCTTGCCGGTGAAGGCCATGAGCACTTCCGGCTCGCCCGTGTCGGAGGCGAAGTCGGCCTGCGTGCCGGACAGCTTGAGGTCGCCGCCGCCCATCTCGGGCACCGGGTTCTTGGCGTCCGGGCTCGTGTGCTTGAAGAGGTAGTAGTAGGTGACGCCGGGCAGCGGGGTCGTCTGCAGGCCCGGGCAGACGCGGCCGCTGACGTCGCACGTGATGACGGTCGTGTTCGCCGGGCGGCCGAAGATCGTCCAGCCCTTGGGCAGACCGTCCGTGCCCGCCTTCGCGTTCTTCTTCGCCTTGCCGGCGGCGGCGATGATCCTCTTGCAGGGCCCGCCGGTGCGCTCGCCCGTTGCGCACCTGGCCGCGCGCGTGCTCAGCAGGGCCTCCTTCGTCACGGCCGGACCGGCGACGAGCTTCTTGTTCGGGCCGAACAGGTAGTACGCCGAACCCTTCGTGCCCGCCTGGGACGAGACCGGCGCGAGCAGGTCGTATAGCGACGTGTGCGCGATCGGCTGCCGCGTCAGCGGGTTGACCGACGGGTTGACGAGATCGTCCTCGAGCTTGTAGAGCTCGAGCGCGGCCGTCGAGCCGATGATGCCGACCGCGCGCTGCTGGTCGAAGACGCCCGCGAGCTGCACGGAGATCTGGTTGTCACCCTGCTTGCGCACCTCCGGCTCCGACACGCCGAGCTTGTCGATGCGGTTGCGGATGATCGTCTCGGAGCGGTCGAGGTCCTCCGCCGTCAGCGTGTGGCCGGGCGGCGGCTGCGCCTGCAGCACGACCTCGATCCCGCCCTGGAGGTCGAGCCCGAGCGTGGGCGACCGGTGCACGGGCGAGCCGGGGATCGCGAGCGCTGCCACACCCGCCAGCGCAACAAGCGTGGCGAAGACGAGCAACAGCTGCGTGCGACGATTCGACACCTAGAAAGCCCCTGCCTCAGCGTAGCCGGGAACGCCCGGAATGAAAGGAGCCGGCACTTACGTTCGGGCCGGCGCGGACGGTTCCTCGTCCGGGGCGGCCGCCTCCTCCGGCTCCGCCTCGGGCTCCTCGTGGGGTTCGACGACGACGGCGATTGCGCGCTTGTCCATGCGCACCGTTGTGCCCGGCGCGATCTCGACGTCCATGTCCGACTCGCGGACTTCCAGGACGGTTCCGTAGATGCCGCCGGCGGTCAGGATGACGTCGCCGGGGTCGACCTTCTCGCGTGCGTCGCGCGCCGCCTGCTGGCGGCGGCGCTGCGGGGCGATCAGCAGGAACCAGGCCAGCCCGAGCAGGAGGATCAGAAACAGGATTGGGGTCAAGCCGCTTCCTCCGACGACGTATTGAGGCGGCCGAGGGTCTCGGCCTTGAAGGATGCTAGCTCTCCGCGCTCGATCGCCGCCCGTGCGTTCGCGGTCAGGTCGAGCAGAAAGTGCACGTTATGGAGGGTGAGCAGGCGGAGGCCGAGGACTTCATTTTGGTTCACAAGATGTCGGACGTACGCCCTCGAGAAACGTTTGCAGGTGGGACATGAACAATCGGTAAGAAGTGGTCGGGGGTCGCGTGCGAAGGCCGCATTCTTCAGGTTGAGGCGACCCGTCGGCGTCAGGGCGGTGCCCGTGCGGCCGAGCCGGGTCGGCAGGACGCAATCGAACATGTCGATACCGCGCTCGATCACCTCGAGGATCCCCTCGGGATCGCCGATGCCCATGAAGTAGCGCGGCTGCACAGTGGGGAGCAGCGGCGCTGCGTGGGAGACGGCCGCCCAGGTGCGCTCCCGCTCCTCGCCCACCGAGAGGCCGCCGAGCGCGTAGCCGTCGAAGCCGAGCGCGGCGATCTCGGCGATCGAGCGCTCGCGGAGCCCGGGGTCGATACCGCCCTGGCTGATGCCGAAGACAAGCTGGCCTTCGCCGCGCGGCACCTCGCGCTGGCGGGTCGCCCAGACGGTCGTGCGGCGGACCGCCTCCTCCAGCTCCTCGCGCGGAGCGCCGGCGCGGGGACAGACATCGAGGCACATGGCAATGTCCGAGCCGAGCGCGGCCTCGGCCGCGGCGACGCTCTCGGGCGTGAGGCGTGCGGGCGCGCCGTCGTACACGGAGCGGAACGTGACCCCTTCGTCGTCAGCGCCGAGGATCGTGTGGCGGAGCGAGAAGACCTGGAAACCCCCGGAGTCAGTGAGGATCGGCCCATCCCAGCCCATGAACCGGTGCAGGCCGCCGAGCTCCGCGATGACGTCGGTGCCCGGCCGGAAGGCGAGGTGGTACGTGTTGGCGAGGAGAATCGCCGCGCCGACGTCGCGCACCTCGTCCGGGTCAAGCGTCTTCACCGTCGCCTTGGTACCGACCGGCATGAACGCGGGTGTGGGCACATCGCCGTGCGCCGTGTGCAGGACTCCGGCCCGCGCCGAGCCGTCCGTAGCCGTGACCTCGAACACACCCACCGCGCCAAGCTATCCGCCACCGACGGAGGCCGGCTCTGCCGGCCGCAGTCACGTCGCGCGAAGTCGCGTGTGACCTTTCATCCGATGAAAGTCGTCATGGCTCGGCGCAGCCGAGCCGGACTTTCATCGGAGAAGCATGGCGTCGCCGAACGAGTAGAAGCGATACCGCTCCTCGATCGCGACCCGGTAGAGCTCGCGCGTCTGCTCCACGCCGGCGAACGCCATGACCAGCGCGAGGAGCGTCGACCGGGGCAGGTGAAAGTTGGTCAGCAGCGAGTCGACCCGGCGGAACTGGAAGCCGGGGGTGATGAACAGGGCGGTGCGGCCGGTGACGGGCGCACCTCGCGCCAGCGACTCCAGCACGCGCGTCGTCGTCGTCCCGACCGCCAGCACGCGCTCAGCGGCGCGGATCCGCTCCCACGCTGCCGGCTCGACGGCGTAGCGCTCGCTGTGTAGCTCATGCTCCTCGAGTGTCTCAGCCGCGAGCGGCCGGAACGTGTCCAGGCCGACATGCAGGGTCACACGCTCGACCGGCAGCGAGGCGAGCAGCTCGGGCGTGAAGTGGAGTCCGGCGGTCGGCGCGGCCGCTGACCCTTCTTCACGCGCGTAGACGGTCTGGTAGCGCTCCGGGTCGCCGAGCGGCTCGGTGATGTACGGCGGCAGCGGCATGTCCCCGGCCGGCGCGCCGTCGAGCCGGACGCGCCAGCGGCCCTCGCCGAGCGGCTCGACGAGCTCGGCGCTGCCGATGCGATCGCCGGCCCGCAGACGCCGCGACGGCCGCGCCAGCGCCTCCCACTCCCCCGGCCCTCCTGAAGGCTCCAGCAGCAGCACCTCTGCCGCGCCGCCCGTCGCCCGCCGGCCGGTGATCCGCGCCGCCACGACGCGCGTGTCGTTGACGACGACGAGCTCCTCCGGCGTCAGCTCCTCGGGCAACTCGGCGAACGTTCGATGCCGCACAGCGCCGGTCGCGCGGTCATAAACGAGCAGCCGGGACGCGTCCCGTCGCGCCGCCGGATGCTGCGCGATCAGCTCGGCCGGCAGCTCGTACTCGAGCTCGTCCGATCTCATCCGATGCCCACGCTAGCGTTGCCCGCGATGGACGACGACGTGCTGACCCGCGTGCAGGAGCGCCTCGCAGAGGCGGCCCAGGAGCGCACGCAGGCGGCCGACGTGGATGCCGCTCTCGAGCGCGCCCGCGCGCAGGTCGAGCAGCTCGCCGAGCTGGCCGCGAACCTGGAGTCGTCGCTACCGGAGCGCGTTGGCAACGCCGTCCGCGACGGCGTCCGCGCCGAGGCGCTTCCCGTCGCGCGCCAGATGGCCGAGGTGCGCGGGCTCGCCGGGCAGACGATCCGCCGGCTCGAGCGGATCGAGGGCCAGCTGGTCGCTGAACGGCGCGCACGCCTCGACGACCTCTCGCTGCTCGTCGACCTCGTCTCATCGGGCTGGAAGGGCGTCGACCAGCGCCTGGAACGGATCGAGCAGGGCTTCGAGCGCGGCGGCGGCGCGATCGTCTACCGCATCGAAGAGCGGCGCGCCAACAGCTAGACCCACTGTTCAGCTGACGAGCTCAGGCTCCGCAGCGGTCACGCCTGCGGGCAGGAGCAGCTCGAAGCGGCTGCCCTCGCCCGGAGTGCTGTCGACGCGGATCCTTCCGCCGAGTGCAGTCGCGAGCTCCCGGGCGATCGCCAGGCCGAGGCCGGTCCCACCGCCGCCACCGGACACGAACGGCCGGAAGATCCGCTCCCTGTCGGCCGCCGAGATCCCCGGGCCACTGTCCGCGACCGCCACCGCAACGCTGCCGTCCGCCTGCGAAAGCTCGAGCTCCACGTGACCGCCGTCCGGCGTCCAGCGGAAGGCGTTCGAGAGCAGGTTGGAGACGATCTGCAGGACGCGGTCGCCGTCTGACAGGATCACCGGCCGCGCGCCGACGTCCGACGTGTACTCGATCCCGCGCCGGCGCGCCTCCTCGCCGAAGGCCTCGTAGGCCTGATCGATCAGCTGGCCCATGTCCACCTCCTCGTGCAGGACAGTGAAACGGCGCGCGTCGAGCTTGGCGAGATCGAGCACGTCGCCCACGAGCCGCTCGAGCCGCGCCGCCTCGATGGCGATCACCTCGAGCGAGCGCTCACGCAGCTCTGGATCCTCGGCGATGCCCTCGCGCAGCGCCCCGACGTGGCCGCGGATCGCGGTCAGCGGCGTGCGCAGCTCATGCGAGACGGTCATGAGGAAGTTGCGTTCGAGCTCCTCGACCTCGCTGAGCCGCCTCGCCATCTCCGAGAACCGGATCGACAGCTCCCCGATCTCGTCGTCGCCCGGCGGGGGCAGCTGGACGTCGTAGTTGCCTTTCGCCACCTCATCCGCCGCATCGGCAAGCGCAAGCACCGGCCGCGTGATGCGCCGCGACAGCCACCAGCCGAGCCCACCGGCCACGAACGCGCCGATCAGGAACGCGAGCCCGAGCCGCTGCATGAGCGTGATCCAGCCGGAGCGCAGCGTGTCTTTCGGGGTTGCGACGACGAGCGCCCCCCACAGGGTGCCCTCGAGGTAGAACGGCCGGGCGTACGCGAGGTAGGTCTCGTGCAGATTGGGCGGGACGAACTCGAAGCTGTGCGGCTTCCCGAGCCGCCAGTCCGGGAAGTAGCTGTCCGGCAGGTGGCGCAACCCCGGCTGGCCGAGCAGGAATGTGTTGGCGCCGATGTAGAAGATGCGGTTGCCGCTCGCCTTCTCCAGGTCTCGGGCCGACAACGGCAATGGCCTGCGGCCCTGATCCTGCGAGTAGAGCGCCTGCTTCTCGTACAGCTTCGCGAGACCGGCGGCGTTCCGCATCAGTTCGCTCCGCGTGCGGTCCTGCACGTAGTTCTGGAACAGGCCGACCGCGATCGCAGCCGCGATCAGGCCCGAGAGCACGATGCCGATGAGGAAGAAGGCCGGGAGGCGGAAGCGCAGGGAGCGGAACACGCCGCTGCCCCTACGCGCTCACCGCGCCCTTGGCGTGCGCGACCTTGTAGCCGACGCCCCACACGGTGACGATCGGCGACGCGTCGCCAAGCTTCCGGCGCAGCTGGCGGACGTGGACGTCGACGGTGCGCGTGTCGCCCGCGAACGTGTACCCCCACACGCGCTCGAGTAGCTGGTCGCGCGTGAGCACGATGCCGCGGTGGTCGAGCAGCTCCCAGAGCAGGTCGAACTCCTTGGGCGCGAGCTGGATCTCCTCGTCGCCGACGCGCACCTCGCGGCGGCCGGCGTCCACGTGCAGATCGCCGTGCTGCAGCGTGCGCGGCTCGGCGGGACGCCGGTCCGCGTTCGCGCGGCGCAGAATGGACTTCACGCGCGCGACGAGCTCGCGCGGGTTGAACGGCTTCGTCATGTAGTCGTCCGCGCCGACCTCGAGGCCGATGATCTTGTCCACGTCCTCATCACGCGCCGTCAGCATCAGGATCGGCACGTCGGAGCCCTTGCGCATCCGCCGGCAGACGTCGATGCCGTCGGCGTCGGGGAGCATGAGGTCGAGTACGACGAGCGAAGGCTTCGCCGCGTCGAGCTTCGCGAGGGCGTCGGCACCGGTCGCCGCCGTCTCGACCCCGTAGCCGGCATTGCGCAGGTAGAGCGCGACGAACGACGCGATCGACTCCTCGTCCTCGACCACGAGGATTGTCTGGACGGTTCCGGTTGGGGCCATAGCCTCGTCCAGCATGCCAGAGCGGGTGGTCAGGGCCGCAGGAGCTGGCTGCGCTTCGGCGGCGGACCCGGCTGGGGCGCCTTGATCTGCACCCAGGTGCGCACGTCGGGCACCGGCACGTCGGGCGAGTCGTTGAGCTGATACGTGCCGTCGGACAGGCCAAGCTCGGCGTAACCGGCGCCAAGCATCATCGCCCTACCGCGGCCGACGACGCTGAGCTGCACCCCGACGCCCTGGTCGATCTGGACCGTGAACTTGCCACGCGGGATGCGGAACCGAAGGTTCTTGCAGCAGTACAGCGCGGCTCCGGACGGCTTGATCTTGATCGACTGGTACCCGCGCACGATCGCCGGGGCGTTGCTCGTAATCGTCACCTTGCCCCGGTCGACCTGGCCGAGCACGGAGCCCTGCACGTTCTGCAGCTGGAAGATGCCGCGGCCGGCCTGTACCGAGAACGTGCCGTCGCGCTGGCTGCGCAGGTTGAGCGGGCCGCTCGAGGCAGCCGCGGCCGACGTCGCGAGCGCGGCGAACAGCACGCCGAGAGCGAGGACGCGGGTTCCCATAGTCTCAAGTATCGAGGTCCGCGGTGTGAACACAGTGAGTAAGACGTAAGAAAGCCGTTAACGGCCGAAGCTTCGTAGTCTCGCGACGTGCACGAGATCAACGCGTTCGGCGAGATCATCCTGGTCGTGGGCGGCGCGTTCGTGCTCGCGGTGCTCGCGAGCAAGCTGACGTCGTTGCTGCCCGTTCCCGCGCCGGCCATCTTCCTGCTCGCGGCTGCGGTCGCGTCGGACGTGTTCCCCGACCTGCGCGACGAGCTCTCGATCAAGACGGTCGAGCGGGTCGGCGTCGTCGCGCTGGTCATGATCCTCTTCGACGGCGGCATGCACGTCGGCTGGCGCCGCTTCCGCGCGTCGCTGGTCCCGATCGGCGTGCTCGGCGTGGTCGGCACGTTCGCGACCGCGATCGTCATCGCCGTAGCCGCCGCGCTGCTGTTCGACTTCGGCTGGGTCACGGCCGGCATCGTGGGCGCCGCGCTCGCGCCGACCGACCCCGCGGTGATGTTCGCTGTCCTCGGCCGGCGCGAGATCCGCGGCCGCAGCGGCACGATCCTCGAAGGCGAGTCCGGCGCAAACGACCCGGTCGGGATCGCGCTGATGATCGCCATGCTCGACATCGCCTCGCACGGCGGCGGGGTCTCCGTGAACGTGATCGGCGACTTCGCGCTCGAGATCGCGGTCGGGCTGGTGGCCGGCTACGTCGGCGCGCGGATACTGCTGCCGTTCATGCGAACGACCCTCCCGCACGAAGGGCTCTACCCGCTGCGGACGCTCGCGGTCAGCCTCGTCATCTACGGAGCGGCGACGGTGGCGCACGGCTCCGGGTTCCTCGCCGTGTTCGTGACCGGCGTGCTGATCGGCGACGCCCGCGCTCCGTACAAGACGGAGATCGAGAGCTTCCACCGCTCGCTCGCCAGCCTGGCCGAGATCACGGTCTTCGTCGCGCTCGGATTGACGATCGACCTGACGGACGTCTTCTCGGGCACGGACTGGCTGCGCGCGCTCGCCCTCGGCGTCGTGCTCGCGCTGGTTGCGCGGCCGCTCGTCGCCGCCCCGCTCCTCCTTCCCGTCCGTCTCCGTTGGGGTGAGCGTCTGTTCATCATGTGGAGCGGCCTCAAGGGCGCGGTGCCGATCCTGCTTGCGGCGCTGGCGCTGCTGCAGGGCGTCGACCACGCACAGCGGATCTACGAGATCGTCTTCGTCGTCGTCGCGTTCTCGGTGATCGCGCAGGGCTCGCTCGTGCCGTCGATGGCGCGGTGGCTACGAGTCCCCATGAGGACGTCGGACCTCGAGCCGTGGCACATCTCCGTGCGGCTCCCGAAGGAGCCGTCGGGCGTGCGGCGCTTCAAGGTCGCGCCGCGCGGCCGTGCCGCCGGCGAGCGGATCGAGGACCTCCCGCTCTCCGAGCGGGCGTGGATCATGATGCTCGTGCGCGACGGCGAGCCGGTCCGGGCCGGCGGGTCGACGCAGCTCGAGCCGGGCGACGAGGTGCTCGTCGTCGTCGGCGAGCACGACGCCGACGTCCTGCGCCGGCTGTTCGAGCGTCAGTCGTAGTCGTAGAAGCCGCGGCCGCTCTTGCGGCCGAGGAGCCCTGCCTGCTGCATGCGTACGAGGCGCGCCGGCGGCGCCATGCGCGGCTCGCGCAGCGCCTCGTACAGCGCCTCCGAAGCGTGCACGTGGACGTCGATCCCCACCAGGTCGACCAGCGCGCACGGCCCCATCGGCCACGCCGCGCCGCCCCTCATGCCCTCGTCGAGATCCTCGGGCGTCACGCGCGCCTCGTCGAGCACGCGGATGCAGTCGTTCAGGAGCGGTATCAGCACCCGGTTCACGACGAAGCCCGGCGTGTCGTGGCAGCGGATCGGCGTCTTGCCGAGCCGGCCCGCGAAGCCGAAGGCGGTCTCGTAGACGGCGTCGTCGGTCAGCTCCGTCCGTACGACCTCGACGAGTGGCATCAGCGGCGCCGGGTTGAAGAAGTGCAGGCCCACGACGCGCTCGGGCCGTCCGCTGCCAGCCGCGATCTCGGTAACCGGGAGCGCCGAGGTGTTGGTCGCGAAGATCGCCTCCGGCCCGAGCAGCTGGTTGAGCGCGCCGAAGACCTCGCGCTTGAGCTCGGGCTCCTCCAGCACGGCCTCGACCACCAGGTCACAGCCGGCGAGATCGGTGAGATGCGTCGTGAGCCGCAACCGGGCGAGCACGTCGTCGCGCGCGCCGGCGTCGAGCTGGCCCTTCTCGACCTTGCGCGTCAGGAAGTGCTCGATGCGCGCCCGCGCCCGCTCGCCGAGCTCGATCGTGACCTCGCGGCCGACGACCTCGAAGCCGGCCTCGAGCGCAACTTGAGCGATGCCGGCGCCCATGGTGCCGAGACCGACGACGCCGACGGACCGAATCTCCATGTGCCCGATCCTATGGAAGGAGGAGCGGCCCCAGTGCGTCCTGACGGTATGCCCCGCATGTTCGTGATCCTCGCCGCGGTCGCCCTGTTGCTGCTCGCCTTTGTCGGCGCCCTGGTCGACCTCGGACACGGCCGGCGGCCGGTCCTCATCGGCGGGTAACCAGCAGCCAGAGCCAGCGAACCTCGCCCTCCGGCTCCCGCATGGTCTCGACCCGGTGGTCGACGATCTCCAGGCCGGCCGCGTCGACGAGCCGTAGCGTCACGTCGGCGTCCCAGCCGCTGAAGAACATGTCCGTGCCGAGCCACTCGCCCTGCCAGAACGGCAGGTCGGCGGCGGGCAGCGATGCCAGGAACAGCCCGCCCGGGCGTAGCCATCCGTGGATGCGGCCGAAGAGCGCGCCGAGCTCATCGCGCGGGAGGTTGTTGAGCGCGTAGAGCGAGACGACCGCGTCGAAGGACCGGTCGGGGAGGTCGACCGTGGCGAGGTCCGCGTGGATGAACCGGGCCTCGGGGACGCGCTCGCGCGCGCGGCGGAGCTGCTCCGCGGAGATGTCGACGCCGGTCAGCCGGCCGTGCGCGGCGAGCCGCTGCGTCGTCCGCCCGCCGGCGCCGCAGCCGAGCTCGAGGATGCCGGCGCCGCGCGGAACGCGCACGAGCAGGTCGTCGACGCGCGCGTCGCGCTCCGTGTCGTCGATCCGCGCCTGCCACGCGGCGAACCGGTCGGCAATCCGGTCCCACCCGAGCTCGACGATGGCCTTGGCGATCAGCCCGGCCGCCGCCTCGAACTGCCCGGGCGTGAGGCGGATGTGCGAGTGCCGCCAGATGCTCTGGGGGAAGATCCCGGCCGACTCGACCGGCGGCGCGTCGTGCAGGTCGGCCACGACCAGGTCCGGGCGGATCGGGTAGGTCCAGGCCCAGCGTGTGCGCGACGGATCGTGCTCGGGCGGCCCGGTCACCTCGGCGACGCCATACATCGCCTGCCAGACCGACGCGTAGAGGATCGCGCGGTCACCCGGCCGGACGCTCGGCCGCTTCGTCGATGACTGGCTCCGGATGTGACCCCGGTCGACCTCGGCCGGGAGCGGCCGATCCCCGAGGCCGCGGACGAGAAGCCAGGCCTGGCTCAGCTGAAGCGCTCGAAGACGCCGGCGATGGCCATGCCGAAGCCGACGCACATGCAGGCGATGCCGTAACGCTCGCCGCGCCGGTCGAGCTCGTTCAGGAGCGTTGCGCTCATCCGCGCGCCGGTGGCGCCCAGCGGGTGGCCGAGCGAGATGCCGCCGCCGTTCGGGTTGATGTCGTCCCAGCGGTCCTCGAGCCCGGCGTCGTGCGCAAACTGGAGCACGACCGACGCGAACGCCTCGTTCACCTCGATCACCGCGATGTCGTCCCAGGTCAGCCCTGCCCGGCCGAGCGCCTTCGCGCAGGCCTGCGGATTGCCGTGCAGCATCCGGTGCGGGTCGACGCCGGCCAGGCCGAACGAGACGAACCGCCCGCGCGGCTCGAGGCCGAGCCGCGACGCCGCCCCCTCGCTCGCGAGCAGCACGGCCGCCGCCCCGTCGCAGATCTGGCTCGAGTTCCCCGCCGTGACGACGCCGTCCGGGATGAACGCCGGCGCCAGGGCGGCCAGCTTCTCCGCGGACGTGTCGCGGCGCGGAGTCTCGTCGTGCTGGAGCACGCGCACGGCTTCGGCGACCACTGCGCCCCCCGCCGGGGCGGGCCCCGGCCCTGCCCCGCCGCCAGACGCGGGCGGCAGCTCGATCGGGACGATCTCGTTCTCGAACCGCCCCGCGTCAATGGCCGCGACCGCGCGCCGGTGCGACTCGAGCGAGAAGGCGTCGAGCGCCTCGCGGCTCAGCCCCCACTCGCGCGCGATCACCTCGGCCGAGATGCCCTGCATGACGATGTCGTGCCGCGCGAGCAGCTCGGGCGAGAGGTCGCCGCCGTTCGAGCCCATCGGGACGCGCGACATCATCTCCACGCCGGCGGAGACGACGACGTCCAGCTCGCCGGCGCGGATCGCAGTCGCGGCGTTGAAGTTCGTCTGCATCGACGAGCCGCACTGCCGGTCGACCGACGTGCCGCAGACGGTGTCCGGCCAGCCGGCGATGAGCGGGACCATGCGGCCGATGTTCCAGCCCTGCTCGCCGATCTGCGTCACGCAACCCATCTGCACGTCCTCGACCTCGGCCGGGTCGATGCCGTTTCGGTCGACGAGCGCGTTCAGGATGCGCGCCGCCAGCTCGTCGCCCCGCGTGCCCGAGAGCGAACCGTTCCGCCGGCCAATCGGCGAGCGGACGGCGTCGATGATCAGCGCGTCGCCCACGGGTCGAGTTTACGCTGCCGACTCGGCGCCGAGCCGCCCGCCGGGAACCGGGAACCCGGTGATTCCGGCCCGTTCCATGAACTCGGTTGCCTTCGTCCATTCTGGGCCGCCGGCGCGGTAGCGCGTGTACGCGGCGGCTGCGTGACTGCCGATCCCCTCGATCGTGTCGGCCGCAGCGACGAGATCGTCGTTGAGAATCGCCCGGGCGGCGTCGTTCCACGGGCTCTCGATCGGGGTTGCGTCGAGCACCTGTTCACGGAGGTCCGACGCGCGGTCGAGGTCGCGGAACACCCAGGCGACATGGGTCATCGTCGGAAACGGCGCGCAGAGCGCGGGGACGAGGACTGTGCCGAGCTCGAGGATGTCGTTCGCGAGCTCGTCGGCGTCGGTTCGGTTCCCGGTCGCCAGAGCGAGCGCTGCGGCGACCGGGTACGCCGTCGCCTGCGCCTGGGCGTCAGATGCACGCGCAAGGTCGACCGTACGGCGGGCGTCGGCGCCGCCGCCTTCGCGGTCGCCTCGGACGAGGCGGATCCATGCGCGAAGCGCAAGGTCTCCCGCCGTCGAATAGGTCGGCACACTCGCGTCGGCCGCGGCGATGAGCTCGTCCACGGTCGCGAGCGCGTCGTCCCACGCCCCGTCGGCGTACGCCCACTCGGCGCGTTCTGAGCGCCAGAGGCGAAGGTGCCGACCGAGCCCGTAGGCCGTGGAAAGCTCGAAGTCCCGGTCGAACGCCTGCCGAGCTTCTGCGAGTCGGCCGTAGATGTGCAGCTCCGAGGACAGGTTCCCGACGGCGAGTGCGGCCACCTCAAACGACCCTTCCGCAAGTGCGACTTCGGTCAGCTCGGCAAGCGCGTCCAGGCCTCCGGTGTCACCGAGGCAGCAGCGTGCGGTCGCGACCGCGGACCACACACTGCGGTGCTCGCGCGCAGACCCGAGCGACTCGGCCAGCGCAATCGCCTGGGAACCGACCCGGATCGCCTCGTCGAAGCGACCGGCGAGCATCGACAGGCCGGCCTGGCGCGCTAGGACATCGGCACGGACGTCCGTCGGCTCGGTCCCGGCGTATTCGAGTGCGGCGCCAAGGTGGCGGTCGGTGGCCGCCCGGTCGCCCCCGGTCCACGCGACGACAGCGGCGAGCGCTTCGGCGCGGGCGGCACCGAGGTCGTCGCGGATCCGGAGAAAGCGCTCGACCGCTCGTGCAGCTCCGGCGCGTGCGTCCTCCCCGACGTGCAGGCTCGTCCGCGCGTGCAACAGCTCGAGCTCGGCGCCTTCCTCGTCGTCGCCGGCGAGCGCGAGCGCGTCGCGGAACGCATCGCCCGCAGAGCGGTACGCGCCGAGTGCGAGGGCGCGGTCTCCCGCCGCGCGCAGCGCCCGGCGGGCGCGTGCGACGAGGTCCTCGTCGTCGGCGGCGCCGGTCGAGCGGGCGACCTCCAACGCCTCCTTGTAGTGGTAGGCGATCAGCTCGGCGAGTTCGTCCGGTCGGCCGAGGCCGGCCGTCCATTCGGCGGCCCGCCGGTGCTTTTCGGCGCGCAGGCGCCGCGGTATCTGGCCGTAGGCGACGTCACGAAGGAGCACATGGTGGAACGCGTATTGCGTGTCGCCCGCGACCGCTGATCGCCGTTCGCGCCGGAGGAAGTCCTGCCGCTCCAGCCGTCGCAAGAGATCGTCGGCGTCTGCCACACCCAGCGCCGCTGTGACGGCACCCGTCCAGAACACCTTCCCATAGACGGCAGCCTCCTGCAGCAGCGTCTTCTCGGGCGCCGGGAGCGCGTCGACCCTGGCGGCGATGACGCCTTGCACCGAGTCGGGCAGCTCCCCGGTCGAGCCGCGCTCCGCGAGCATCCTCACGTACTGCTCGGCGAAGAGCGGGTTGCCGCCCGCGCGCTCGAGCAGGATCTGCTGCTCTGCGGCGTCCTGTACCGGCCGCTCGAGCAGCGACGCCACCAGGCTGGCCGTCTCCTCGTCGCGCAACGGCTGGAGCGACATGGTCGTCGCGTTCGCCTTCCCTCCGCCCCACCCCGGCCGCCGCTCGAGGAGCTCGGGCCGGGCGGTGGCCACCACCAGGAGCGGCGCCGTTCGCAGCCAGTCGACCAGGTCTTCGAGGAACTCGAGCAGGCCGTCGTCGGCCCAGTGGACGTCCTCGAACACCAGCACGGCTGGGCCCCGATCCGTCATCGCTTCGAGAAATCGCCGCCAAGCGCCCGTGGCGGCCTCGGTCGAGCCGCCCTCGGCGAGGCCGACCAGCGGACGCAGTGCCTGGTCGAGCCAGCGCGCCTCGGCGCCGTCGCCGGTCAGGCGCTCGACTGCCGCTGTGAGCTTGGCCGACGCGTCATCCGTGCCATCGGTCTCGAGCATCCCGGCCTCCGCCTTGACGATCTCGCCGAGCGCCCAGTACGCGATTCCGTCGCCGTACGACAGGCACCGGCCCTGGCGCCACACGATCAGCTCTGGTGCCGCGTCGACAAGGCGGTACAGCTCGCTGACGAGCCGGGACTTGCCGATGCCAGGCACGCCCACGATGGTGATGAGCTGCGCGCCGCGATCGTCGACGATCCCGCGCAGGAACGACACCAGGAGCTCGACCTCCCGTTCGCGGCCGACGAGCGGCGTGCGAGTCGGCGACAGGTCGACGCCCACTGACGCGATCGGCTCGAGCGCCGTCCAGGCGGGAACAGGGGCAGTCTTGCCCTTGGCGTCGACCTCGCTTGGCGCGCCGTACCGGATCGCATCGCGCGTGGCTGCCGCCGTGCGCTCGCCGACGAGGATGCCGCCGACGGGCGCAGCGGTCTGCAGACGCGCGGCGGTGTTGACGACGTCGCCGGCCACGAACGACTCGCCGGCCTCTGCGCGCGCCCCCACGGTGACCAGCGCCTCGCCCGTGTTCACGCCGACCCGGATGTCGAGCTCGCTCGCTGCCGCCCAGTCCCGGATGGCGAGCGCTGCCCGAACCGCGCGCTCGGCGTCGTCCTCGTGCGCGGCGGGAGCACCGAACACCGCCATGACCGCGTCGCCGATGAACTTCTCGACGGCGCCACCGTGCCGCTCGAGCTCCTCGCGCACGCGCGCGTGGTACGGCGCGAGCACGCCGCGCACGTCCTCGGGATCGAGCTGCTCCGAGCGGGCGGTGAATCCGACGAGGTCGACGAAGACGACGCTGATCGTCTTCCGCTCTTCGCGGATCTCGGCCGCCGGAGCGTCGAGTGGTGTCGCGCAGGCATTGCAGAAGCGCGCGTCGGCTGGGTTTTCCTGGCCGCAGGTCGAGCAGACGACCATCGCGAAAGCCTATGGCGCCGAGGTCACAGCGTAGACCCGCCACTCGCCGGGCACGCCCCTGAGCTCGTGCGCGCCGCGGTCGTCGAACTCGAGCCCGGAGCCTGCAACAAGATCGCGGACGGTCTGTGAGACGAGCACCTCGCCTGCGCCGGCGAGCGCCGCGACACGCGCCCCGATCGACACGGCGATGCCCGCGACCTTCGCGTCGTGCAGCTCGCACTCGCCGGTGTGTACGCCGGCGCGAACCTCGAGCCCGAGTTCCGCGACGTCGGCCGCGATGGCCTGCGCGCAGCGAATCGCGCGCGCCGGCCCGTCGAAGGTGGCGAAGAACCCGTCGCCGGCGGTGTCCCGTTCGTCGCCCCGGAACCGGGTGAGCTCGCGGCGCACCAGCGCGTGATGCCGCTCGAGCAGCTCGCGCCACGCGTGATCCCCAAGTGCCGCGGCCCGCTCGGTCGACCCGACGATGTCCGTAAAGAGCAGGGTGGCGAGCACGGTGTCGGGGACGGCGGCGAGCTCCTCGCCGGCGACGAAGCGCTCGACCTCCTCAGGGATCTCCGGGGAGAGGAAGATCCCCCAGAACCCGTCGCCCGAGACCATGAGGCTCTGGGCTGTCGGGATGCGAGCCGCGACGTCGAGCGCGGCCGGCTCCATGTGCTCGTGCCGGCGGTAGAGCACAAGCGTCGGCACGCGAACGGCCGGCAGGACATCCCGCAGATCCGTCTGGTACCAGGCCAGGTTGAGCGCGTGCGCCACCGTGGGCGTCGCGCCGACGCGCAGCCAGTTCGCGAACCAGAGCCGGTGTTCGTCGCTATCGACCCACGCCGGGACGTTGTAGGCCAGCATCTCGTCGCTGAAGGACTGGGTTCCCCACTCCGTCCTGATCCGCGCGAACTCCGTGTCCTCTTCGTTGTAGGGCGCCTGGGTCATTGGGTGAAAGAGCACGATCGCCTGGGTCCGCTCCGGATAGGTGGCCGCATACAGCGCCGCCATCGAGGCGCCGTCGTGCGAACCGAGGAGGACGGCCCGCTCCGATCCGGCCGCGTCCAGGACCGCGCGCATGTCCTCCATGCGAGTTTCCAGGGCGGGATAGTGCCCGCCGAGATCCGAGAGCCCCGTGCCGCGCTTGTCGAAGATGATGAGCCGAAAGGACTCCGCGAGCCGCTCGTAGAACTCGCGCCACCAGGACGCCTCCCAGGCGTAGACGAGGTTCGAGAGGAAGTCGGGGATCCAGACGAGGTCGGTGTCGCCCTCGCCGATCACCATGTACGCGATCGCGGCCCCGCCGCTGCGTACATACCGCACATCCGGCTCGAGCGTGCTCATAGGTCGCGGGGCTCAGCCACGTGCGCGATCCAGATGCGCCGCGGCCCGAGCGCGAGCAGCGCCTGCCCCGACTCGCTGCGGTCGAACTGCCCCCAGGTGTAGCCGACGTCGCCGGCGACCACGACGAGCCCGTCGTCGGTGTCGACGAGCACGGACTGGTGCCCGGGTGAGTGGCCCGGCGTCGGGAGGACGCGCACGGCTGGGAGGATCTCCGCCTCGCCGTCGTGCTCGACGTAGGTCGCGCCGTCGAACTCGACCCACTCCTCGAGGTAGTCGGGCGCCTTCGCCGCCGCGCGCTCGGCGCGCTGCACGTGGATCGGCACGCCGGGGAAGAGCCGGTTGCCGCCGCAGTGGTCGAAGTGCAGGTGCGTGTTGATGACGCACAGCACGTCGCGCGGGATCAGATCCGCATCGAAGCGGACGGCCCACTCGTCGTCCAGCTCGGGCGTCGAGTCGATCATCCCGGTGTCGACCAGGACGCGCCCCTCGGGATGCTCGATCACGTGGATGCAGTTCGGCCAGCGCTCGCCCTCGACGAGGACGTCTCCGTAGCGGATCGCGCGAACGTCGTTCAGGTGCACCGACGTAGACTCTCCCGCATGGCAACCACGGCTGTCGAGCGCCGCGCGTTCATCGACGGCGAGTGGGTCGAGACCGGAGAGTGGATCGAGGTGCGGTCGCCGTACTCGGGCGAGGTCGTGGGCCGCGTGGCCAAGGCCGGCGCCGCCGACGCGCAGCGCGCGATCGACGCCGCGGCGCGGGCGATGGAGACCCCGCTGCCGGCGCACAAGCGCGCCGAGATCCTCGTCCGCGTCGCGGGCTACCTGGGCCGCCGCCACGAGGAGGCCGCCCGCACGATCTCCGACGAGGCCGCCAAGCCGATGAAGGCGGCGCGCGTCGAGGCGGCGCGCGCGATGTCGACCTACACGATGGCGGCCGTCGAGGCACGCAAGCTGGCCGGCGACGTCGTCCCCATGGACGCGACGCAGGCAGGCGAGGGCAAGTTCGCGTTCACGCTCCGGCAGCCGCTCGGCGTGGTCGGCGCGATCTCGCCGTTCAACTTCCCGCTCAACCTCGTGGCGCACAAGATCGCGCCGGCGCTCGCGGCCGGCTGCGCCGTCGTGCTGAAGCCGGCGAGCGCCACGCCGCTCTCGGCGCTCCTGCTCGCGGAGCTGGAGCAGGAGGCCGGCCTGCCGGCCGGTTGGCTCAACGTCCTCGTCGGCCCGTCGGCGGAGATCGGAGACGTGCTGGTCGGCGACGACCGTGTCGGGGTGCTGACCTTCACCGGCTCGGGCCCGGT
Source organism: Gaiellaceae bacterium (assembly GCA_035764425.1). Lineage (GTDB taxonomy): Bacteria > Actinomycetota > Thermoleophilia > Gaiellales > Gaiellaceae > JACVRM01. Next base: position 20,493 of record DASTZE010000098.1, read on the forward strand.
CGGGTGGAAGCTGCGCGAGCGCGCCCCGCGCAAGAAGGTCCTGCTCGAGCTCGGCAACGCCACGCCCGTGATCGTCGAGGCGGACGGTGACGTGGACGCCGCGGCGGCGGCCGTGGCCGCGAACGCGTTCTCGTTCGCCGGCCAGAGCTGCATTTCGGTGCAGCGCGTGTACGTGGCCCGCGAGGCGTACGCCCGCTTCGTCGGCGAGCTGGTGCCGCTCGTCGAGGAGCTGGTCGTCGGTGATCCTGGCGACGACGCCACCGACGTCGGGCCGGTGATCGACGAGGGCGCGCGCGAGCGGATCCTGGAGTGGATCGACGAGGCCCGGCGTGGGGGCGCCGAGATCCTCACGGGCGGCGACGTGGCGGACGGGCTGATCCAGCCCACCGTGATCGCGCGTCCGCCGGCTGACGCCAGGGTCTCGTGCGACGAGGTGTTCGGCCCGGTCATGACCGTGGCGCCGTACGACTCGCTCGACGAGGCGATCGCCCTCGCCAACGGGACACGCTACGGGCTGCAGGCGGGGATCTTCACCGCCAACGTGAAGACGGCGATGCGCGCCGCGCGCGAGCTCGATTTCGGCGGGGTGATCGTCAACGAAGCGCCCACGTTTCGCGCCGACCAGATGCCCTACGGCGGCGTCAAAGACTCCGGGAACACGCGGGAGGGCCCTGCGTACGCCGTCCGCGAGCTCACCGAGGAGCGCGTGGTTGTCCTTCAGCTCTGAGCGCTAGCCTTCGCGCCGCGATGGCGGGAGGCTCGCTCTTCGGGCGCGACCGGCCGGTTCCCCCGGTTCCGGAGGGGCCGCCCCGCGCGCATACGCCCGGGCAGCTGCGCCGCGAGCGCCGCGCGCTAAGCCGCATGCGCGAGGAGCGCATCCGCGACCTGGGCGGCCTGGCCCTCGAGATGGTGCGCCGCAACCGCTTCCGCCAGGACCTGCTGTTCGAGCAGTGCCGTGAGGTGCTCGTCCTGGAGGACCGCATCCGGGTGCTCGACGACGCGCTCGACCGCGCGTCGGCCGCACGCCACCGGCGCGGTGAGATGTATTGCGAGTGTGGCGCGCCGCTCGCGTGGGGCGCACACTTCTGCGCCAACTGCGGGCGCGGGGCCGGCGAGGCGGTGGTCAGCTGCACGCGCTGCGGGGCTCCGCTGCCGGCGGACGCGCGCTTCTGCGCCACGTGCGGAACGGTGGCCGATGACACCGCCCGCTCCGAGCACGTCTCGGCGAGCTACGAGCAGACTGCGCACGGCGAGGAGTTCTGGCGGGAGGCGCAGGAGGGCGATCCATGGGAGCGGTAGCGCCCGAGGCCGACCACTGCCCGCACTGTCAGGCGGAGGTCGCGCCTGGGCAGGAGTACTGCCTGGAGTGCGGCGCGCGGCTACCCCACCCCCACGGCGTCATGCCGACGCTCGCCGGCGCGTGGCGGGCGAAGCTGCGGTGGTACCCGGGGGACTGGATCTGGGCCGCGCTCGTGCTGCTCCTCGTGGCCGCGGCCGGCGCGGCCGTCGCCGTTGCCTCCACCGGAAGCGAGCCGGCCGGCACCGAGCTGTTCGTCGCGACCGGCGCGAAGCCGGTGCCCCTCGCGACCACGCGCGAGGTCACGTCGACGCCCACGCCGGCGCAGGAGCAGCGCAACGAGAACCGCACCCACAAGCCGCCGAAGAAGCAGACGACGCTGATCACCTGGCCGTTCGGCCGCACGGCGTACACGGTCGTGCTGTCCTCGTACCCCTCGGCGACCGGAACGGGGACGGCCAACGGGCTCGCGCGCCGGGCAATGAACGCGGGGCTGACCGACGTCGGCATCCTCGACTCGTCGCGCTACACGAGCCTCCACCCGGGCTACCTCGTCGTCTTCACCGGCGTTTACGAGTCCGCCGACGACGCCGCGAGCGCACAGCAGCACGCGCAGCGGCTCGGGTTCGGCAAGGCCTACACCCGCCAAATCGTCAGCTAACGCCGACCGTGGCGGAACCCCTGGTTCCCTTGCCCCTCCGCTGCTGGTTAGGCGGCTTGCGCCGTCTCGAGGTGCTGGTGCGACGGGCAGAAGTCGCGGTCGGGCAGCGGCGTGCGCTGGCACGGCTTCCCTTTGCGGGTCGTCGCGCGGCAGCGCGGGACGCCGCCGTCGAAGGCGCCGGCCTCGATCTGCTCCTCCACGAACGCGACCGCCGCGTTGATCGCTTCCTGCACGATCCAGGCAACTTCGGCCTGCGCCGTGATCGGGAAGTAGCGACGAATGTCCTGGAAAAGGGCGCGATCCGGCTTGGAGAAGTACTGCGGGTCTCTTGCCAGCCGTGACAACGTCTGCTCGCATTCCCAGAGCAGCGCGCGGCGGTACTCGAGCCGGACTTCGTGCGAGACGTACGGATCGATCAGGTCTCGAAGCGAGCGATACATGGCTCGCGAGTACTGATACATACACGCCTGAATGTGCTGAATCCGCTCATCGGTTTCCTCCCGCTCAAAGGCGGCTTCAACAGGCGCAAACGTAGTCGTCATACGGATTCTCGTGATCGGCCGCTGGGGCGGGCCGTCAGTCTAACCGTTTCCCCTCGTTGTTACAAACTCACGCGAACTGTTGCCCGTCGTGGCAATCCATGCCTCCCCGGGGACGCCGACGGGGAGCTGAAGGGGTGTGAATAACGGACCCGCCGACGGATTGCAAGCACTCGGGCGAAATCCGCTTGAATAAGCACCGCGTGTCCCACGACACCGACAAGCTCATCCGCCAGCTTTCCCTCGTCGCGTTCCTCATGGCCGAACGGCGGCCGCTGACCGCGCGCGACGTCAAGCAGAACGTCGAGGGCTACTCGGAGATGTCGGACGAGGCGTTCGCCCGCCGCTTCTACTCCGACCGCGCGGAGCTCATCCAGCTGGGCGTGCCACTCGACTCGCAGCGCGACGAGTTCACGGGCGAGGAGCTCTACAGCCTGCGCTCGGAGCGCTACTTCCTGCCGCCGCTCGAGCTCTCGGACGACGAGCTCGCGGCGCTGCAGACGTGCCTGTACCTGCTCGAAGGCCAGTTCGCCTACGCGGAGCCCTTGCGGCTCGCGCTGCAGAACCTCGCGCTCGGCCGGCCGGGCTTCCCCGAGCCGGCGACCGAGAACGAGGTGCGCGTGGAAGTCTTCGACCCCGACTACTCGGTGGAGATGCCGGGGCGGCTGGCGAAGCTCGAGTCGGCGATCTCGAAGCAGCGCACGGTGCGGTTCGAGTACTGGTCGATCTCGAACGACCGGGTCGCGGAGCGGCTCGTCAACCCGTACGCGCTGCTGAACGACAACGGGGTCTGGTACCTGGTCGGCCACGACGTGGAGCGCGAGGCAATCCGGACTTTCCGGGTCTCGCGCATCCGCGGCGACATCCGCCTGGCGACGCGGAGGGAGCGCGACTTCCGGCTTCCGGCCGAGTTCGAGGTCGAGGAGTACCGCCAGCGGCCGCCGTGGCAGATCGGCGAGACGGTCGGCGAGGCGAGGATCGCGGTAGCGCCCGACACGGCCTGGTGGGTCGAGCGGGCCTTCGGCGACCGCGGCAAGGTCAGGGGCGGCGTCTTCGTCACGGAGTACTCGAGCCTGCCGCTGCTCGCGTCGTGGGTACTGCGCCAGGACGGCCGCGCGGTGCCGCTCGAGCCCGAGGCGCTCGTCGACGAGGTGCAGGAGGCGCTCGAGCGAGTGCGCGCCCGCCACGAGGGCGACCCGCCCAAGGTCGCGCGCCGGCGCCGTACGGAAGAGGGCGAGCTGATCGACCGACCGGCCGGGCCGGTGGCGCCCGAGCGCTTCGGGGTGCTGCAGGCGCTGCTCGCATATCTGCTCGACCGCTGCGGCGAGGCAACCTCGGCGGACATCCCCGCGCACGAGCTGGTGGAGCGCTTCCACATTCCCGAGGAGTCGCTCGAGGAGCACCTATCGCTGCTGAACCTCGTCAACTTCGGCGGGGGCTGCTACGCGGTGTACGCGCAGCTGAGCGGCGACTCGGTACACGTCGAGAAGGAGCTGTTCGGCGACGCGTTCCGCTCGCCGCCGCGGCTGACGCCGCTCGAGGCGCGTGCCATCCGGCTGGCGCTGGAGTTCGTCGGCCCGATGATCGCCGCCGACGCGAATACGCCGCTGGAGCGCGTGCGACGCAAGCTCGAGGAGACGTTTGGCGCCTTCGAGCTGTCGCAGACGCCGGAGCCGTCCGTACGCCCCGCGGAGGAATCGCTGGTCACGACGCTGACGCAGGGGATCCGCGAGCGGCGCCTCGTTGAGCTCGAGTACCTGAAGGAGGGCGAGGAGCACCCATCCAAGCGGGTGGTCGAGCCGTACGCGATCGAGCGGCGCCTGCCCTTCTGGTACGTGCACACCTGGGATCGCACGAGCGACGGCGAGCGTTCGTTCCGGCTCGACCGGATGCGGAAGGCGAAGCTGCAGAAGCGGACGTTCGAGCCGCGCGAGGGCTTCGAGCCGCAGCGGCTGCGCGACGCACGCCGCGCGCGGGTCTGGTACTCGCCGGTCATCGCGCGCTGGAAGGTGGAGCGCGGCGCGCACCCGCTGACGGACGGCGCCGCGGTGTCCGAAACGCCGGTCGGGTCGCCCGAGTGGCTCGTCGGCGAGATCCTGTCCGACCGAGGCGAGGCCGTCGTGCTCGAGCCCGAGGACCTGCGCGGTCAGATGGCCGCACGGGCGGCGTCGCTGGCCGACGCCCTGCGCGCGGGCGCACCCGTCTAGTCGCCTAGCCGTTGTTTTCCAGCGCGATCGCGGCATTGCGCTGCAGCAGGCGGCCGTCGTTGTTCGGCACGAACAGCCGTTGGTAGCGGCGCCGGAGCTCGTCCGGGTCGGCCTCCAGCCACTCGACGAGCGAGACGACAGGCTCGGCGCCGTCCGGCAGCTGCTCGCCCGCGCGGCGCTTCTCGATGCCGCGGTTCCAGGGACAGACGTCCTGGCAGATGTCGCAACCGTAGACCCCGAGGTGCTCGAGGTACGCGTCGGGGATGGGCTGCGCCGACTGCGTCCAGTACGAGAGGCACTTCGTCGCGTCGAGCGTTCCGGGCTCGTCGAGCGCGCCCGTCGGGCAGGCCTCGATGCAGAGCGTGCAGTCCCCGCAGTCCGTGTTCAGCCGCGGCGTCTGCTCGACGACGACGTCGGTGATGAGCGTGCCGAGCACGACCCACGAGCCGTGCCGCTTGGTGATGACCATCGTGTTCTTGCCGTAGAAGCCGACGCCGGCGCGGGCGGCGCCTTCGCGGTCGACGTGCTGGTTGGCGTCGACGAGCACGCGGTAGGCGCCGCCGAGGCGGCGCCCGAGCTCGTCGAGCTTCCTCCGCAACTCGGCGTACGCGTCGAACCAGGTGTAGCGCGGGAGCCGCCCCTCCCCCGGTCCCGGCTCGGGGCCGGGCGCGTAGTAGCAGAGTGCCGCTGAGACGACCGTGCGCGCGTCGGGCAGCACCCTCTCGGGGTGACACGACACGTCGGGCCGCGCCATGGTGAACCGCATGTCGGCGAACAGGCCGCGCGCCTTGCGCTCGGCGATGTGCCGCTCCGTCTCCTCGTAGGGCTCGGCGGGCGCGGCGCCGACGACGTCGAGCCCGAGCTCCTCGCCGAGCCGGGCCAGCTCGGCTGCGCTGATCACGCTGTCCTGACCACACATGTCCTTGACCGAGGGGCCGGCCGCGAGCCTCCCCTTGGCACCACAGCGGCCAACGTACACCCCGTTGTCGCCGAACTGGCGGCACAAAGCCGGATCGCGGTACGCGCTGCATTCCGTGACGGAGTACTCGCAGGCGAGCTGAGCCCCCTTCGCGCCCACGGACGACATCCCGCAGGGGTGCCTTCATCAGACGCCGCGAGGATCGCAACCGACACCGCGACGTTGACGAAGCTCATCGAGTCGCACGAGCCGGTCGCGCCGCCACGAGCCTTGTCCGACCGATAAGTGACAGCCAGAAAAGACGCCGAACGGAAGGAGCCACCTGTGACCGCTCCGACGCTCTACGAGGCGCCCGCCGATCCGGAGCTATTCAGCGCGATCTGCGACACCCTCGGATCGGCGATCACGCGCCATTCCCCCTTCCCGCCTCCGCCCGATCTCACCCACCACCGAAGCTTCCAGGATGGGGCCGGGACCTTGCGAGGCCCACAGCGCGTATTTCGATCGGTGTGAGATCCCTGGCACTGCTACTGAGCGCGCTCGCGCTCATGGGCGCAGGCGCGAACTGGCGCACGTTCCACGCGCGGGGAATCACGGTCCGCTACCCGCCCGGCTGGTTCGCGACCGCTACGCGGCTGACGCCCGTCACGGCACCACCGCAGATCATTGCAGTCGCCTCATATCGGCTTCCACCTGACAGCGGAGGAGCCAATGGATGCCAGCCGAAGGCCGCCATCGACCGGCTGCCACCGACAGGTGCGTTCATTTTCGGATGGGAGTACGGGTCGGACGTATTCCGACCCGCCTTCCCGCCCCGTCCGAAGCATTTCAGCCTGAAGAACTACGCCTCCTACGAGTGCATGGGGCTGAGCTACATGCTGCGGTTCCGCCAGGCCGGACGGTTCTTCCAGATCCACGTCGTCCTCGGCAAACGAGCCAGCACGGCTCAGCGCGCCGCTGTTCTGCGCATCCTGGACAGCTTCAGCGCGAAGCCGACCTGACGGCGCGCGCCCCCGATCTCGCCCACCCCTGAAGCTTCGAGGATGAGGCGGCGCTCGTCAGCTACCGAAGGAGCCTGACCGCAAGCGCGTCCCACTCGTGGATTCGACACGAGTTCGATCTCGTTAGGACAAGGTTGATCGGGCGGTGGCCGAACCTTCCGGTCACACGGGCGTACGCTGAACCGCCCCAGATTTGCAGGCACCTTGCGGTCGCCAACTGCGCTCTTCGACTCAGCAAGGAACCGAGCGCGTCGCACGCTGCGCGTGGCTCAGGATGTGATCCCCCGGCCGGCTGGCAGTCCAAAGAATAGGTGCTGCGTACCTGGTGGCGGCGATCGACCACGGAGACCCGCATCTCGTGAACCGCACCTGCTCGCCGGATGCCTGTTTTCGACGCGTGTGTCGTGCCGCCGCAACCAACCAAGCAAGCGATGGCGGCAAGCGCGATTCCCCTAGCGATCCGGGTCAACAATGAATAGCAACCTATCTCGGCTTTCACGCGGCTGCTCGATGCCCCGCGCGGCCAATAGCCCGCTTCCCGCCCCCGACCATCTCACCCACCACGGAGCTTCCAGGACGGCGCGGCGGTCGTCAGTCATGGCCACCCGACCGGACCTTCGCAGTAGGCGTCTGTCGCGCCAGTGAGGTCACGCGAAACGAAGAACCTCGACTTAACCTCGTCGATTGCTTCGCGAACAGCAGCGCATGAGTGCTTCTCGTTCACGCGCCCGTCGCGCGCGAAGTCCCGAAACACCGCCTTGACCTCCGCACGAGTGGGCGGCGGCATCACGTTCCTTGCGCTACCAACGAATGCGCAACCGCCCATGCTCGCCGTTGCTGCAGCCAAGAGGGCAACAAGCGGCGTTCGACTACCGGAGATCACGCCTGGGCCGTTGTACCACCATGCGACGAACCGGCCGCCGCGCGTTCTCACCTACCACCGAAGGTTCCAGGACGGCGCGGCGGTCGTCAGTCATCCGCCGGGGTCTCCCGGTACGCGAGGGGCGAGGCCACCGTCCGCTGTGACCTCAGCGTTCTCCCAGCCCGGCACGCGGATCGGGCCGCGCTTGCGTGGTGCCTCCTCCGTCCACTCTACGCCGCCGCTGTCGAGCAGGACGGCGTTGAACACTCGCCCCGTGAAGAAGAAGGCGCAGCCTCGCGGGCCGACCGTCCCGAGTTGGTAGCGCTCGACGAACGCCCTTCGGTAGCCCGCCGCTTGAATCGCGGCGCGACGGCCGCGATTGTCCGGCCCGTTCCACAACGCGAAGCAGTAGTCGAGCGGTGGCGGTCGGGGATCAGGCTCAGGGTTCATCGACGAACATCTTTGCGCCCCCGCCCAATCTCACCCACCACCGAAGCTTCCAGGACGGCGCGGCGGTCGTCAGTTATCGACGCAAGCATCACCGCTCGCAGAACGCGCGGACAGTCGGGACGCTGGCTGCGACCTCGTCTGGGGGAAGCGTCAGACACGCGTGCGTGACAGCCTTCCGATCGGCGTCGTAGCCGACGACGACCGCGGATAGGTGACCTGGTTGTTCATGGTCGGTGGGTACGTCGTAGGCGTAGAAGCCCGCGTTGATCGGCGCGGACACCCAGACAAACGGAAGCTTGACGTGGTCGCCGTCCTGGTAGATCAGTTCGACGGACTGGACGGCGTCGTTCCAGACCGCGCCGTGGAGCCAGTCCAATCCGCTCGTACCATGCGCCTGTAGGCCGCCGGCTCCCATGCCCTGCGGCGACTTGAGCGCCCACGGCATGACGCAGTTCCCAGTTATGTACAGGCGGGTGCAGAAGAACCCCTCCTTCGTCGGAACGACCCACAACGAACGCGGCTCGCCATCGATCTCGGCACGCAGCACTTCGCGCGCCGGGCCTTCCGGGGTGATGGTCGGAGCGCCGCCGACCTTCGCGCTCTCGGCGACTGATACGTCGTGGATCTGCTGAAAGTCGAGTTGGATCCGCTCGGGCGCAGGGCTTGCGCCGAAGAAGTCGATGGTGTCGCGGTAGACGGCCAATGCTGACCCGGCCAGAACCACGGCG
>DASTZE010000099.1:0-3214 GCA_035764425.1 Gaiellaceae bacterium
ACGGTGACGAGCGCCACACCGGCCGGGAAGCGGCGCATCGCCGCGCGCAGCTCGTCGCCGCCGGCCACGGCGCGATCATACGGACGGTCAGAGCGTGAACGTGCCCTGCGCGAGCGGCGGGCCGGCGGTATTGCCCGGGCCCAGCCAGCCATCTCCGCCGAACACCGGGAAGACAACCCACCGGTACTGCCCGTGCGCGAGCGGGCTACCCGCCGGCGTGCTCAGGGAGGAGAGCGCCAGCCGCGCGCTGGCCGTCCAGACCTCGCGGAGAGGGCTCCCCTCGCGAAACAGGTCTACGCGGTAGCGCGACGCGTCCGCGTCAGCCGCCCAGGTCAGGACTGGGAGATGCGCCCGAACGGGATGCGTTGCCTGCACGACGGACGGCAGGGCGGGCGTCGAGGGAACGCGCGCCGCCTGCCCGTACGTTTGCGGCCAGACGACGAGGGCCGCAGCGGCGATCGCGCCAAGGCCCGCAAGTCCGCCCACGACGAGTCGCAGCGCCGGGGCGCGCCGGCGGCGCCGCTTGGGCGCCGCGTCCGGGGCCAGTGCGGCGCGCAGGTTCCGGATGGGCTCGGACTCCAGGTGCCTGGATATCTCGGCGAGCACGTCGCGCGCCGGCGGAAGGGCCGCGCGGGCGTCGCTGGCCAGGTCCGCGTCGATGAGTGTCAGCTCAGGGCTGAGCCGCCGCATACGAACGTTTTCGGCAGAAACCCGCCTAAGCTTTAGTCAGGCTGACGCTAACCGCAGGTGGGGTCGCCGTACGCTCGCAGCTTCGTCTTCTGGTCCTGGTCGAAGGTCTTGTCGTACGCGCCGGGCGCGGCCCCTTCCCAGTACATGTCGGGCTGGACGCCGGGCCCCATGATCGTGATCCGGTAGCGACTCGACCTTCCGGAGGGGTGCGACCCGTGCGGGTAGAAGCCGTAGCAGAACGTGCCGTGCGCCCTGTGCGTGACGAAGCTGTTCTCGCGCTTCCAGCCCTCGCCGTACGCCGAGTCGTAGGTGTCGACGTACGCCAGGCGGCCGAACGAATCGGTGGGCTCGCCCTGTCGGGTCGTGCCGTAGCCGAAGATCGGCTTGCCGAGGTACGTGAACCGGCCAAAGATGGTGTTGAACCTCCGGTATGCCCAGCCGACGTCGACGTCGAAGACGGGCAGCGGCCCGGAGAAGTGCGACAGCCGCAGCTCGTACTGACGCTGGAACAGGGTGCCGGGGAGGCCGTAGTTCGGCAGCCCGCGCTGCCAGTTCTGCGCGACCCAGTACGAGCCGTCGGGCGCCTTGCAGGCCGCGACCACCCAGTGCAGCGTCGGCCCGTCGTACTTCCCGCAGCTGCCGCGGAACCGGCCGGCCTTGATGTGGAAGCTCTTGTAGCCGCCGGAGTAGTCGACCTTGAAGGCGACCTGCTTCCGCGCGGTGGTGGGCGCGATCGAGTTAACGGCGCCCCAGGCGAGCGTTCGCCTCAGCTGTCCGCGGTCGGTGTAGGTCAGGAGCGCCTTGCCGTCGGCCGAGACCGACAGGGCGATGTTGTTGGCGTTCCGGTCGATCAGCTGTGACCCGGACGCGGGCCCCGGGGCGGCGGCGAAGACGATCAGGGCCGTACCGATCCCTACCCACTTGAACGACGCCACGGCGACCACGGTAGTCTCGTCGGCAGGAAAAGGGAAAGCCTTAGAACAAAGACGCTCAGCCGGGTTCGGCGGCGAGCTCCTCGACGAGGAGTGAGCAGGCGAAGGAGCGCCATGCGAGGTCGGTGTCGGCGAGCAACTCGTCGGCCGTCGACTGCAACATCTCGAGGTCGGGCGCGGCTCCGGCGACGGTCGAGAGCCCCGTCGCCAGCGCCTCGCGCCGTTGCGTCGAGTCGAGGTCATCGGCCAGCGCCTGGACGGCACGCCCGTCGAGGTGCAGGTCCCGGTGGGGATCGCCGCCGGCCGCGAGGAGCAGGATCGCGCGGCGCCGCGCGCCGTTCAGCTCGGGCTCCGGAATGGCCACGTCCGCGCCGGCCAGGAACGCCACGGCGACGCGCGCCTGCCCTTCGTCGCCGAGGGCGGCTTCGACTTGCTCGAGGACGTCGTGGTCGGTCTGGGACACGGGAGAAATGGGGTGGCGCCGAAAAACGCCGGCCCATTCTGCCGGGATCAGGCGGGCGCCGCGCGATCGACCGTTCGCGGCTCCTGGCCGAACAGGTACCCGATGCTCACCATGGCCACGCCCAGCCCGAGGTGCAGCCAGTCGTCGGCGTTGTTCGCCGGGATCCAGTCCGCTCCGCCGAAGAGCCCGAGAACGAACAGTGCCAGATAGAAGATCCCGCCGCCCACCATGTAGGTGCGCGAGCCGGTGAACGAGCGGGCGGCGAGCAGGCCCGCAACGCCGAAGACCAGATACAGGATGTTGTGCAGGACGCTCACCTGGAAGAGCCCGAAGAGCTTCGCGCCCGAGTCGCTGCCGGCGAAGCTCATATCGCTGTAGTGCGTCGTGATCCCTGGGATGAAGCCGAGAATCCCCATAGCGAGGAAGACGACCCCGAAAACCAGCGTGAGGGTCTGCAGGGTAGAACGTTCGGTCATCGCGCCTATATTCGTCCATCACCGCGAGGCCCGTTCGCGTTAAAACTGCGGTAGACGCGGGAAGGAGGCCCCCACGTGAGCCAGACGGAGCTGTCGGCACTCATCGAGAACGGCGACGAGGAGGGCTGTGTCAACCTCACGGCCTTCAACGAGCTCATCTCGTCGTTCGAGTACGACGAGGAGCAGGTCGAGTCCCTCTACGAGGAGCTGCAGGAGCGCGGGATCGAGCTGCGCGACGACTGCGGGCGCGAGACCGAGGAGCCCACGTACGTCGACGGCGGACTTGCGGCGACGACGACCGACGCCCTCCAACTCTTCCTCAACGAGGCCGCGCGCTACCCGCTGCTGACGGCGGCCGAGGAGGTCGAGCTCGCCAAGCGCGTCGAGCGCGGTGACAGGGCGGCGAAGGATCGGATGATCAACTCGAACCTCCGGCTGGTCGTCTCGATCGCCAAGAAGTACCAGGGTCACGACCTGGCGCTGCTCGACCTGATCCAGGAGGGGATCATCGGGCTGATCCGCGCCGTCGAGAAGTTCGACTGGCGGCTGGGCTACAAGTTCTCGACGTACGCGACCTGGTGGATCCGGCAGGCGGTGCAGCGCGGTGTGCAGAACAAATCGCGCACGATCCGGATCCCCGTCCACATCGCCGA
>DASTZE010000100.1:0-18883 GCA_035764425.1 Gaiellaceae bacterium
CAGCGGGCGCGCCTCGAAGTACTCGAGTGCCTTCAACCGCTGGTCGCGCATCCACTGCGGCTCGTTCTTCTGCTCCGAGATGTTCGCGACCACCTCGGGCGTGAGACCGCGGCCCGACTTGAAGAAGTAGTCCTCCTTGTCGTGGAAGCCGTACTTGTAGTCGTTGCCTATTCCTGCGACGACCTGGCTCTCGTCAATCGTGGTCACTAGGACACCGCCTCCGGCGTGAACGCCTCGTAGCCCTCGGCCTCGAGCTTGTGCGCCAGCTCGGGTCCGCCTTCCTCCACGATACGCCCACCGACGAACACGTGGACGAAATCGGGCTGGATGTAATTGAGGATGCGCTGGTAGTGCGTGATCAGGAGCGCGCCCATGTCGGGCCCGACGAGCTCCTTGACGCCGCCGGCGACGATGCGCAGCGCGTCGATGTCAAGCCCGGAGTCGGTCTCGTCGAGGACGGCGATCATCGGCTTCAGCATGGCCATCTGCAGGATCTCGACCCGCTTCTTCTCACCGCCTGAAAACCCGTCGTTCAGGTAGCGCGACGCGAGCTCGCGTGAGATGCCGAGGCGCTCCATGGCGGCCAGCAGCTCCTTGCGAAACTCGGGGATCGGCACGGGATCGTCGATGCCGCCCGCGCGCGCCTTGCGGACGGCGTTGATCGCGCTGCGCAGGAAGTTCGTCACGGTGACGCCCGGGATCGCGTGCGGGTACTGAAAGGCGAGGAAGAGCCCGCGCTGCGCGCGCTCGTCGGCGCCGAGCTCGGTGACGTCCTCGCCGTCGAGAAGGATCTGGCCCTCGGTCACCTCATAGGCCGGGTGGCCCATGAGCGCGTACGCCAGCGTCGACTTCCCGGAGCCGTTCGGGCCCATGATCGCGTGCACCTCGTTCGAGGCCACCTTGAGGTCGACGCCCTTGACGATCTCGGTGCCGTCCTCCAGCGCGACGTGCAGGTTCTTGATCTCCAGCTGAGCCAAACTTTGTGCCTCCGGAAGTCCTGGCGCGGCGCCGGTTCCCGGCCGCGCTCGTAACACGATCGTACCCGAGCACTACCCATCTCCGAAGGGGCGGAATCACCTGTACCCCGCCGGACTGGGCTGCTACCCTCGCCTCATGCCTGGAAACATCGGCTGGCAGGGGCTGATCGTCATCCTCGTCATCGTGCTACTGGTCTTCGGGCCCAAGCGGATCCCCGAGATCGCCCGCTCGCTCGGTCGCGGCATGCGCGAGTTCAAGGACTCCGTGTCCGGCGAGAACGACCACAAGCACGACGCGACTCCGGTCGAGCCGGAGCAGCACGAGCTCGGCCCGGCATCGTCGGCCGACGTGACCGAGCCACAGCCCCGCGAGCGCGACACCGTCGTCTAGGAGGGCCATGCCCCGCTTGAGGGGTCCGCTCCCGAGGCGCCTCGGCCACGAGGAAGAGGCGTCGCTCGTCGAGCACCTGACCGAGCTCCGCACGCGGATCATCATCTGCCTGGTCACGGTCACGGCCTGGTTCTGCGTCCTCTTCTTCGGACTGCGGCACAGGCTGATCGACTGGCTCTCGGTGCCGCTTCCCGCCCACGTCGGCAAGCCGATCACGCTGAGCCCGTCCGAGCCGTTCATGACGTCGTTCAACGTCTGCTTCTGGACGGCGCTCGCGCTCTCGCTGCCGATCATCGTCTGGCAGGCATGGTCGTTCCTCGCACCGGCGTTTTCGGAGCAGGCCGACCGCTCGGTCGTGAAGCTCGTCCTGGCCGCGACGGGGCTCGCCGCAATCGGCATGGCGTTCGCGTACTGGGTCGTCCTGCCGACGTCGCTCCACTTCCTGCTCAACTTCGACTCCGGCCAGTACCAGACCGAGATCCGCGCGAAGGACTACTTCGGCTTCGTGGCGCTGATGATCTTCACGATCGGCCTGATCTTCGAGCTGCCGATCTTCATGATCGGCCTGGTCAGGCTCGGGATCCTCTCGTCGGACACGCTGCGCCGCCACCGGCGGATCGGCTACGGCGTCGTCGTGATCATCGCCGTGCTCCTGCCGGGCGTGGACTTCGTCACCATGACCGTGCAGACCGTGCCGCTCGTGGTGCTGTACGAGGCCTCGATCTGGGCGTCGGTGATCGCGGAGCGCCGAGCGGCTAAGCCCTCGCCGCAACCGGCGTAAGCCGGTCCCAGGCGGCCGTCAGCACCTCGCCGAGCTTGCCGACGATCTCGTCGAACTGCGCCTGCCCGGCGACGAGCGGCGGTGAGATCTGGATGACCGGGTCGCCCCGGTCGTCGGCACGGCAGATCAGCCCCGCCTCGAAGAGCGCCGGGGTCAGGAAGCCGCGGAGCAGCGTCTCGCACTCCTCGTCGGAGAAGGTCTCGCGCGTCTCCTTGTCCTTCACCAGCTCGATGGCGTAGAAGTAGCCGGCGCCCCGCAGGTCGCCGACGATCGGCAGGTCGAGCAGCTGGGCGAGCGTCCGCCGGAACGCGTCCTCGTTCGTCCGCACGTTCTCGACGATCCCGTCCCGCTTCATGATCTCGATGTTCTTCAGGGCGACGGCGCAGGCGACCGGATGTCCGCCGAAGGTGATGCCATGCGCGTACATTGACGTGCCGGCGAGGAACGGCTCCATCACCCGGTCGGTCGCGACCACGCCGCCGATCGACGCGTACGCCGAGGACAGCCCCTTGGCGATGCAGACGATGTCGGGCCGGATGTCGTAGCGCTCGGATGCGAACCACGCGCCGACGCGGCCGAAGCCGGTGATGACCTCGTCGGCCGAGAGCAGGATGTCGTAGCGGTCACAGATCTCCCGGACGCCCGCGAAGTAGCCGGCCGGCGGGGTGAAGCAGCCGCCCGCGTTCTGCACCGGCTCCATGTGCACGAGGCACACGGTCTCCGGGCCCATCGACTGGATGGTCGACTCGAGCTCGGCCAGCAGGACGCGCGTGAACTCCTCCTCGGTCTCCTCGGCCGGGCGGTGGTAGCGGTTCGTGTTCGAGACGTGCCGCACGTCCGGCACGAGCGGCTCGAACGGCATGCGGATCGCGGGGATGCCGTTGATCGACAGCGCCCCGAACGTCGTGCCGTGGTAGGCGACCTGGCGCGCGATCGCCTTGTACTTCCGCGGCGGAGGGGCGCCGACATGCTCGTCGTGCCGCACCTCGAGGCTCGGAACCTCCTTCGTCCCGCGCGCGAGGTAGTACTGGCGCGCGAGCTTCCACGCCGCCTCGACCGCCTCCGACCCGCCGGAGACGAAGAAGATGCGGTTCAGGTCGCCCGGCGCGAGCGACGCGATCTCGGCGGCCAGCTCGATCGAACGCGGGTGCGCGTACGACCAGTTGGTATAGAAGGGCAGCTCGCGCATCTGGGCGAGCGCGGCCTTGCCCATCTCCTCGCCGTACGAGTAGCCGACGTTGACGCAGAAGAGCCCCGCGAGTGCGTCGAGGTAGCGCCGCCCCTCGGCGTCCTCGAGGTAGCAGCCGTCGCCGCGCACGATGATCGGGACGTCGCCGTCGGCGTACGCGCCCATGCGCGTGAAGTGGAGCCAGAGGTGGTCGCGCGCTGCCTGCTGCAGGTCGATCATGTCGTCGTCCCGAGCACGGGCGCACCCTCGAGCTCGAGCGAGCCCGAATCCGGCGCCTCGATGAGCACCTCGACCTCGCGGCGCCGCACCGGCGCGCCGAGGACGTAGCCGACGAGGGCGATCGCCACGACCACGGCCAGCGTCCCGAGCGTGAGCACCAGGAACTTTGTCATCGACACGCCCCAGTTGTCCTCGAAGTTGTAGTCGATGCCGAACACCTTCTCGAGCGTGCTGGGGAAGACGGCCACCCAGCTCCCGAGCGCCACCCAGAACGTGATCAGGGCCGTCGCCGCCCAGATGCCCCACGTGCCGAAGGGAACCCGGTACGGGCGATGGACCTCGGGGTACCTCCGGCGCAGGAATGCGGCGGCCGGGAAGATCCACAGGTACGAGATCAACGTCGTCGAGATGGCGATGTCCAGGACCACCGTGAACGCGTCGGCGGTGCTGGTGTTGTTGAGCAGCTGGATGGCGGCGATCGTGAACGCGCTGGCAACCACGCCGGAGAGCACGTTCACGCGCACCGGCGTACCGAGCTTCCGGTTGAACACGCCGAAGAATCCCGCGAAGGCGCCGTCGTAGGCGGCGACCGCCTGGATGCGGTCGGAGCCGATCATCCACACCGCGCCCGAGGTCATCAGGGTGAAGATGAACAGGAGCGCCATGACGTCGAAGAGCGCGTCCGACGCGCCGCCGTAGACGGTGAAGACCTGCTGGATCGCGTCGATGAACCCGCCGATGTTCGTGATCGCCGAGGCGGGCAGCACGATGAGGATCCCGAAGATCGGGACCGCATAGAGCAGAACGCCGGCGACCGCGCTGCGGATGACGGACACGGGAACGTCGTGCTGCGGGTTGACCATCTCCTCAGCGGCGCCGTTCGGCAGCTCGAAGCCCACGTAGTTGAAGAGCAGGTAGGGCACGAGCCCGAGGAAGACGGCCATCGACGGGCTCAGGTCGCCCCCCGAGATGCCGTGCACGCCGTGCTCGATCGCGTAGAGGACAACGGTGAACGTGAAGAACCCGAGCACGATGATGCGCGCGAACCCGCCCGCCGTCGGGATCCACTTGCCGTACGAGAGCGCGGCGATCGCCACGCCGATCGAGAACCAGACGAAGAGGAGCTTGAACGCGTAGTCGCCGGCCGAGCCTCCGCTGATGTCCGGGAAGTGGTTGCCCGTGTTCCACGCCTCGGTGGCGATGAACGCGAGCGAGCCGCCGACCCAGAGCGGGTTCGTGATCCAGTAGAAGACCGCGGCCATGCCCGCGTGGAAGCGGCCGAAGGCCAGCTTGACCCACTCGTAGGGGCCGCCCTCCTGCGTGAAGGCGCTCCCCACCTCCGCCATGACCAGCGCGTACGGGAGCACGAAGGCGATCGCGAGCACGATCAGCCACGTGAAGCCCTCGCCCCCACTCGATGCGACCAGGCCGAGCGTATCCAGGCCCACGAAGGCGCAGATGAGGAAGAACAGCATGTCGAACCGCCGCAGCGACTTCTTGAGCTTCGCCTTCTCGTGAAGTGCGAGCTGGGTGGTGTGCTCCACCGGCCCGGTCACGCCGACCGTCGCGTCCATTCCTTGCTCCCTTCCGGGACGCGGGCGCCCCAGTCGTAGGCCTGCTTCCAGAGGTCGAGGTACAGGAACGTCTCGGTCGACGACACGCCGTCGAGCTCGCGCAGCCGGTTGGTCACCTCGAAGAGGTGCGCCCGGTCGGTGCACAGCACCTCGACGAGCAGATCGAAGTGACCGGCGGTGATGACGACGTAGGAGGACTCCTCCCACGCCGAGATGGCGTCCGCGACCGGCCCGGGCGGCCCGGCGATGCGGATGCCGATCATCGCCTGGGAGTCGAAGCCGAGCCCGAGCGGGTTCGTGACCCCGGTGACCTGGAGGATGTCCTCGTCGCAGAGCCGGGCGTAGCGGGCACGCACGGTCGCCTCCGAGACGCCCACGGCGCGCGCGATGCGGCGGAACGACTCGCGGCCGTTGCGCTGGAGCGCCTCGATGATGGCGATGTCGGTCGCATCGAGGCTGTGGGGCCTCGAGACGGGTCCCCGCCGCGCTTTCTTGCCCCTTCCTCCCGAATTGTTACGCAATGCGCGGCGATTCTAAGTCGTTGCCGCGCATTGCGTCAATCAACCCGCCAGCTTGACCGCCACATGCTTGATGCGCGTGTACTCCTCCATCGAGTAGAGCGACATGTCCTTGCCGTAGCCCGACTGCTTGAACCCGCCGTGCGGCATCTCCGACGCGAGCGGGAACAGGTGCTCGTTCACCCAGACGGTGCCGAAGTCGAGCCTGCGCGCGGCCGCGAGCGCGCGGCCGACGTTTTCGCTGAAGACCGAGGCGGCGAGGCCGTAGCGCACGTCATTGGCCATCGCGATCGCCTCGTCGTCGGAGGCGAAGCGCTGCATCGTGACAACCGGGCCGAAGACCTCGCGCTGGACGATCTCGTCGCCCTGCTCGACCCCTGCGACCAGGGTCGGCTTGACGAAGAAGCCGCGGTCGCCCAGCGTCCCGCCGCCGGTGACGACGGTCGCGCGGGCGGGCAGCCGCTCGAGGAAGCCGAGCACGCGGTCGCGCTGGGCCTCCGAGATGACGGGCCCCATGTCGACGTCGTCACCCTCGGCCGGGTCGGCGACCTTCATCCCCTCGACGACGCCCTTCGCCGCGCTTACGACGTCGTCGTAGACGGCCTCGCTCACGAGGATCCGCGAGGAGGCCGTGCAGTCCTGGCCCGAGTTCCAGTAGCCGCCGATCTTGACGGCCTCCGCCACGGTGGCGGGGTCGGCATCGTCGAGCACGACCATCGGCGCCTTGCCGCCGAGCTCGAGGTGGACCCGCTTGAGCGTTTCGGCCGCGTTGCGGGCGATCAGCTTGCCCGTCTCGACGTCGCCCGTCAGCGAGACGAGCGCGATGTTCTCGTGGCGGACGAGCGCGTCGCCCACCGGGAGCCCGTCGCCGGTCACGACCTGCAGGACGCCGGGCGGGAGCACCTCCTGGGCGAGCTCTGCGAAGCGGAGCGTGCTCAGCGGGGTCTGCTCGGCCGGCTTGAGGATCTGGACGTTGCCGGCCGCGAGCGCCGGGCCCATCTTCCAGACGACCATCATCAAGGGGTAGTTCCACGGCGTGATCCCTGCGACGATCCCGAGCGGCTCGCGGCGGATGATCGACGTGTAGCCCTCGACGTACTCCCCCGCACTCTTGCCCTCGAGGGTGCGGGCGGCGCCGGCAAAGAAGCGCAGGTTGTCGGCAGAGAACGGCATCTCGTCGGCCGCGATCGCCATCGGCTTGCCGACGTTCTGCGACTCCAGCTTCGTCAGCTCCTCGGCGTGCTCGTCGATCAGGTCGGCGAGCCTGAGCAGGAGCTCCATCCGGTCCTTGGGCGTCTTGTTCCGCCACTCGTCCCACGCCTTCTTGGCCGCCTCGACCGCACGGTCGACGTCCTCGGCGGTACCACGCGGCACCTCTGCGATCACCTCACCGGTCGACGGGTTGAGGACCTCCATCGTCTCGCCGCTCGACGAGTCCACCCACTCGCCGCCGATGAACTGCTTGTGCTGGGTGACTGCGACTGCCATCTCTCCTCCTCTAGCGCTGCCTGAGCACGCCCGTGTCGCGCGCGAGTCGTACCGAAACAACCACGGGCACGACGGTCAAGAGCAGCACGGCGAGCACGATGACGTTGACGACCGGAAGGCGCAGGCCCTCCCGGATGTAGCCGAAGATGATCAGCGGGAGCGTGTTGTTCGAGCCCGCCGTGAAGTAGGTCACGATGACCTCGTCGAACGACAGGGCGAACGCGAGCAGGCCGCCCGCCACGAGCGAGGTGGCGATGGTCGGCCAGGTGACGAACCGGAACGTCTGCCAGCCGTCGGCGCCGAGGTCCTGCGAGGCCTCGATGAGCGACGGCGAGGTACGGCGCAGCCGCGCGACCACGTTGTTGAAGACGATGACCATGCAGAACGTCGCGTGGCCGATCACGATCGTCCAGACGGAGAGCCCGACGCCGGCCACGTCGTAGAACCGGTTCAGCGCCATCCCGGTCACGATCCCGGGCAGCGCGATCGGGAGGATGAACAGGAACGAGATCACGTCGCGCCCGAAGAAGTGGAAGCGCTGGAGCCCGAAGGCGAGCAACGTCCCGAAAACGACGGCGAACGCGGTCGCGCCGACCCCGGCCTTGACCGACAGGACGAAGGCGTCGCGCACGTCGGGGTTGTCCCACGCCGTGCCGAACCACTTCGTGGAGAGGCCGGCGGGCGGCCAGTCCTGGATGTTCGACTTGTTGAACGCGTACGTGCAGATGACCAGGAGCGGCACCCACAGGAACGCGACGATGAACACCGTCCAGGCGACGAGGCCGATCCGGAGCCTGCGTGTCTCCATTCAGAGGTTCCCCCTCACAACGCCTCGAACGCGCCCAGCTTGCGGGCGATCGCGAGGTAGAGGGCGATGACGAGCACCGGCAGCACGGCGTAGGCGGCCGCGAACGGCACGTTATTCGCCACACCGACGTTGTTGAAGACGACGTTGCCGATGAACTGGGCGTTGGCGCCGCCGATCAGCACCGGCGTCAGGTAGTCGCCCAGCGTGAGCGAGAACGTGAAGATCGACCCGGCGACGAGCCCGGGCAGCGCGAGCGGCAGGATGACGCTGCGGAAGGTCCGGAACCCTCGCGCTCCGAGGTCGGCGGACGCCTCGAGGTAGTTGTCCGGGATCCGTTCGAGCGCCGCGAAGACGGGCAGGATCATGAACGGAAGCCAGACGTACGAGAACACGATCCACATCGACGTGTTCGTGAAGGCGAGGTTCGCGTCGGGCAGCCCGACCCCGTGCAGCGCCCAGTTCAGGATCCCGTTCTCCTGCAGGATCACGCGCCAGGCGTAGACGCGGACGATGTAGCTCGACCAGAGCGGCAGCAGGACGAGCACGAAGAGCAGCGCGCGCGTGCGCGGCCTCGCGATGCGCGCCATGTAGTACGCGATCGGGAAGGCGAGAATCGCGTCGGTGACCGTGACCGCGGCCGCCATCCAGATCGTCGTCCACGCAATGCGCAGGTAGGTCGTGTCCGAGAGGCTGAAGATCTGCTTGAAGTTCTCGAGCGTCCAGTCGTGGACGATCTTCCCCGTGAAGAAATCCGAGGTCCAGAAGCCCGAGATCAGCAGCGCAACGAGGGCCGCCAGGTAGATCAGGACGAGCCACGCCAGCGGCGGGCCGAGCAGCGCCGTCACCTTCAGCCAGGGGCGCCGCCAGAAGAACGCGGAGAGGTTGCGGCGGGCCCCGCGCAGTGCGGGGCCCGCCGATGACGCGTCAACAGCCACGGGGGCCTAGCTGGCCTTGATCTCCGTCCACGCGTTCTCCCACTTCGAGAAGTCCATGCAGTCCTTCTTGCCGTTGCCACAGTCGGGCACGGGCGTCTTCCAGAAGTACAGGGAGCGGTAGTACGCGAGCGGCTCGGCCGCGTGGTAGATCTTGCAGGAGCCCTTCGAGAGCTTGTTCATGTACGGACAGGCCTTCGAGTTCACGGGCGTCTCGCCCCAGGTGACGCCCTGGAGCGCCTGCACCTTCGGGCCCGAGATGTACCGGTACCACTTGTACGCGCAGTCGGTGTTCTTCGACTTCGCGGACAGCATCCACGTGTCGAGCCAGCCGGTCGCACCCTCCTTCGGGATGAACTCCTTGACCGGCACCTTCGCGGCGAGCAGCGACCCGGTCGTCAGCGGCCAGGTCGGCCCTAGCCACGCGTCGCCGCTCTTGATCAGCTGCGCATTGTCGCCGGAGCCGGTCCAGTACTTCTTGACCAGCTTCTTCTGCTGCTTGAGCAGCGAGACGGTCGCGTCGAACTGCGACTTGTTCAGCTCGTACGGGTCCTTGATGCCGAGCGACGGCTTGGTCTTCATCAGGTACAGGGCGGCATCCGCGATCTGGATCGCGTTGTCCGGAACCGTGAGCTTGCCCCTGTACTTCGGGTTGTAGATCGCGGACCAGCTGTTTCCGATGTTCTTGATCTTGTCGGTGCGGTAGAGCAGCGTGTTCGGCCCGAACTGGAGCGAGACGCCGTAGTGCTTGCCGTCGACCGTGTTGTTCGGCGGCGACTTGAACGGCCCGTGGAACTGCTTCCACTCGGGGATCTTCGAGACGTCGACCGGCTGGACGTAGCCGCCGTAGATCAGCCGCAGGCTCGCGTCGCCCGACGCCGACACCATGTCGTACTGGCTCCCGCCGCCCTGGCGCATGAGGGAGACCATCTCGCTGGACGATCCGGCGACCTTCCCCTGGATCTTGCAGCCGGACTGCTTCTCGAAGGGGGTGACCCACTTCGCGTCGAGGTAGCCGTCCCAGGCGATCATCTTCAGCGTGCCGCCCTGGCTCGCTCCGACGCTCAGCGCCGGAACCGCGAATGCCGCGAGCAGCGCCGCGACCGCGACGGCGAACCCGACGTACCTCCTTTTGACCCTCTTCATTCCTGTGTTTCCTCCTGTGGGACGTTGATGGTGAACGCGTCCTCGGGCGCCCACGCGAGCGTGACGGCACGTCCCTGCTCCGTCCTGACCTGCTCCGACGTGGATTCGAGGTTCTGGCGAACCACGACGAGCGTGCCGCCACCGTCGAGCCTGACCCGGTACCGGGTCACGGGGCCGAGGTACACGACCTCGTCGACATGGCCCCTCTCCGTGCTCGACTCCACTGGGGCCTCTACCCCGTCGAGCATCCGGATCTTCTCCGGCCGGATCGTGAACCGCCGGCCGTCGCGCTCGATGATGTTCGACACGCCGACGAAGTCGGCCACGAACTCGGTCGCCGGGCGCTCGTACACCTCCGCCGGCGAGCCCACCTGCTCGACCCGGCCCTCGCTGAACACGGCGATCCGGTCGCTCATCGCGAGCGCCTCTTCCTGATCATGCGTGACGTACACGAAGGTCTTGCCCAGGTCCTGCTGCAGCCTCTTGAGGAAGACCTGCATCTCCTGGCGCAGCTTCAGGTCGAGCGCGCCCAGGGGCTCGTCGAGCAGGAGGACTTGCGGGTCGTTGACGAGCGCACGCGCGAGTGCGACGCGCTGGCGCTGGCCGCCCGAGAGCTGGACGGGCTTGCGACCGCCGAGGCCTGCGAGGCGCACACGTGACAGGGTCTCTTCCGTGCGCTCGCGGCGCTCGCCTCTCCGCACGCCCCTCACGCGCAGCCCGTACTCGACGTTCTCCTGCACGCTCATGTGCGGGAAGAGCGCGTAGTCCTGGAACACCGTGTTCACGTCGCGCTCGTAGGGCGGCCGCCCCGCGACGTCGTCGCCGCCGAGCAGGATCCGCCCGGCGTCCGGGCGCTCGAAGCCGCCGATCAGCCGCAGCGTCGTGGTCTTGCCGGAGCCGGACGGTCCGAGCATGGTGAAGAACTCGCCGTTGCGGATCTCGAGGTCGAGCCCGTCGACGGCATGGACGTCGCCGTAGCGCTTCGTCAGCCGCTCGAGCACGACGGCCGGCGGGCGCTCCTGCGGGAGCGCGGCGTCAGGAAGCGCCGGTGTGGGCAGTGACAAGCGACTCCTCCAGGATCTCCAGGCCGCGCGAGAGGTCGTCGTCGGCGATGACGAGCGGGACGAGGACGCGGACGACGTTGCCGTACAGCCCGCACGAGAGCAGGATCAGGCCCCGGTCGCGCGCCGCCTGGACGGCCGCGGACGCGAGCTCGGGCGCCGGCTCTTTCGTATCGCGGTCGCGGACGAGCTCGAGCGCGATCATCGGCCCGAGCCCCCGCACGTCGCCGACGGTATCGACCCGCTCGGCGATGTCGTCGAGGCGGCCGCTCAGCCGGGCGCCGAGCTCGCGCGCGCGAGAAAGGAACGCGGGCGAGGAGACCTCGTCGAGGACAACCGCCGCCGCAGCGCACGAAAGCGGGTTACCGCCGAACGTGCCGCCGAGGCCGCCGGGCGCGACCGCGTCGACGATCTCCGACCGTCCGGTCACGGCGGCCAGCGGCAGCCCGCCGCCGAGCGACTTGCCCGAGACGAGCAAGTCGGGCTCGACGCCGTAGTGCTCGATCGCCCAGACAGTGCCCGTGCGCCCGACGCCGGCCTGCACCTCGTCGTCGACGTAGAGGATGCCGTGCTCGCGGCACACCTCGATCAGGCCGGCCGGGAAGTCGTGCGGCATGGGGATGAACCCGCCCTCGCCCTGCACGGGCTCGAGCACCATGCACGCGACCGTCGCCGGGTCGAGCTCCCGCCGGAAGAGCAGGTCGAGCCCGGCGAGCGCCTGGTCGGTCGAGATGCCCCGGTAGGGGTAGGGCGCCGGGGCGCGGTAGACCTCGGGCGCAAACGGCCCGAAGCCGCGCCGGTAGACGACCTTGGCGGTCATCGTCATCGTCAGCAGCGTCCGGCCGTGGAAGGAGTTGTCGAACACGATCACTGCGGACCGCCCGGTCGCCGCGCGCGCGATCTTGACCGCGTTCTCCACCGCCTCCGCACCGGAGTTGACGAGCAGGCTCTTCTGCTCCTCGCCCGCGCAGGGCGAGAGCTCGGCGAGCCGGCGGCAGACCTCGACGTACGGTTCGTAGAGACCGACCATCACGCACTGGTGGAGGTAGCGGTCGATCTGCTCGTGCAGCGCGGCCACGACGCCGGGCGGCCCGTGCCCGAGGTTCTGGCAGCCGAGGCCGCCGGCGAAGTCGATGTAGCTGCGGCCCTCCACGTCCTCCACGCGCGCGCCCTCGGCCCGCGCAACGACGAGCGGCGTGGTCGAGACCCCGCGGGCGACGTAGCGCGAGCGGGCATCGGCGACGCGCGACGACGCGCTCTGGGCTGCGGTTTGCGTCATGGATGGCCTCGTTTTCTGCGCATCACGGCGGCATATTGCCTAGCGGACACCGAAAGCGAAAGAGTTTCGTACTTTTTCTTGAGGAATCGCGCGACCTCACGCATAGTGTCGCGGGAACAACACGAGGAGGAGGGTCTCATGGCACGGACGCCACTGGCAAGCCTGTTGCAGGCGGCCGCCGCAGAGGAGCCCGCGTACACACGCGCGGAGCTGCTCAAGCACGCGGGCATCGCGGGGGTCGCACTGGCCGGCCTCGGCCGGCTCGCGCCGACGGCCGAGGGTGCAACCGCACCGAGCATCGCCATCGTCGGCGCCGGCCTCGCCGGGCTCTCCGCCGCGTACTCGCTGAAGCGGGGCGGCCTCGCCTCCGACCTCTACGAGGCGTCGGACCGCGTCGGCGGCCGCTGCTGGACGCTTCGCGGCACCTTCGCGGACGGCCAGATCTCCGAGCACGGCGGCGAGCTGATCGACCAGGGCCACACCCAGGTTCGGCAGCTCGCGCAGGCGCTCGGCCTCGACCTCGACAACCTCGCCGCCGCCGAGGTCAACAGCACCGAGATGCTCGGCTACTTCGACGGCGCCCCGTACACCTTCGACCAGGCGACCCAGGATCTGAAGGCCGTCTGGCAGAAGCTCCACTCCGACGTCTCGGCGGCGAGCTACCCGACGCTCTGGAACCTGTCTACCGAGCGCGGACGGCAGCTCGACGCGATGTCGGTCGTCGACTGGATCAACGAGAGCGTCCCCGGCGGCATCACCTCGAGGCTCGGGCAGCTGCTCGACGTCGCGTACAACATCGAGTACGGCGCCGAGTCGAAGGACCAGAGCTCGCTGAACCTGATCTACCTGCTCGGCTACCAGGGGCCGGGGCAGATGCGCATCTTCGGCAAGTCGAATGAGAAATACCACGTGCGCGGCGGCAACGACCAGATCGCCCAGCGCCTCGCCGACGCGGTCGGGCGCGACCGGATCTCGCTGGCGACGGAGCTCGTCGCGATCGCGAAGAACGGCACGGGCTTCGACCTCTGGTTCTCGAAGGGCGGATCGACCTACAAGCGCACGTACGACCGCGTCGTGCTCGCGCTGCCGTTCTCCATCCTGCGGTCGTCTGTCGACTACTCCAAGGCGGGCTTCGAGCAGCGGAAGGTCAGAGCGATCCAGCAGCTCGGGATGGGGACGAACTCGAAGCTGCATGTCCAGTTCACGGAGCGCTGGTGGGACACGCTCGACTGCAATGGCGAGACCTACTCCGACCGCGGCTACCAGAACACCTGGGAGGTGTCCCGCGCCCAGGCCGGGACGTCCGGCATCCTCGTGAACTACACGGGTGGGAAGATCGGCGCCACCTTCGGCAGCGGCACGCCGTCGTCGCGCGCGCAGCAGTTCCTCGCGCAGATCGAGCCGGTGCTGCCCGGACTGTCGGCGCGTTGGAACGGCAAGGCGGCGATCGACTTCTGGCCGGGCTACCGCTGGACGAAGGGGTCGTACTCCTACTGGAAGGTCGGGCAGTACACGGCCTTCGCCGGGATGGAGCGCGCGCGGCAGGGAAACTGCCACTTCGCCGGCGAGCACACCTCGATCGACTTCCAGGGCTACCTGAACGGCGCGGTGGAGAGCGGGCAGCGGGCCGCAGGCGAGATCCTCGCCGATCTCAAGTAAGTCTCAGAGACGAGAGGAGATTTGCCGCTACGCTTCGACAGCGATGGCTCGCTCTGCCGCCGGCCGCCGGCCGAAGCCGATTTCCGCGCCCAACCGTGGCGCGCGCCGGCCTGCGCCGCAGCAGCAACCGCGCCCCGAAGACCTCATGTTCTTCCCGCGGCTGCGGAATCACGCCAAGTGGATGTTCGTCTTCCTGGCGTTGGTATTCGGCGTCGGGTTCGTGATCTTCGGCGTCGGCTCGAGCCTGCCGAGCGGGCTCGGCGACATCCTGCGCAACGGTGGCTCGTCGGCCGGGCAGGCAAGCGTGTCGGACGCCCGGAACGCGATCAAGAAGGACCCGAAGAACGCGCAGGCGTACCACGATCTTTCACAGGCGTACCAGCGCGACGGGAACATCGACGCCGCCATCCCGCCGCTCGTCACCTTCACGAAGCTCAAGCCAAAGAACCAGAACGTGCTCCAGGAGCTCGCCGGCCTCTACTCGATCCAGGCGAACAAGGCGCAGGCCGACGCCGCGCAGGCGCAACAGGACTATACGAACGCGAGCGGCCTCTCGGCCCTGCAGTCGGGCTCGACGGCCCAGTTGTTCCAGCCCGGCGCACTCGACAAGACGATCCAGGACAGCGCGGCGGCCCGCGCCCAGGCGGCCAGCGCGAAGACGCAGAAGGCGTACAAGAATGCCGCCGGCGCCTACGCCAAGCTCGTCAAGCTCTCGCCGCGCGACTCGCAGCTCTGGTTCCTCGACGCGCTGTCGGCCGAGCAGGCAAGCCTGAACCCGCAGGCGATCGCCGCGTACAAGCAGTTCCTCAGGCTTTCGCCGAATGCCCCGGAGGCGGCCCAGGTGAAGCAGCGCATCAAGCAGCTGAAGTCCGGCGGGTCGACCGCCAACAGCGCGGTGGTTTCAGGCGGCGGCGTAACGCCTATCAACGGTTAGAGTCGCGCCGCTCCCGCCTCTCCCGCCCACCATGGACTTCTCCGTACGCACAGAGCAGCTGTCCGACGACGCCTACGTCATCGCCCTCGCGGGCGAGGTCGACCTCTACACGGCGCCGGAGTTCAAGCAGGAGCTGCTGGACGTGATCGCCAAGGGCGCCAAGCACGTCGTCATCGATCTGTCCGAGACGACCTTCATCGACTCGACCACGCTCGGCGTCCTGGTCGGCGGCGTGAAGCGCCTGCGCACGAACGACGGCCAGCTCTCCCTGATCTGCTCTGACCGCAACATCACCAAGATCTTCGAGATCACCGGCCTCGACCGCGTCTTCACGATTCACGCGTCGCGCGACGAAGCAGTTGCAGCTCTCGCCTAGCCGCCGGTTTCCCAACCCGATCCGCAGCGAGGAATCGGCGTTCCGCTTCGTCGTCCTGACGCTGGCGTTCTTCGCGGCGGTCGTCCTGGCGTCGGTACTCCTCGGCCCGTGGGCAGGGCTAGCGGCCTTCATCGCGCTCAGCGCCGCCGCCGTTTGGTGGATCGTCGCGAGTCGCGGCACGACCTAATTCGCCGAAGGCGGCCTCGGCCCGCCGCAGGCACGTCGCGCGAAGTCGCGTCAATCTCTCATCCGCTCGAAGTCGTCATGGCGCGGCGAAGCCGCGCCGGACTTCGAGCGGGTAACTAGCCGGAACGGCTAGTTACGACGAAGTGGGCGACGGCCTTGATCTGCGCGGCCGTGAGCTTGCCCTTGAAGGGCGGCATCACGGCGCCGCCGTTCTCGACCTGCTTGATCGCGCCGGCCTCGTCGATCGTCACCTTGTCCAGGTCGGGGCCGACCGTGCCGGTGGAGCCGGCCGCCTTCAGCGTGTGACAGCCCGAGCAGCCTGCTGAGTCGAAGATGGACTTGCCGTCGGTGCTCGAGCTCCCGCCACCGCCGCCGGCGCCGCCGGCAGGCGTGGAGCCGACCGGCGCCGGGCACCCGTTGGTCTTCGCCTTGGCCGCGGTGATGCCGGCGACACAGGCGACGTAGCTGGCCACGTCGTTGACGTCGGAGCCCTCGACGATGTTCGCCGGCATGCCGGGGTCGCCGGTCGCGGGCTGCGTGTTCGGGTACTTGATCTGGATCCCGACGACGTTGCGGATCGTGCTCTCCGGGTAGTCGCGCTCCTGCGCCGCCGAGAAGGCGGCGTCGAGGTTGGGGCCGATCGTCCCCTTCGTGCCGGCGTTCGCGAGCGTGTGGCACGAGCCGCAGTTCGTCGTGAAGAGCTTCTGGCCGTTCGTCGCGTCGCCGTCAGAGACCGGACCGCCGGTGCCGCAGCCGGCCGCGAGCAGCGCGAGCGTTCCGAGGAGTGCTGCCGGGAGCGTCCGGCGCACTAGAGGATGTAGACGGTCGTGTAGACGATGATCCACATCACGTCGACGAAGTGCCAGTAGATCCCGGGGATCTCGACGCCGTGATGGTGCTCGGGCGAGAAGTGCCCGCGGAACGCCCTGATCGTGACCATCGTGAGCAGCGTCAGGCCGATGACGACGTGGGCGCCGTGCAGGCCGGTCAGCCCGTAGAACACCGTGCCGAACGCGTTGTCGTGCGGCGCGAAGCCGAGGCGCGAGTACTCGCGGGCCTGCGTAAGCAGGAAGCAGAGACCGAGCGCGAGGGTCAGAACCATGCCCGCCTGGAGGCCGGCCCGGTTGCCGCGCTTGATCGATTGCGTGGCCCAGTGCATCGTGAAGCTCGAGGTCACCAGGATCGCCGTGTTCACGCCGGCGACGAATTTCGGCAGCTCGTCGCCCGCCGGCGGCCAGGCTTCGTTGTTGACGACGCGGATGAAGAAGTAGGCCGTGAAGAACGAGCCGAAGACCATGATCTCCGACGCGATGAAGAGCAGCATCCCGAGCGTCGCCGCGTTGACGCGCGAGCTCTGGTTCGCGATCGGCGGGCCGTGGTGATCGGCGTGTGCGGCGGCGGCGCTCACACGGGACCTGCCACGTTGCTCTCGACCTCGACGACGACGTGCTCGACCGGCACGCCCGAGTCCTTGCGCAAGCGGCCGACCACGTCACGGCGCAGCCAGCTGCTCGCTTTCTCGCGCGGGAAGGTCGAGATGATGATCTCGTCCACCCGCTCGTCGGCGATCGCCTGCATGGCCGCCGTGTACGGATCCGGGTGCGCGACCTGGCCGTGCGCGTCGATGCCCGCCTCGCGCAGCTCGGTGAGCGCTGCACGTAGCCGCCGCTCGGCCTCCGGGTGCGACCCCTGGCCGGGATCGCTCTGCGGGCTGATCAGCAGGAAGCTCGCCGGCGACTGGGCGGCGCGCGCGCGGATGCGGTCGAGCAGCCTCTCGCCGACGACGGTGTCGTTCGCGATCACGAGGACGTTCCGCTCGCCGCTTGCGGTCTGCTCCACGACGACATGCTCGACCGGGATGTCACCGGCGACGGAGCGGATGCGATCGACGACGTTCCGACGCAGCCAGCCCGACTTCTGCAGCGGGTGCGTCGAGACGATGATCTCGTCCGGCGGCTGGTCGAGCTGGTGCAGCTGGTCGCGGACGGCGTCGGCCGGGTCGGACTCGACGACCATCCCATGCGCCGGGATGCCCGCCTCGCGCAGCCGCGCGAGCGTCCGGTCGAGCCTCCGCCCTGCCGACGCCCGGCGCGTGTCCTCGTAGACCACGTACCCCTGCCGAGGCGGGTTCACGGGGCTGAGCACCGTGACATCGGTCTCGCCCTCGGCCGCGCGGCGTCGCAGGGCCTCGATCAGCGACTCGCCGCCGACCGTCTCGTTCGCCACGACGAGGATCCTGGTCAGTGTCGTGCCTCCTGGAGCTCCCCGGCAGGCTCACCCGCCAGAACGGCGTGGCGCGCCCCCGGAACGCCGTACTCGTACGGGCTGCCGACCACCTGCGGGATCTCGTCGAAGTTGAACAGCGGCGGCGGCGACGACACCTGCCACTCGAGCGTCAGCGCGCGCCACGGGTTGCCCGGTGCGCGTGGCCCGCGTGCCCAGCTGTTGATCATGTTGTAGAGGAACAGCACGAACGAGGCTCCGAGCACGAAGGACGCGATGGACATGAACAGGTTCCAGTTCTCGAACCTCGGCCCGTGGTCGGCGTAGCGGCGCATCATCCCCTGCGTCCCCGTCAGGTGCATCGGGAAGAAGGTGGCGTTGAAGGCCACGAGCGTGATCCAGAAGTGGATCTTCGCCAGCCGCTCGTCGTACATGCGGCCGGTCATCTTCGGGAACCAGTAGTAGATCCCCGCGAAGATCGTGAACAGCGACCCGCCGAAGAGCACGTAGTGGATGTGCGCGACCACGAAGTACGTGTCCGACACGTGGATGTCGACCGGCACCGAGGCCAGGTAGATGCCCGAGAGGCCGCCGATGACGAACATCGACAGGAAGCCGAGTGCCCACAACATGGGTGCGCTGAAGTGGATCCGGCCTTCCCACGTCGTCGCGAGCCACGAGAAGACCTTGATCCCCGTCGGCACGCCGATCAGCAGCGTCGTGATCATCATCGGCACGCGCAGCCAGGGCGCCATGCCGGCGACGAACATGTGGTGCGCCCAGACCGAGAAGCCGAGGACGACGATCGCGCACAGCGACAGCGCCATCAGCCGGTAGCCGAAGATCGGCTTCCGCGCGAAGACGGAGATCACCTCCGAGGCGATCCCGAACCCGGGCAGCATCATGATGTACACCGCCGGGTGCGAGTAGAACCAGAAGATGTGCTGGTACCCCAGCGTGTAGCCACCTAAGTGCGGGTCGAAGTAGTGGGTGCCCATGATCCGGTCGAAGAGCACCATGAACTGGGAGCCCGCGATGAACGGCGTCGCGAGCACGACCAGCAGCGACGTCGTGAAGTTCGCCCACACCAGGAGCGGCATGCGCCAGAAGGTCATCCCCGGCGCACGCATGGTGATGATGGT
>DASTZE010000101.1:0-22098 GCA_035764425.1 Gaiellaceae bacterium
GCGTGAACGTTGTCCGTGCCGAGCTCGACGGCGTCAGCGGCGACGAGCTGCTCGACCTCACCGACCGCCTCAAGCAGCGGCACGCGCCCGCGGCGGTGGTCGCCGGGTCGCGCGCCGACGGCACGGCCACGCTCGTCCTGAACTTCGACAACTCGCTCGAGGCGCGGGGGCTGAACGCGGGCGCGGTGATCAAGGAGGCGGCCGCGCTGATCGGGGGCGGCGGGGGCGGCCGCCCGACCATGGCGCGCGCCGGCGGCAAGCAGCCGGAGCGGCTCGGCGAGGCCCTCGACAAGGCGCAGGAACTGATTTCCGCGGCTCTGTCGTAGGTCGCCACTACAATCCGCCCCCACGTGAAGGTGCTCGCCTTGGACTACGGGTCCGCGCGCACCGGCGTCGCAGTCTCCGACCCGACCGGGACGGTCGCCCGCCCGCTGGAGGTCGTGGAGCGCGCCGGGAGCGGCGCCGGCCTCGACCGGCTCGTGCAGCTCATCCGCGAGGAGGAGCCGGCGCGGATCGTCGTCGGGCTTCCGCTGACCCTGTCCGGCGACGTCGGCGAGCAGGCCCGCGAGACCGAGGAGTTCCTGGCCGAGCTGCGCGAGCACGTCGACGTCCCGGTCGAGACCTTCGACGAGCGCTTCACGACCAAGCTCGCCGGCCCGGGCGCGGACGACGCACGCGCGGCCGCGGTTCTGCTGACCGGCTACCTCGAGTGGCGCGAGTCCAGGGGCGAGCGGTGAATGCCGAGGGGACGTCGACGCCCGTGATCGTGCTGCGGCGGCTGTTCGCCCTGATCGTGATCCTCGGGCTGCTCGGCGGCGTTGCGTGGGTCATCACGCTCGTCCGGGACTCGGGCTCGGCGGCCCCCGCGACGACGTCCGCGCCGCCGCTCAAGGTGCTCCGCATCGTCTTCCCCGAGGGCTACACGCGCGACGACATGGCGACGCAGATCCGTGACGTGAACAAGATCGCCGAGCAGACGCGGAACGTGACGCCGAAGCTCTCGCCGGGCCGCTACCTCGACCTGACGGCGAGCTCGAAGTTCCCCGGCCGGTTCGCGCGCGACGGCAAGCGCCGCACGCTGGAGGGCTTCCTCTTCCCGGCCACCTACGAGTTCACGAAACACACCACCACCGAGCGGCTCGTCCGGGATCAGCTGGACGCCTTCAGGGAGAACTGGTCGCAGGTGAACATGCGCTACGCCCGGTCGAAGAACCTGACGCCGTGGGACGTCCTGATCATCGCGTCCATGATCGAGAAGGAGGTGGCGGCGCCCGAGGAGCGCGCGCTCGTCAGCTCGGTCATCTACAACCGGCTGAAGGCCCGCACGCCGCTCGGCATCGACGCGACCATCCGCTACGGGCTGCACATCCCGCCGACCGAGCCACTGCACGAGTCGCAGCTCCACGACCCGAGCCCGTACAACACGCGCGTGCACCTCGGGCTGCCGCCGGGGCCGATCTCGAACCCGGGCCTCGCGTCGATGCTGGCCGCCGCCAACCCGCGGCACACGAAGTACCTGTACTACGTCCGCAAGCCGGACAAGGAGCACCATGCGTTCTTCACGAACAAGGCCGACTTCGACGCCTACCAGGCCAAGCACGGGTACTGAGCTCGTCGCCCTGCTCGGCGACCCGGTGGCGCACTCCCTGTCGCCGCGGATGCAGAACGCCGCCTTCGCCGCGCGCGGGCTCGACTGGCTGTACGTCGCGTGCCGCGTCGACGCCGCCGAGGTCGAGGAGGCGGTGCGCGGGCTGGCGGCGCTCGGCTTCGCCGGCGCCAACGTGACCGCGCCACACAAGCAGGCGGTCGCACTCCTCTGCGACGAGCTCGACGACGCGGCCGAACGCGGCGGCTCGGTGAACACGCTGGTCTTCGAGCAGGGCCGGGTGCTCGGGTCGAGCACGGACGGTGCAGCAGTCGTCGGCGCTGTGCAGCCCGATGGTGCGCGGGTGCTCGTGCTCGGAGGCGGCGGGGCCGCGCGGGCCGTCGGCGCAGAGCTCCTGCACGCCGGCGCGGCCGACGTGCGCCTCGCCTCGCGCCGCGACGGCGACTGGCCGCCCGCCGGCGGCGACGTGGAGATCCTCGTCAACGCCACGCCCCTTGGTGACGAGGTTCCGGTCGCGCCGCACGCCGGGCAGCAGGTCGTCGACCTCGCGTACCGTCCCGACGCCGCACCGACGGCGCTCGTCGAGGCTGCCCGCGCGGCCGACTGCGAGGTGGTCGTCGACGGCGTCGAGGTGCTCGTCCGCCAGGGCGCGCTCAGCTTCCAGCGCTGGACGGGCGTGGCTGCGCCGATCGACGTCATGCGCGGCGCCGTAGTGTCTCGGGGGTGACGCTCAGGCTCTCCACCGCCGGCGAGTCGCACGGCCCGGCGCTCGTCGGGATCGTCTCCGGGCTCCCCGCGGCGCTGCAGCTCGATCGCGCCGCGATCGACCACGACCTCGCGCGCAGGCAGGCCGGCTACGGCCGCAGCCCGCGGCAGCGCATCGAGACGGACACGGTCGAGGTGCTCGCCGGGCTTCGCCACGGGTACACGCTCGGCACGCCGCTCGCCCTCGTGGTGCGGAACCGCGACCACGCGAACTGGACGTGGGGGATGAGCCCGTGGCCGCCGGACGACGAGCCCGCCGGCAAGGGCACGAGGCCGGTCACGCTGCCGCGCCCCGGCCACGCCGACCTGGCCGGCGCGCTGAAGTTCGGCCACGCCGACGTGCGCAACGTCCTCGAGCGCGCGAGCGCCCGCTCGACGGCGATCCGCGTTGCCGCCGGCGCGGTCGCCAAGGCGCTGCTCGCCCAGCTCGGAGCCGGAGTCGGGAGCACGGTCGTCTCGGTCGGCGGCGAGACGGACGACGAGCGGCGGCGCGGCGCCGTCGACGAGGCGCGCACCGACCGCGAGACGCTGGGCGGCGTCGTCGAGGTGCGCGCGTCCGGCCTCCTGCCGGGGCTCGGCTCGTATGCCACACCGGAGGAGCGCCTCGACGCGCGGCTCGCGGGCGGGCTCATGGGCATCCAGGCGGTCAAGGCGGTCGAGATCGGCGAGGGCGCCGACCTCGCCGGGCGACGCGGCTCCGAGGCGCACGACGAGATCTTCCCGGGCTTTCGCCGTCAGACGAACCACGCCGGCGGCCTCGAAGGCGGGGTCACGAACGGTGAGGACGTCGTCGTCCGCGCGGCGATGAAGCCGCTGCCGACACTGATGCGCCCGCTGCGCTCCGTCGACCTGGCGACCGGCGAGGAGGGCGAGGCGCTCGTGGAGCGCAGTGACGTCTCCGCGGTCGAGGCGCTGGCCGTCGTAGCCGAGGCGGTCGTGGCCTGGGAGCTCGCCCGGGCCGCGCGCGAGAAGTTCGGCGGCGACGCGCTCGGCGACATGCTCGCGGCCGCGGCCGCCTACCGCGACCGGATCCCGTGGTGACCGCGGTAGGCCGCCACCTCGCGCTCGTCGGTTTCATGGGCGCGGGCAAGTCGACGCTGGGCGAGCTGGTGGCGGAGCGGCTCGGTCGGCCGTTCGTCGATCTCGACCGCGAGGTGGAGCGCCAGACCGGCACGAGCATCGAGGTGATGTTCGCGCACGGCGAGGAGGTCTTCCGCGACGCCGAGGAGCGGATCGCCGCGAAGGTGCTGCGCGTGCCCGAGCCAGCCGTGATCGCGCTGGGCGGTGGCGCGGTGCTGTCCGCGCACACCCGCTCGGAGCTCGCCCGTCACCTCACCGTGATGGTCGACGTCGACGTGGACACCGCCTGGGAGCGCGTGCGCGAGTCTGGGCGGCCGCTCGCTCGGGACGACCGCGAGTTCCGCATCCTCTACGAGGCGCGCCGGCGGATGTACGAGGAGGTCGCGGACGCGCGGGCCGACGACCCGGACGGGATCGTGCTCGCGGCCGGCGCCGTCGAGGTCGACGTCGGGGCCTTCGCGCGGCTCGGGGAGCTGACGCCGGGCGAGGGCCGCGTCGCGCTCGTCACCGACCGCCACGTAGCAGGCATCTACGGCGCCGACGCCCAGCTCGCGCTCGGCGCCCGGCTTGCCTCCGAGCACGAGCTGCCGCCCGGCGAGGAGGCCAAGCGGCTCGCGGTCGCGGGCCGGCTCTGGGACGAGCTTGCGGTCGATCGCACGGGCACGGTGCTCGCGCTGGGCGGCGGCTGCGTCACCGATGCCGCCGGCTTCGTCGCCGCGACGCATCTGCGCGGCGTGCCGTGGGTGGCCGTGCCGACCACGCTCGTCGGGCAGGTCGACGCCGCCATCGGCGGCAAGACCGGCCTCGACACCGCCACCGGCAAGAACCGGATCGGCGCGTTCCACTGGCCGGCCCGGACGGTGATCGACCCGGCGTTCCTGGAGACGCTTTCGGCCGCCGAGCGCCGTGCCGGGATGGCCGAGGTCGCGAAGACAGGGCTCCTGGCGGGCGAGCAGCTGTGGGAGCTGCCCGACCCCGAGCTCGTGCGCCGGGCGGCGGCATTCAAGACGGCCGTGTGCCTGCGTGACCCGACCGAGCTGGGCGAGCGCGCGATCCTGAACCTCGGCCACACCTTCGGCCACGCGCTCGAGGCCGCCGGCGGCTACCGCATCCGCCACGGGGACGCGGTCGCGCTCGGCCTCACCGCCGCGCTCGAGCTCTCGGAGCGCCGTTACGGCCTCGACCCGGGCTGGCAGGCGCGCGTCCGCGAGCTGCTCGACCCGCAGCCGATCGCCGTCGACCGCGAGGCAGCGCGGCGCGCCCTCGTCCGTGACAAGAAGGCGGTCGAGGGCCGGCCGCGGCTCGTCCTGCTGGAGGCGCCCGGCCGACCGGTCGTGACCGACGACGTGCCGCTCGACGAGGTCCATGCGGCGCTCGACGCGCTCGTGTCGGGATAATCCCCGACCCGTGCGGATCGACGTCCTCAACGGAGTGAACCTCGACATGCTCAGCCGCCGCGATCCCGGAATGTACGGCGGGCTGACGCTGCAGGAGCTCGAGTCGCAGATCTACAAGTGGGCCAGCGAGCTCAACTGCTCCGTCCGCTGCCGGCAGACGAACCAGGAAGGCCTGTTCGTGGCGTGGTGCCACGACGCCGCCGAGGTCACCGACGGGATCATCGTCAACCCGGCGGCGTGGACGCACTACAGCTGGGCGATCCGCGACGCCCTCGAGCTCGCCGGCAAGCCCGTGGTCGAGGTGCACCTATCGAACGTGGACGAGCGCGAGGAGTGGCGGCGCTTCTCGGTGCTCGAGGACGTCCGCGACCACCGGGTGATCGGCAAGGGCCCGGATGGCTACCGCGAGGCCCTCGAGTACCTGGTAAGCCGCTCGTGAACGCGCGCGTCGACCGCCTGCGCGAGCAGCTCGAGCACCCGCTCCTCGTCACCAGCCTGACGAACGTCCGCTACCTGACCGGGTTCCGAAGCTCGAATGCGGCGGTGATCGTCGAGCAGGACCGCGTCCGCCTCTTCGCCGACTTCCGCTACGCCGAGGCCGGCCGGCAGGTGCCGGGCGTCGAGTTCGAGATCACGAAGCGCGCGCTGATGACCGACCTCCCCGAGCGCCACCGTGGCCGGCTCGGGTTCGAGGCGGGGACGCTCCCGTACGCCCACTACGAGACGCTGGCCGACGGGGGGATCGACCTCGTGCCGACGCACGGGCTGGTCGAGGGCATCCGCGCGGTCAAGGACAACGGCGAGATCGCGGCCATCCGTGCGGCCACCGAGATCACGAACGCGGCTTTCCAGCGCTTCTCCGAGGAGCCCGTGATCGGCCGGACGGAGCGCGACCTTGCGTTCCGCATGCAGACCTTCCTCCACGAGCTCGGCGCCGAGGGCTCTGCGTTCCCGACCATCGTCGCCGCCGGCCCGAACGGCGCCAACCCGCACGCGACGCCCGGTGCCCGCGTGATCGAGCCCGGGCAGTCGGTGATCGTGGACGCGGGCGCGACGCTCGACGGCTACTGCTCTGACTGCACCAGGACGTTCGCGGCCGGGCACCTCGAGGGCGAGCTGCGGGAGGCGTACTTCGTCTGCCTGCGCGCGCAGCTGGACGGGCTCGGCGCGGTGCGTCCCGGCGTCAGCGGGTTCGACGCCGACGCGGCCGCCCGCGACACGATCGAGGCGGAGGGCCTCGGCGCCTACTTCGGGCACGGCCTGGGCCACGGCGTCGGCATGGACGTGCACGAGCTGCCGCGCCTCTCGACCGAGTCGACTGAGATTCTGGCCGTTGGCAACGTCACGAGCGTCGAGCCGGGCATCTACCTGCCCGGCGGCGGCGGCATCCGGATCGAGGACCTCGTGGTCGTCCGCGAGGCCGGCGGCCCGGAGGTGCTGACCAGCTTCACGAAGGAACTCGTAACGCTCTCATGAGACGTTCTTGACCTCTGCGGCGTACCTTCGTCGTAGATGTCACGAATGCGTGCCCTCGCCTTCGGGCTGGCGGTGGTCGTCGCCCTCGCCGCCGCGCGCTCGACGCCGGCGTTCTACGTAGCGCCGCCGGCGCCCGGCCAGCAGATCGGAGCCTGGTTCCCGCGTAACGTCCAGATCGCTCCGTTGACGCTCGCGCGGGACGCCTCGGGACGGTTCGTCGTCGGCGGCGGAGCGACGTTCCCGCCGGCGCCCACGGCCGCGGCGCTCGGGCGCTTCACGGCGTCCGGCCTGCCCGACCCGTCCTTCGGCGCGGGCGGCGTCGTCACGTACGGGGCGGGGAATGCGGCGTTTCTCGTGACGCCCCTGGCGGACGGCCGCGCACTGGTCGCGACGCAGCTGGGCCGGGATGTCGTGATCGAGCGCAGGCTGGCGGACGGGTCCGCGGATCCGGCGTACCCCTCGTACCTCTGGCACAGCACGAACTCGGCGGGCGTGGCGGTGCCGCTCGCACTGGCCGTCCTTCCCGACGGGACGAGCGAGGCGGTGGTGGCCTCGACGCGGGCGATGGTGGTCGTCCAGGGCCCGGCCGAGAACGGCGGGCTCGACTTCCTCCACTTCTCGGGCGCGGGCGCGCTGCTCTCGGACGCCTCGTTCACAGCGCCGGAGTGGGTTGTGGGCGGGGCCACGGCCTACACGCTCTGGAACGGCGCCCACGTCTACCCGGACGGCTCCGTGGTCGCCGCCGGCTACCTGACGCGCCGCATCACGCCGCCGTGCCCGTGCGACTTCCACGAGGACTTCGTCCTGCGCCGCTTCCTGCCGACAGGCGCCGTCGACACGTCGTTCGGGGTGGGCGGCCGCGTCGAGACGCAGATCGGCCGCGACGCGTACGCGGGCGCCTTCACCGTTGCGCCGGACGGGCGACTGTTCGTGGCCGGCACGACGAGCAACGGCTCGGCCAACACGGTGGCCGTTGCCTCGTACGGCGCCGACGGCACGCTCAGGTGGACGGCGACCGGCCCGCCCGGCAATGCGCTGGCGCTGGCGGTGGGAGCCGACGGCAGCGTCTTCGCCGGATCGCGTGAGGGCGCAACGCCGTTTCTGCTGATCCTGGCGCCCGACGGCAGGACGAACCGCGTCATCAGCCTGCCCGGCGAGCTGCCCTGGGCGCTGTCGGCCGACGTGGGCGGCGGCGTCACGGCCGCGCTGATGCGCGGGCCGGCCCTCGCCCTCGCGCGCTTCGCGCCGGACGGCACGCGGGACGCGGCGTTCGGCGGCACGCCCGCGCCGGTCGGCCCACCGCCGCAGGCGCTGTTCGCCGTAGCGGTCAGCCGTGACACGATCGCGGCTGCCGGGGTCGCCGATGACGGCCACGGCCGGCACGGGATCCACCTCGTCGTTATCGCCAACCAGCTCATCACCGGGGCGCCGCCGGTCGAGACGACTGCGTTCGTCGGCGACGGCTCGGAGGGGAAGGCCGTCGCCGTCGACTCGGCGGGCCGCGTCGTCGTCGGCGGCGTTGCCACGCCGGGCGGCGCGATCGTCGCGCGCTTCGCCCCGGGTGGGTCGCTCGACCCGGCGTTCGGCACCGGCGGCGTTGTCACGCTCGGCCCGGGCGCGGTCACCGCGGTCGCCGTGCTCCCCGGCGACAGGATCGTGGCGGTCGCCGGCGACCGCCTGTACCGGCTGAGCGCGGCCGGCGCAGCCGAGCCGCCGGTCGCGCTCGGGACGAGCGCGACCGGCCTGGCCCTGTCGGGCGACCGCGCGATCTCGGCCGTCGACGGGCTCGCGACGGTCACCGTCGATGCCGCAGGCGTCCGGCGGAGCGACCCGGCCGTTCCCGGCGCCGTCCCTGCCGGTGTCGCGGCAGAGCGCGACGGGACGGTCGTCGTCGCTGGCAACACCCCAGCCGGTCTCGTGCTCACCCGAAGGAGCGCCGACGGCACGGTCGACCGGGCCTTCGGCACGAACGGGGTCGCCTCACTCGCCGGGCTGCAGGCGACCGGGGTGGCGCTCCAGCGCGACGGGAGGGTCGACGTCGCGGTCCGCGACCCGTCGAAGCCCGGCCTCGCGGTGGCGCGCTTCAACTACGACGGCCGCATCGACGCGACGTTCGGGACGGGCGGGCTCACGCACGGGGCGGTGCCGGCGACCGCGGCGGCCATTGCGGTCGGCGAACGTGGCATCGCCGTCGCCGGCAGCGCGCCGGCGACCCGCGGCACTGACTCGGCGCTCGCGCGCCTCTGGCACGCGCCGCTCGTGTACGCCGCCAACGCGACGCTCGTCCACGTGACCGTGCGCGGGTCGATGCGCATCGTTGGCAAGGGCACGCAGCCGGCCTGGTCGCGCGCCGGCCTCGCCTACGTGACGGACGACGACGAGGCTCCTGCGGTCGCCGTCAAGACGCGGCTGGTGGCACGGTCGCCGCTCCCCGGCGGGCTGCTCGTCGTGGGCGTGCCGCGCTGGTCGCCCGACGGTGCGCTGCTCGCGCTGCAGTTGCTCGATCCCGACGGCACTTCGTCGATTGGCGTCGTGCCCGCCTCGGGAGGGGCGGTTCGGCGTGTCGACGCAGGCGCGGGCGCGGGATGGCTCTCGGTCCACCGGCTCGCCTACGTCTCGGGTGGCACGGTGCGGCTCGCCGATGCCGACACCGGGGTCGTGCGCACGGTCACGTCCGGCCTGGCCGTCGCGCCCGCCCCGAAGGGCTCGCTGCTCGCCGTGCTCAAGGGCGGGCGCTGGGCGATCGTCCGCACGGACGGGACCACGGTCGCGCGCCTCCCGAAGACCTTCAGCACGCCGGCATGGGCGCCGGACGGCCGCCGGCTCGCGGGCTTCGACAGGCACTGCGTCGCGATCGTCGACACCCGAGGCCGCGAGCGCCTGACGCAGGAGAGGCCGGGCTGGGAGGCGCGCGGCGTGGCGTGGTCGCCGGACGGCCGCACGATCGCCTGGGTCGGCCGCGCGCGGACGTACGGCGTCTCCTTCGTCGACGCCGGGAGCGGCCGCGTCGTCGGCCGCTGGGTCGCCCAGCGCGGCTTCGCCGGCGGCAACCCGGCGTGGGACACGACCGGCGTCTACATCACCGTGTCGTAGCGGTCAGCGGAACCACCAGCCGTAGACGAGCGTCGGGTCGTCGACGGCCGTCCCGCCTGCCGACTCGTACGTCCGGCGCGCCGGCTCGTTGTCGTACGAGGTGTCGACCCACATCTTGAGGACGCCCTCGCGCTCGGCGAGCACCCTCGCCGCCTCGACCAGTGCGCGGCCGATTCCCCGGCGGCGGTACGGCTCGTCGACGCCGAGCTCGTAGAGGAACACGCTCCGGTCGCCGTCGACGCGCAGGAGCACGTACGCGTACGCGAAGCCGGCGGGCTCGCCGTCGACCTCCGCCACCCAGACATGGATGTCGTCGCGGGCGAGGAAGCGCACGGCCTCTTCGGGCGACGGGATGCGCTCCTTGAAGAGCCCGCAGACCGCCTGAAGCCGCGGCTCGTCGCCCGGCCCGAGCCGCTCAAGACGAACGCTGTCCGCGCCGATTTCAGCCACCAGGTGTTCTCCGTCGGCCTCCTGCTGCTCTTCTACCTCTTCTTCGCGATGCCGGCCTTCGTCATCGCGCAGCGCCGGGGCCAGAAGAACGCGTGGGCCGCGTTCGTCCCCTGGGTCGGGCCGTGGATCGTCCTCGTGGAGTCGATGGGGCAGAGCGGCTGGCTGTCGCTGCTCGTCTTCACTCCGTATGTCGGACCGTTGGTGATGATCGTCTGGACGGGCGTCGAGATGCCGCAGAGGCACGGCCGCTCCGGCTGGTGGCGCGCGGCGCTCGCCGTTCCCGTCGTGAACTTCGTCGCACTCTGGCTCTACGCGCTCACCCTCGATCAGCGCGAAAGGCTCGCGTTCGCCGCTTAGGGGGTTCGGCGAAACAAGACCAGTGTCGTTCCGACAAACCCCCCTAGCCCCGGCGCTAGACTCGACCGCCGTGGCCGAGACGGTCAACACGAACCAGTTCCGCAATGGCATGCACATCTCGCTCGACGGCGGCGTCTGGCGCATTGTCGAGTTCCAGCACGTGAAGCCCGGCAAAGGCGGCGCGTTCGTCCGCACGAAGGTCAAGAACATCGACTCGGGCGCGGTCGTCGACCGTACGTTCCGCGCCGGCGAGAAGTTCGAGCGCATCCGCACCGAGGTGAAGGAGGCGCAGTACCTCTACGACGCGGGCGACGACGTCGTCTTCATGGACACGGGGACGTACGAGCAGTTCAACCTCTCGCGCGACTCGGTCTCGGACGTGATCGACTTCATGCAGCCGTCGTCCAACGTGCAGGTGCTGACCGTCGACGGCAAGCCCGCCGGCGTCTCGCTCCCGGCCTCCGTCGAGCTGGAGGTCATCGACACCGAGCCCGGGATCAAGGGCGACACTGTCTCGAACGTCACCAAGCCGGCGAAGCTCGAGACGGGCGCGACGGTGCAGGTCCCACTCTTCGTGAACACGGGCGACCGCATCAAGGTCGCGCCGGCCGAGGGGCGCTACATCTCGCGCGCCTGATCAACGCGGGCGCGCTCGTACGGCCACGCTGAGGCCTAGACTCACCGCGTTGCCGGCCCTCGTCGACACCTCGATTCGCCTGCTCAGCCAGGACCCGCTCGCCGGGCGCCTGCCGACGGCCGAGCTCCTGCGCCTCGCCGAGATTCTCGACGAGGCCGGCTTCGCGTACCTCGAGGTCTCGGGCGGCGGCGTCTTCGACTCGGCCGTGCGTCGCGGCGTCGAGAGCCCCTGGGAGCGGATCCGGGCGCTCGACGCGCGCACGAAGACCCCGCTCGCGCTCGCCCTCCGCGGGCGCTTCCTCGTCGGCTCGCGCCCGCTGGGCGTCGAGTTCGTCCGCCGCTTCGTCGCCTCGGCGGCCGAGAGCGGCATCGACGTCTTCCGCCTGCACGACCCGCTGAACGACGTCTCGAACCTGCGCGCGGCAGGGGAGGCGATCGCGAGCCTCGACCGCGAGTTCGACGCGGGCCTCATCTACAGTCCGGGCACGGCGCAGGACTCGCTCGTCGAGGCCTCCCGCCGGCTGCCGGACCTCGGTGCCGCGCGCGTGCTGCTCCACGACGCGTCAGGCGCGCTGGAGCCGCACCAGGTGCATGAGCTCATCGGGTCGATCCAGGAGGCAAGCGGGCTGCCCGTCGGCCTCTACTGCCAGGGCGCCGCCGGCAACGCGCTCGTCGCGGCGCTCGAGGCGGCCCGCGCCGGCGCCGATCGCATCGCCACCGCGGTGTTCCCGGTCGCGCTGACCGTCCACCGCGTCTCCGGCGAGTCGCTCGCCGACGCGCTGAACGGCCTCGGGATCGCCACCGGCATCGACGTGGCCGCGCTCTGGCGCGCCTCCGACCTCGTCGACGAGTACATCGGCGATGAGCCCGTCACGCCCCTCGCCCCCCGGGTCTCCGTCCGCGCGGCGCAGCACCGGCTCCCGGCGGGCCTCGTGGCCGCGCTGGACACGCACCTGCGCGCGCATACGGCCAGCGACCGCATCGACGAGGTGCTCGACGAGCTCGAGCGGATCCGCGCCGAGGCCGGCTCCCCGCCGCTCGCCGCGCCGATCGGGCAGGTGCTCGCCACGCAGGCGCTCCTCCACGTGCTCGCGGGCGAGCGCTACGGGGCGGTCGTCGACGAGTTCCGCGACCTGATGGAAGGCAAGTTCGGGACGCCGCCGGCGCCGTTCGACCCGGCCATCCAGCGCGCGGTCGCGCTCACTGCCGATGACGAGCCGGAGGAGGAGCTCGACTTCGACGCCTTGCGCGAGGACGCGGCCGGCCTGGCGTCCAGCGAGGAGGAGCTGATCCTCCTGGCGATGTTCGGCGACGAGGCGGAGGCGCTCCTGCGCGCGATCCGCGCCCGCGCGAGCGGCGAGGAGACGGTGCTCGGCGGCGCCGTCGACCAGGGCCGCGCCGAGCGCATCAGGGATCTCGTCCGCGTCGTCCAGGAGTCGGGTGTCGCGGAGATCACGGTAGAGGAGGGCGACCTGAGGGTGACCGTGCGCAGGACGGAAGACCGCCCGGCGCTCGTCGCCGCGCCCCCGCCCGCCGGCGTCACGGAGCCCATGCCAGGCCTCGGCGCGGTCGCGGACGCCGCGTCGAACGGGTTCCTGCGCGTCGAGTCGCCGATGGTCGGCACCTTCTACCGCGCGCCGGAGCCGGGGGCAGCGCCGTTCGTCGAGGAGGGCGACGTCGTGTCACCGGGCCAGACCCTCTGCATCCTCGAGGCGATGAAGCTGATGAACCACGTGAAGGCCGAGGAGGCCGGGACCGTCCGCACGATCGCCGTCGGCAACGGCGAGCCCGTCGAGTTCGGCCAGCTGCTCTTCGAGATCGAGCCGGCGCCCGTCGCCGCGCCGCTCGATGCCGTTTAACCGGGTCCTCGTCGCGAACCGCGGCGAGGTAGCGGTGCGCGTCATCCGCGCGCTGCACGAGCTCGGCGCCGAGGCGGTCGCGATCTACTCGACGGCGGACGAGCACTCGCTGCACGTGCGCATGGCCGACCGCGCGGTGCGCATCGGCCCGCCCGCCGCGAGCGGCAGCTACCTGAACATCCCGTCGGTGATCGCCGCCGGGGTGACCACCGGCTGCGAGGCCGTGCACCCCGGCTGGGGCTTCCTCGCCGAGAACCCGGCCTTCGCCGAGGCTTGCGCGGACAACGACCTCGTCTTCGTCGGGCCGCTGCCGGACACGATGGCCCGCATGGGCGACAAGGTGCGTGCCAAGGAAGAGATGCGCGCGGCGGACGTGCCGCTCGTCCCCGGCAGCGAGGGGCCGGTCGACGCCGTCGAGGCGCGCCGCGTCGCCGACGAGGTCGGCTACCCGGTGCTGCTCAAGGCGGTCGCCGGCGGCGGCGGGCGCGGCATGCGGAAGGTCGACAGCCCTGCGATGGTCGCCGAGGCGTACGCGCTCGCCTCGGGCGAGGCCGAGGCGGCGTTCTCGGACGGCTCGATCTACGTGGAGAAGGTCGTCTCGCCCGCGCGGCACGTCGAGATCCAGGTGCTCGGCGACGCGCACGGCGGCGTGCTGACACTCGGCGAGCGCGAGTGCTCGATCCAACGCCGCCACCAGAAGCTGATCGAGGAGTCCCCGTCGGTCGCACTCACGCCGGAGGGCCGCGAGGCGATGGAGGCCGCCGCGGAGCGCGCCTGCTGGCGGCTCGGCTACCGCAACGCCGGCACGTTCGAGTTCCTGCTCGCGCCCGACGGTGGCTTCTACTTCATCGAGCTGAACGCGCGGCTCCAGGTCGAGCACCCGGTCACCGAGCTGATCACCGGCATCGACCTCGTCCGCGAGCAGCTCCGTGTGGCGGCCGGCGAGCCGCTCGGCCACACCGGCCGTGTCACGCGCCGGGGCCACGCGATCGAGGTGCGTGTCA
This sequence comes from Gaiellaceae bacterium, assembly GCA_035764425.1. Lineage (GTDB taxonomy): Bacteria > Actinomycetota > Thermoleophilia > Gaiellales > Gaiellaceae > JACVRM01. The sequence continues at coordinate 13,724 of DASTZE010000101.1, forward strand.
ACGCGGAGGACCCATCGCGCGACTTCATGCCTTCGCCCGGCCGCGTGGAGCGTTTCCGCGTCCCCGAAGGCCCGGGCGTCCGCGTGGACACGCATATCGAGGAAGGCGCGTCCGTCCCGCCGTACTACGACTCGCTGCTCGCCAAGGTGATCGTCTGGGACGTGGACCGGCCGAGCGCAATCGCCCGCTCGCTGCGCGCGCTCGGCGAGCTGGAGGTCCGCGGCGTCGCGACGACCGCCGGCGTCGCCGCCGACGTCCTCCGGACGGAGGAGTTCGCCGAGGGCCGCTATTCGACCTCGTTCCTGGAGGAGGCGGCCGGGCGGCTGCCGGCGCTCGCGCATGAGTAGCCGCCGCCAGGCGCGGCGCACCGCGCTCGTCCTGCTCTACCAGTGGGATCTCACCGGGCAGCCGCTCGGGTCGCTCTACCTCGGCGACATCGACCCGTTCGCGCTGGAGCTGGCGCGGCCCGTGGTCGAGAACGCGCCGGAGCTCGACGCGCGCATCACCGAGGCGGCCGAGGGCTGGACGGCCGACCGGCTGGGCGCGGTCGAGCGCACCGTGCTGCGCCTGGCGGTGCAGGAGCTCGACACCGGGCAGACCCCCCGCGAGGTCGCGATCGCGGAGGCGGTCGCCCTGGCGAAGCGCTATGCCAGCCCCGATGCCGCTCGCCTGGTCAACGGGATCCTCGGCAGAATCGGCCACAAGGAGGCCGCATGAGTCAAGCCGAGGAGTCACTGAAGCGCGCCGAGGAGCTGCTCGAGGAGCTGGAGACGGTGCGCGCGCAGCTCGAGGCGACGGAGGATCCCGAGGCCGCGATCGACATGCTCACCGAGCTGAGCCGGATCGCGAAAGAGGTGGACGTCGAGCTCAACCGCGCCAAGCGGGCGGCGGATGCGGACGCCTGACGAGCTCCGCGAGCTCGTCGAGGCCTATCTCAGCCGGCCCGAGCACTGGCAGAAAGACGGCCTCGGCGAGGCCGTGCGCTACCCGATCGACGGCGGCGGCAAGCGGCTGCGGCCCGTGCTCTGCCTGGCCGTTGCCGAGGCGGTCGGCCTGGACGCGGAGCGGCTGCTCCCGGCCGCGACTGCGCTGGAGCTGATCCACACCTTCTCGCTCGTCCACGACGACCTGCCCGCGCTCGACGACGACGACGAGCGCCGCGGACGGCCGAGCGCTCACGTTCGCTACGGCGAGGCGGTCGCGATCCTCGCGGGCGACGCGCTGCTGACAAAGGCCTTCGCGCTCGCGGCCTCCTACGACCGACCGGGCCCGGCCGCCGTGCTGGCCAACGCGACGCTCGGGATGATCGAGGGCCAGTACCTCGACATCACCGGCGCCGATGTCGAGGTGCTCGAGCTGCACCGGCTGAAGACGGCGCAGCTGTTCAGCGCTGCCGTGCGCCTCCCGCTCGCGCTCGCCGACCGTGACGACGCGGCGGACTGGATGACCTTCGGCGAGGCGTTCGGGCGCCTCTTCCAGCTCGTCGACGACCTCTTCGACGGCGACGGCGCCGTCGAGCGCTACGGCGCCCCGCGCACCCGCGAGCTCGCCTCTGACCAGGCCGCGCTCGCTCGCGGCGCGCTTGGCCGCGTCGACGCCGACACCGGCGTCCTGGCCCTGCTCCTCGAGGATCTCGCGGAGCACGCCGAATGAGCCGGATGTGCGCCGAGCCCGCCGCTCGCGCCGCCCCCGCGCCTACCCTCTACCGGATGAAGAAGCGCCTCGACGTGCTGCTCGTGGAGCGCGGCCTGGCCGCCTCGCGGGCGCAGGCGCAGGCGCTCGTCATGGCCGGCCGCGTGCCCGGCCACGCGAAGGCGGGCGAGCAGGTCGACGAGAACGCGGACGTCGTCGTCGAGGCGCCGCCCCGCTTCGTCTCGCGGGCCGGCGAGAAGCTCGAGCACGCGCTCGAGGCGCTCGACGTGGACGTCCGCGCGCTCGACTGTCTCGACGTCGGCGCCTCCACCGGCGGCTTCACCGACTGCCTGCTGCAGCGGGGAGCCGCGCGCGTGATCGCGCTCGACGTCGGGCACGGCCAGCTGAGCCAGAAGCTGCGCGACGACCCGCGCGTGACCGTCCTCGAGCGCACGAATGCGCGGACGGTCGAGGAGCTCCCGTTTCCGCCCCAGCTGATCACCTGCGACGTCTCCTTCATCAGCGTCCGCGTGGCGCTGCCGCCCGTCCTGCGCCTCGCCAAGCGCGGCTGGCAGGCGCTCGTCATGGTCAAGCCGCAGTTCGAGGCCGGGCGGGACGACGTCGGCAAGGGCGGCGTCGTCCGGGACGTCGAGACGCGCCGGCGCGTCGTCCGCGAGGTCGCGGGGGCGGCGCGCGCGTGGGGCGCCGAGACGCGCGGCGTCGTCGACTCCGGCCTGCCCGGCCCGAAGGGCAACCGCGAGACGTTCCTGTACCTCGTCCAGACCGAGCATCCCGGCTTCCCCGATGACCTCGACGACCGGATCGACGCCGAAGTCCGCTGACGCCGTCCGCCGCGCCGCCGTCTTCCTGCACGGCGAGCGCGACCTGGTCGCGACCGCGTACGACCGGCTGCGCGAGGTGGCGCGGCGCTCGGACGTCGAGCTCGTCGAGGGTGACGAGCCGCCCGACCTCGCCGTCGTGCTCGGCGGCGACGGCACGATGATCAGGGCGCTCCGCCGCTACCTCGGCACAGACGTGCCCGTGCTCGGCGTCAACTTCGGCCGCGTGGGCTTCCTGACGTCGATCATGGCCGACGATCTGGAGAATGGTCTTGCACGGGCGTTCGCCGGCGACTACGCGGTCGCCGACCTGCCGACGCTCGACGCGCGGGTGGACGGCGCGAGCCACGTGGCCGTCAACGATCTGGTCGTCCACGCGAGCTCGCTCGGCCGCATGGTCGAGCTGGGCTGGGAGGTCGGCGGCGAGGACTACGGGGCGACTGCGTGCGACGGGGTCGTCTGCTCGGCGCCGTCGGGGTCGACCGCCTACAACCTGTCGAACGGCGGCCCGGTGCTCGCCTGGGGGCTCGACGCAATGGCGATCACGTTCATCGCGCCGCACTCGCTGCGCGTCCGGCCGCTCGTGATCGGCCGCAATGCCGAGGCCGTGATCCGCAACCGCACCGCGGACGTGCTGGCCACGGTGCTGGTCGACGGGCACGCCGCCGCCGAGATCGGCCCCGGCCCCGAGGTGCACGTGCGGCTGGGCGAGCAGCGCACCCGGCTCGCGATGCTGCCCGACTCCGTGTTCTTCCGCCGCTACCGCGAGACCTTTGCTTCGTAGCCTGCGTATCGAGAACCTGGTGCTGATCCGCGAGGCCGAGCTCGAGCTGGGGCCCGGCCTGAACGCGATCACGGGCGAGACCGGCGCCGGGAAGACGATCCTCGCCCAGGCGCTCGGAATGCTGCTCGGCGGCCGCGCCGACGCGTCGGTGATCGGCCCGGCTGCGGCGGAGGCGTACGTCGAGGCCGAGCTCGACCTGCCCGCCGACGACGACGCCCTGGGTGAGCTCGCCGAGCTGAGGCCCGAGGGCGAGGAGAGGCTCGTGCTCGCGCGCCGCGTCTTCGCCGACGGACGCACGCGCGCCTACGCGTGGGGTCGCAGCGTGGCGCGCGACGACGTGGCCGCCGCGGCCGAGCGCCTGATCGCGATGTCCGGGCAGTTCGAGCAGCGACGGCTCGCGCGGCCCGCGTTCCAGCTCGCGGTGCTCGACGCGTTCGCCGGTGCCGACCGCTCGGAGACCCGCGACGCCTGGCGCGCGCTCGCCGGCGCCCGGGAACGGCTCGCCGAGGCGGAGCGCGACGCAGGACGGTCGGAGGAGCGGCTGGGCGAGCTGCGGGCGCTCGTCGAGGACGCCGGCGACTTCGAGCCCGGAGAGGAGGACGAGCTGCGCGCCGAGCGCGAACGCGTCCGCCACGTCGCCGAGCTCGGCGAGGGCGCGTCGGCGGCCGCGGCCGCCCTGTCGCCGGACGACGGCGCGGGCGCCGCCGAGCTGGTCGCGCACGCGGAGCGCGCGCTCCTGCCGCTGAGCGCCATCGCGCCCGAGCTCGCCCGCATCGTCGAGGAGCTCCGCGACGCCGATGTGCGGCTGCGGGAGGCGAGCGCCGACCTACGTGCGTTCCTCGCCTCGCTCGAGGCCGACCCCGGTCGCCTGCAGCAGGTCGAGGAACGGCTCGACGCGATGGCGGCCGCGCGCCGGCGCTTCGCGTGCGCCACGTACGGCGAGCTGCTCGAGCGGGTCGAGGAGGCGCGCGGCGAGGTGGACGCCCGTGAGGCCGGCCTTGATCCCGTGGACGCAGCACAGCGGGCGGCCGACGCGGCCGAGGAGCGGTGGGAGCGCGCGGCAGCGGGGCTGCGCGAGCGCCGGGTCGAGGCCTCCGGCCCGTTCGCAGAGGCGGTCTCGGAGCGGCTCGCCTCGCTCGGCGTCGGCGCCGGCGAGTTCGTCGCCGAGCTCGGCGACGCCGAGCCCGGCCCGACCGGGCGCGACGCGATCGCCTTCCTCGTCCGCCCGAACCCGGGCATGCCGTTCGCGCCGGCGGCGCAGACGGCGTCCGGCGGCGAGCTGTCGCGCATCGGGCTCGCGATCGCGGCGGTCGCCGGCGGGGAGACGATCGTCTTCGACGAGATCGACGCCGGCATCGGGGGCCAGACCGCGCACGCGGTCGCCGCACTCCTCGAAGAGCTGGCCGCGTCGGCCCAGGTGGTGACGATCACGCACCTGCCGCAGATCGCGAGCCGCGCCCAGCGGCACTTCAGCGTGGAGAAGGTTCCGGGCGACCCGACGCACACGCGCATCGACCAGCTCGACGATGTTGCACGAAGTGCGGAGCTGGAACGTATGCTCGGCGGCCGAGAGTTCGTTGCGGCTGTCGTAGCCGATGACCATTAACGCCCGACTGGAATCGATCCTTGCCCTCCCGCGGACGTCGCGGGCGTTCGTCGAGTACTCGGGGACGGCGCGGCTCGACCGGCGCACCAAGCAGCTGGTCCGGCGCCTCGAGGCCGGCGACATCGCAATCGTCGACCACGCCGACATCGACCGCGTCTCGGCCGAGGAGCTTGCCGAGTCGGGCGTCCGGATCGTCGTCAACGTCGCGTCGTCGCAGACGGGGCGGTACCCGAACCCCGGCCCGCTCCAGCTCGTGCAGGCCGGCGTCTGCCTGATCGACGCGCCCGGCGCCGATCTCTTCGAGACGGTTGCGGAGGGCAGCCGGATCACCGTGCGCGGCGGCAATGTCTACCGCGGCGAGGTCGAGCTGGCGAGCGGGCACGTGCTCACGGAGGCGGAGCTGGCCGAGGCGCTCGCCGACCAGCGCACGCGCGTCACCGACGCGCTCGAGGCGTTCGCCGAGAACACGATGCGCTACCTACGCGACGAGGGCCGGCTGCTCGCGGAGGGCATCCAGTTCCCGCAGCTCGACACCCGCTTCCGCGACCGGCACGCGCTCGTCGTCGCGCGCGGCCCGGGGCACAAGCGCGACCTGCGCATCGTGAAGCCGTACGTGCGCGACTTCCGGCCGGTGCTGGTCGGTGTCGACGGCGGCGCCGACGCGCTCATCGACGCCGGCTACAAGCCGGACGTGATCGTCGGCGACATGGACTCGGTCTCCGACCGGGCCCTGCGCTCGGGCGCCGAGGTCATCGTGCACGCGTACGAGGACGGCGTCGCGCCGGGAGCGCCCCGCCCGCAGGCGCTCGGCGTGCCCTTCCACGTGGTGCCCGCACCGGGCGTCAGCGAGGACGTGGCGATGCTGCTCGCGTACGAGAAGGGCGCCGAGCTGATCGTCGCCGTGGGCACGCACTTCAACCTGACCGAGTTCCTGGAACGCAACCGCTCGGGCATGTCGTCGACGTTCCTGACGCGGCTACGGGTGGGGGAGATCCTCGTGGACGCGAAGGGCGTCTCCCGGCTGCAGAGCCGCCGCGTCGGCGTATGGCCGCTGGTGCTGATCGCCCTCGCCGGGCTGGCGGCGATTCTCGTGGCGATCCTCGTCTCGCCGGCGATCCGGGACGTGCTCGACCTGGTCGGCACGCGGCTCCGCGACGCTCTCGGCATCGGCTAGGCCGCTCGCCGCGCGGCTTCGCCGCCCGTAGCACGGGGGAAACGGCCGGTTTCCCCCGTGTGCCCCCAACCCCTTGAAAGTGACGCGCCGGGGCCGCGCTGTGGCTGCGCCGGGCGAAGCCCGGCTCCGCCGGTGTCAGACGTACATGCAGCAGATGGTCCCGCCACGGCTGATATCCGAGGTCCACGGGACGGGCTGAGAGAGGCGTTCTGCGACACTCCGCCCCGCACATGTTCGACTTCCGGTACCACGTCGCGTCGCTCGTCGCGGTCTTCCTCGCGCTGGTCATCGGCATCCTCGTCGGCGTCGGCATCGCCGACCGCGGTGTGCGGGAGGACGCGCTCCGCCGCGACCTCGCGAACGCGCGCAGCCAGCTCGACAACGCGCAGGGGAAGTCCGCGTTCCTCGAGCGCCAGCAGAAGGCGACCCAGGACTTCGTCGACGCCAGCTACCCGGCGCTCATGGCGCACCGGCTCGACGGCAAGCGCATCGCGCTCGTCTTTGTGGGCTCGGTCGACGACGACGTGCGCTCGAGCGTCCAGAAGGCGGTTTCGGACGCAGGCGGCAAGGTCGCCTTCATGCGTGCGCTGAAACTGCCCGTCGACCGCAAGACCATGCAGTCGGCGCTCGCGCACCGGCGCCAGCTGATCTCGAGCTACGCCGGCGACGACGGGCTCGGGAAGCTCGGCCAGGGGCTCGCACAGGAGCTCGTCGCCGGCGGCGACCCGACGCTGTGGAACACGGTCGGCACGAAGCTGATCGAGGAGCAGACCGGCCGCTTCGGGAAGGCGGATGGCGTGGTACTCACGCGAACGGTCGGCCCGCAGCGCGGCCCGACCGGACGGTTCCTGAAGGGGCTCTACGCCGGCCTTGGCAGCGCGGCCATCCCGGCCGTCGGCGTCGAGAGCTCCGACGCGTCCACCACCGCCGTCGCCGTGCTGCGCGACGCCGGTCTCTCGACGGTGGACGACCTCGAGCAGCCGACCGGCCGCCTCGCGCTCGCGCTGCTGCTCGAGGGCGGCCCGGGCGGGCGCTACGGCCTCCGCGAGGAGGACGACGCCCTGATGCCGCCGATCAACCCCGTTGGCTGACGTCGTCCTCGTCGCCGCCCGCGACGAGGAGGAACGCATCGGCGCGACCGTCGCCGCGCTCCGCGAGCAGTTCCCCGAGGCGGAGATCCTCGTCGCCGACGACGGCTCGCAAGACGCCACCGCGGCCCGCGCCGAGGCGGCCGGCGCGCGCGTCGTCCGCCTGCCGAGGCGCGGCAAGGGCCAGGCGCTCACGGCAGCGGAACGCGAGGCGCGACCGGGGCGCCTGCTGCTCGCCGACGCCGACCTGGCCGGCGACCTGCGTCCGCTTGCGGCTGCCGATGCCGACCTCGCGATCGCCGTCTTCGCCGCGCGGCGGGGCGGCGGTTTCGGGATCGCCAAGCACACCGCCCGCGGGCTGATCAGGACCCTGTCCGGCATCGACGCCCGTGAGCCGCTCTCGGGCCAGCGCGCGCTGTCGCCGGCCGCGCGCCGCGCCGTCTTCCCGCTCGCTGCCGGCTTTGGCTGCGAGGTGCGCTCGACCATCGACGCCGCCCGCGCCGGGCTCCGCATCGAAGAGGTGGAGCTGCCGCTCGGCCACCGCGCGACCGGCCGCAACCTCGGCGGCTTCGCCCACCGCGCGCGCCAGCTCGTGGATGCGCTCCTCGGCGCCGGGCCGACCGCCGTCAACCACCGCGGCCTGCGGCTCCCGGTCGTCGGCTGGCTCGCCGGGCTTGGGCGCGACGTGTGGCCGGTGGCGCTCATCGGCCTCGCCGACGACGTCTGGAGCGGCCCGGAGCGCGGCTTCAGGGAGCACCTCGGCAGCGGCCGCACGACCGGGATGCTGAAGCTCGTCGGCATTCCCGCGGTCGGCCTTGTTCGCACCCGCTCGCTCTCCGGGACGCTCCTCGTCGCGCTCTCGTCGAACGCGCTCAACCAGCTCGACACGAAGCCCGGCCGGGCGCTCAAGGCGTACCTCGTGGCCGCGAGCGCGGTCGGGGCGCCGCGTCGATTGGCCGTCTGCCTTCTTCCCTACGATCTCCGCGAGATGGGGATGCTCGGGGACGCGGGGGCGAACGCGCTGGGTGCGCTGCTAGGCTTGAATTCCGTGAGTCGTCTCACGGCACGAGGCCGGTGGATCGCCGTTGGCGCCCTCGCAGGCCTGACCCTCCTCGGTGAACGGCGCTCCCTCGGAGCGATCGTCGAGCGCACGCCGCTCCTGCGCGAGCTCGACGCCCTGGGGCGCGTGTGAGCCCGCGCCCGACCAAGTACGTCTTCGTCACCGGCGGCGTCGTCTCGGCTCTCGGCAAGG
>DASTZE010000102.1:0-18680 GCA_035764425.1 Gaiellaceae bacterium
CCGACGGCGGGCTCACGCTCGTGGCGGCGGCCGCGCCCGGTGCCGCACCGGCGCTCGCGCTGCACGATCTCGGCGCCTGCCTGACCACGATCGGCCGCGATGCGTAGGCTCGTGCTCCTCGCGCTGCTCGCGCTCGCCGCCCTCGTCGTCATCCGGCGGCGCCGGGGTGAGGGCCCCGTAGGGGCCGACGTGTGGTTCGACGACGGCTCGATCGTGTCCCTGCCGCGCTCGTCGCCCGCCGGCAGCCGGCTGTCCGAGCTCGCCGACGACGTGCTCTCGGCCGCCCGGTGACGCGCGACGCGCTCGCCGCGGCGCTCGCCGAGCACGCCTACCTCGAGGGCGACTTCGTTCTGCGCTCGGGCCGTCGCTCGCGCTACTACCTCGACAAGTACCGCTTCGAGACGCGGCCCGACCTGCTCGGCCCGCTCGGCCGGATGCTCGCCGACGCGGTGGCCGGCGACGAGCCCGACCGCCTGGCGGGGCCCGAGCTGGGCGCCGTGGCGCTCGCCGCGGCGGCGTCGCTCGCGTCGGGCCTGCCCTTCCTGCTCGTCCGCAAGCAGGCCAAGGAGTACGGCACCGCCAACCGGCTCGAGGGGGTCTTCGAGGCGGGTGAGCGGGTGTGTCTGGTCGAGGACGTGGTCACGTCAGGCGGGGCCGCGCTGGACGCTGTAGAGGCGCTCCGCGAGGCCGGTTTGACGTGCGAAACGGCGGTCTGCGTGGTCGATCGGGAGGAGGGCGGGAGGGAGGAACTGGCCGCTCACGGCGTCAAGCTGCGCCCGCTGTACCGCGCGAGCGAATTGCTCGAAACCCGAAAAATGCCCGCAAACCCGCATGGTTAGGCGGAAATCCGATGGCTCCGTTAGGGTCTTCCCAATGAATTCATCCCAAATAGGGAGGAGAGCCTGTGACGAAACAGGAGTTCGTTGATCAGGTTGCCGGCAAGGCCGGCCTCAGCCGTCGCGATGCGGCGAAGGCGGTGGACGCGTTTCTCGAGAGCGTCACGGAGACGTTGAAGCGGCGCGATTCGGTGTCGTTCACCGGCTTCGGGAAGTTCTCGACCGCCGAGCGAGCGGCACGCCAAGGCGTCAATCCGCGGAACCCGGGCCAGAAGGTCCACATTCCGGCCGCGACCGTCCCGCGCTTCCAGGCGGGCAGCAGCCTCAAGCAGGCGCTGAAGTCCTAGGTCCCTGCTGGCGATTTCAGGGGCATGGAGCGGGGGGCGATCCGGTCCCCCGCCGGCCCCTCCCTCGAACTACGGTTCCGTGATGGCGCAGGAAGCGGCCGCAGCGCCTGCCGTCTCGGTTGTGCCGTTCGGCGACCGCGTCGCCGACGCCGTCGACCGCAAGCGGTCACAGCTTCTGGTCGGGCTCGACCCGCGCGTCGAGCTGCTGCCGGTCGAGCTCGGCGGCGGCACGGACGGCGGGGTCGCGGTCGAGCGGTTCTGCTGCGCGATCGTCGATGCCGTCGCGCCGTACGTCGTCGGCGTCAAGGTGCAGATCGCCTTCTTCGAGGCGCTCGGCGCGCCGGGCATCGGGGTCTTCGAGCGGGTGTGCGCGTACGCGCGGACGGCCGGCTTGCTCGTGATCGCGGACGCGAAGCGCGGCGACATCGCCTCGACGGCGCGGGCGTACGCGGCCGCGTTTCTCGAGCCGCGCGAGGACGGCGTCCCGCTCGCGGACGCGCTGACGGTCAACCCGTACCTCGGCCGCGACTCGGTCGAGCCGTTCCTGGCCGCCTGCCGGCGCGACGGGGGCGGGCTCTTCTGCCTCGTCAAGACCTCGAACGCCGGATCGGCGGACATCCAGGACGCGCAGCTCTCCGACGGACGGCCGCTCTGGCACCACGTCGCCTCGCACGTCGACGAGTGGGGCGAGGACATCGTGGGCGCGCGCGGGCTCTCCAGCGTCGGGGCTGTCGTCGGCGCGACGCACCCGCGCGCGGTCGGCGAGGCGCGTCGGCTGATGCCGCGCGCGATCATCCTGCGGCCCGGCGTTGGCGCCCAGGGCGCGGGCGCCGCCGACGTCGCCCGCGCGTTCACGAGCGGGCCCGCGAGTGCGCTCGTCGCCGCCTCGCGCTCGATCATCTACGCCGCGCGTCAGGGCGACGCCGACTGGCGCGCCGCCGCCGCCGCCGAGGCGGCGCGCCTGCGGGCCGAGATCCAAACCGCGTCCGGCTGGTAGGTAGCCTCTCGGGCGCACCACCCGGAGAAGTCCCTTGCGAATCCGCGTCCTCGTCCCGGCCTTCCTCGCCGCGCTTGCCCTCGCAGCACCGGCGATTGCCGCGCCACCGTCGGTGCACGCGCGCGCGTACTTCATCGAGAACGCAGCAACGGGCGAGACGCTCGCCGCCTACCACGCGCGTCAGCGCCTGCCGATGGCGAGCATCACCAAGCTGATGACGGTGCTGCTGACGCTCGAGCACGCGAAGCTCGGCGCCACCGTCACCGTCGGGCGTGGTGTCTCGCCGGGCGGCTCGAGCATCTACCTGCACCAGGGCGACCGGCTGACCGTCCGTGAGCTCGTCGAGGGCGCGCTCATTCAGAGCGCGAACGACGCCGCGGTCGCGCTCGCCGACTACGTCGGCCACGGCGACCGGGCGCGCTTCATCGCGATGATGAACCGGCGCGCGCGCCAGCTGGGGCTGCGCGACACGCACTTCGTGCGCCCCGACGGGCTGGACGCGCCGCGGCACTACTCGAGCGCGCGCGACCTGACGTTGCTCGGCCGCGTGCTGATGAACAAGCCGTTCGTGCGCAAGACCGTGCGCATGCGCTCGGCGACGATCGCCGGCGGACGGCACCTCACCACCTGGAACGACCTGTTGAGCACCTTCCCGGGCGTGATCGGCGTCAAGACCGGCCACACCGGGAACGCCGGGTGGTGCCAGGTCGCGGCCGTGCGCGCGCCGGGCATGACCGTCTACGCCACCATCCTCGGCGAGCCGACGCGCGCCGAGCGCAACGACGACCTCGCCAAGCTGCTGCGCTGGGGGCTGTCGCGCTACCGGGTCACGACGCTGATCGGGCCGCACCGGGTGTACGCGACCGCCAGAACGTCGTTCGGGCGCGGGCCGGTCGAGCTGGTCGCGGAGCACGGCGTGCGCACACCCGTGCGCGTCGGGCGTCGGCTGCGCGAGGAGGTGGTGGCGCCCACCGCGGTGGCGCTGCCGGTCGACCGCGGCGAACGCTTCGGCGTCGTGCGCGTCTACGACCGGAACCGGGTCGTCGCCAGCGCGCCGCTCGTTGCCGCCAAGTCGATGTCCGACCCGGGCGTGGCCTCGCGCGCCGGCTGGTACGCGACGCGCGTGGGCAAGACGATCGTCGGGTGGCTGCCGTGATCGTCACCGTCACTCTGAACGCGGCGCTCGATCGCACCCTCACCGTCCCCAACCTCCAGCTCGGCCAGCGCCACCGGGCGAGCGCGAGCCTCTCGCTCGCGGGCGGCAAGGGCGTCAACGTCGCCCGCGCGCTGAAGCGGCTGGACGTCCCCGTGGTCGCGACCGGTTTGGCGGGCGGCGGCACGGGCCAGCGCATCCTTCAGGAGCTGGTCGAGGAGTCGATCCTCCACGACTTCGTCCAGATCCGCGACAACTCGCGCACGTCCACGGCGGTCGTCGATCCGATGGCGAACTCGTTCACCGAGATCTACGAGTGGGGGCCCCAGGTCGAGCCGGACGAGCTCGACGTGCTGCGCGAGAAGCTCCGCTACCTGTCCAGCTCGGCCGAATACGTTGTCTTCGCCGGCTCGCTGCCGCGCGGCGTCGACATCGGCTTCTACGCGGACGCGATCCGCGACCTCTCGCGGCGCGGTGTCCAGACCGTGCTCGACTGCGAGGGCGAGCCGCTGCGGCTCGGCGTCGAGGCGGAGCCGACGATCGTTTCGCCGAACCAGCGCGAGGCCGAGGCGCTGGTGGGGCAGGAGTTCTCCGACGACGAGGACTTCCTCTCGGCGCTCGACCTGATCACCGAGATGGGCGCCCGCAACGTGCTCATCACCGAGGCGAGCGGCTGCTTCGCGCTGCTGCGCGAGGAGCGCGCGCGCCGCCTGCTGCAGGCGTCGGCCCCGCAGGTCGAGGTCGTGTCGGCGGTCGGCTCGGGCGACGTCCTGCTGGCCGGGTTCCTGGCCGCGCGGGTGGCCGGGCGGACGGGTGACGAGGCCCTTCGCGCGGCGGTCGCGGCGGGCACGGCGTCGACACTCGAGGTGGGCGCGGGGCGCTTCGACCCGCGCGAGGCGACGCGGCTTGCCGGCGCCGTCGACGTCGCCGAGCGCGAGCCGGTGCCGTCGTAGGAGGCTGGTACGATCGCTCGACCGTTGAACGTCCGTACCGCAAGCGACATCCAGAGCCCAGGCAGCCTCGCGGCGCCTGGGTTTTCGTGTTTTGAGGGCTTCGCTGCAACACCGTCTGTGCTCGTCGTGGCGCGCTGCTCGCCCCGAGCATCGCACCACGCCGGACGAGCGGTGTTGCGTCGAAGCCCTCCCAGGAGGTGGTTGCGTGGACATTGACCTCCAGCCCGACGATGTCGAGCGGCTCGTCGCCGCGGGACGCAAGTTCGTCCGCGAGGGCCTCACCTTCGACGACGTGCTCCTGGAGCCGGCCGCCTCGGACGTGCTGCCCGCCGACGTCTCGACCGCGACCCGGCTGACGCCGGGCATCACGCTCGCGATCCCGATCGTCTCGGCGGCGATGGACACGGTCACCGAGTCGCGCCTCGCGATCGCGCTGGCGCGCGAGGGCGGCATCGGCGTCCTGCACCGCAACCTGCCGATCGAGGCGCAGGTGGCTGAGGTCGACCGGGTGAAGCGCTCGGAGTCGGGGATGATCGGCGAGCCGGTCACGCTCGGCCCGGACGCGCGGGTGACCGAGGCGCTCGCCCTGATGGAGCGCTACCGCATCTCGGGCGTGCCGATCGTCGACGTCGAGGGCACGCTGGTCGGGATTCTCACCAACCGCGACCTGCGCTTCCGCGACGAGGCCGACGTGCCGGTGAGCGCGCTGATGACCTCGGCGAACCTGATCACCGCGCCGGTCGGGACGACGCTCCAGCAGGCGCAGTCGATCCTTGGCGAGCACCGCATCGAGAAGCTGCCGGTGGTCGACGCGGACGGGCGCCTCAAGGGTCTGATCACCGTCAAGGACATCCAGAAGCGGATCGACTACCCCGACGCCACGAAGGACGAGCAGGGGCGGCTACGGGTCGCGGCCGCGGTCGGGGTCGGGCCGGACGCGGTCGAGCGCGCGACCGCGCTTGCCGACGCCGGCGTCGACGCCCTGATCATCGACACCGCGCACGGGCATTCGAGCGGCGTCGTGGAGATGGCCCGGCGCCTGAAGGGCGCGCTCGACGTCGACATCGTCGCCGGGAACGTCGCGACCACCGACGGCGCGGAGGCGCTCGTCGACGCGGGCGTCGACGGGGTGAAGACCGGGGTCGGCCCGGGGGCCGTGTGCACCACGCGCATCGTCGCCGGTGTGGGCGTCCCGCAGATCACGGCGATCTACGAGGTCTCCCGCGTGACGGCCGCGGCGGGCGTCACCTGCATCGCGGACGGCGGCATCACGAGCTCGGGCGACATCGCGAAGGCGATCGTGGCCGGCGCCGACAACGTCATGCTCGGCGCGCTCCTGGCGGGCACGGACGAGGCGCCCGGCGAGGTCGTGCTCGCGGGCGGCGAGCGCTTCAAGGAGTTTCGCGGCATGGGCTCGCTCGGCGCCATGAAGGCGCGCGGCTACTCCAAGGACCGCTACTTCCAGGGCGACGTCGAAGACAGCGCCGACCTGATCCCCGAGGGCGTCGAGGGGCGCGTGCCCTACAAGGGGCCGGTCCGGACCGTTCTGCGTCAGCTGGTCGGTGGGCTCCGCCAGGCGATGGGCTACACGGGCGCGGCGACGATCGTGGAGCTGAAAGACGCGCGCTTCGTCCGCATCACGGGCGCCGGCCTCAGGGAGAGCCATCCGCACGACATGACGATCACCAAGGAGGCTCCGAATTACCGGAGGTAACGGTCATCGTGCAACGAAGCCTGAGTCGCTCGGGCGCGCTGGGCGACGAAGCGTCATTCCATGACCGTTGCTGAGGCGGCCTCCCTGGACGAGCTGCGGGAAGGCCGCGAGGAGCGCCCGGTCCTCGTCCTCGACCTCGGCGGCCAGTACTCCCAGCTGATCGCACGCCGGATCCGCGAGTGCCGCGTCTACTCGGAGCTCGTCCCGCACGGGACTCCCGTCGAGGCGCTGCGCGCGCGCCGGCCACGCGCGCTCGTGCTGAGCGGCGGCCCGGCGTCCGTCTACGCGGACGGCGCGCCGCGCATCGACCCGGCGCTGTACGCGCTGGGCGTCCCGACGCTCGGTATCTGCTACGGCATGCAGCTGATGGCGCTCGACCTGGGGGGCACCGTGGAACGTACGGGCGCGTCGGAGTTCGGGCGCACCGAGCTGCGCGCGACCGGCGGCGCCCTGTTCGCCGGCCTCCCGGAGGAGGAGACGGTCTGGATGAGCCACCGCGACTCGGTCACCGCGCCGCCCGCGGGTGCGACCGTGACCGCCGGCTCGCCGTCGACCCCGATCGCGGCGTTCGAGGAGCCCGAGCGTGGCCTCTACGGCGTCCAGTTCCACCCCGAGGTGCTGCACACCGAGCACGGCACCGAGCTGCTGAAGAACTTCCTGTACGACGTCGCGCAGGCCGACGCGACGTGGACGCCGGCCGCGGTGATCGAGGAGCAGGTCGAGCGGATCCGCGTCCAGGTCGGCTCGGCGAAGGTCATCTGCGGGCTTTCCGGCGGGGTCGACTCGGCGGTCGCCGCCCTGCTCGTGCACAAGGCGATCGGCGACCAGCTCACGTGCGTATTCGTCGATCACGGGCTGCTGCGCAAGGACGAGGCGGCGCAGGTCGTCGAGACGTTCGGCGGCCACTTCCACGTCCCGCTCGTGCACGTCGACGCCAAGGAACGCTTCCTTGCGCGGCTCGAGGGCGTGACCGACCCGGAGGACAAGCGCCGGGCGGTGGGCGAGGAGTTCATCCGCGTGTTCGAGGCCGAGGCGAAGCGGCTCGGCGACGTGGGCTTCCTCGTGCAGGGGACGCTCTACTCGGACGTGATCGAGTCCGGCGGCCTCGGCGGCGTCCAGGCCGGCACAGCGGCGACGATCAAGTCGCACCACAACGTCGGCGGGCTCCCCGAGGACATGGATCTCGACCTGGTCGAGCCGCTGCGGCTGCTCTTCAAGGACGAGGTGCGGCGCGTCGGCGAGGAGCTCGGGCTTCCCGAGCGCATGGTCTGGCGGCAGCCCTTCCCGGGGCCGGGGCTGGCGATCCGGATCATCGGCGACGTCACCGACGAGCGGCTCGAGACGTTGCGCGAGGCGGATGCGATCCTGCAGGAGGAGATCCGCCGCGCCGGGCTGTACCGCGATCTGTGGCAGAGCTTCGCAGTGCTGCCCGCCATCCGCTCGGTCGGCGTGCAGGGCGACGAGCGCACCTACGCCTACCCGATCGTCATCCGCGCGGTCACGTCGGAGGACGCGATGACCGCCGACTGGGCGCGCCTGCCCTACGACCTGCTCGAGACGATCTCGAGCCGCATCATCAACGAGATCCCCGCGGTCAACCGCGTGTGCCTCGACCTCTCGTCGAAGCCGCCGGCGACCATCGAGTGGGAGTAGGTCCTACTCGTCGAAGCCGTGGCGGCTCTCGGAGCCGCCATGCGTGTACACCGTAGGCCCCGTGAAGGCGCCTGTGCGGAGCGACTCGACCTCCTCGCGGATGTGCTGCCCCTCGGCCGCCGCCTCGAGATCCTCGTTCGTCGACGGCGTCGGGCGGAACCAGTTGCGTATGCGTTCGAGCATGGCTCCGACGGTACGACCGGCCGCGCGCCGAGTCGACGGACTACTCGGCCCCCTCCTGCTCCTCCTCCGCCGTCTCCGCGGCCGCGACGATGTCGCCCTCCTTGAAGAGGACGTCCTTCAGCGCGATGCGCCACGCCTCCTTGCGCCGCGCCAGGAACTCGAGATCCATCGAGAAGTGCAGGAACTCCTCCTGCTGGGCGTGCTCCATGACCGCGCGCGCATCCGGATCCCGCTCGAGCGCGAGCCGCTGCTCGTACCAGCCGATCGCCTCGGCCTCCTCGATCAGCGACGTGCACATGCGGGCGAAGGTGCGGACGTCCTGCGGCAGCTCCTCCGGCGGCTCGTGGTACTGGTCGAACGGCATACGGCTCCTTTCGGTCAGCGATCGTCGTCGCGCAGCGCCTCCATGTCTTCCATATCCTCGCGGCCCATGAACCTCCCCAGCAGTCCGCGGACGCGCGCCCGCGCCTCCCGACTGCGCCAGAGGCGGTAGAGGCCATAGCCGGCCGCGGCGACGACGACGACCGCACCGATGACCGTGTTCCCCTGCGACAGGTAGTGCAGCGCGCGGTGGAAGCTCCGCCAGAAGATGTAGCCAAGCGCCACGAACACGGCGCTCCACAGCCCCGCGCCCACGAGCGACGCGGCCAGGAAGCGCGTGTACGGGACGCGCGCGCTGCCGGCGACGAACGGGCCGAGGGAGCGGAAGAAGCCGATGAAGCGGCCGATCAGGATCGTCTTGCCGCCGTGGCGCTGGAAGAAGCGCTCGATCGCGTCGAAGCGGGGCGCGGTCACGCCCACCCGCTCCCCGTACTGCAGCGCCCACGAGCGCCCGAGCTTCCGCCCCAGGACGTAGCCGGTCGAGTCGCCCGCCGCCGCGCAGAACCAGACGAGCACCCAGAGCACGACGGGGTTGATCGCGCCCTGGCCGGCCACGAAGCCGCCGAAGACCACCGCGACCTCGCCCGGCGCGATCAGGCCGACGAACGCCGACGTCTCGAGGAAGGCGAGCACGCCGACGAGCAGGTACGTCCAGTTGCCGAGCCGCGCGCCGAGGTCGGTGAGGATCGTCTCCACGCTCGGCACGTCGACGCTCGCGTAGACGACGAGGAGAATCCCCGCGACCACGGCCGCCGCCGTCCACCACCAGCGCCGCCTCCAGGCGAGCACGCCGGCGGCGACCAGGGCCGCGGCACCCAAGAGCATCGGGACGAGCTTCACGCGCGGAGCGTACGGGTAGGGTCGAGAGCATGGAGTTCCGCGAGCTCCTGGGCCGGCGCCGCATGGTGCGCTCGTACTCCGACGAGCCCGTCCCACGGGAGACGGTCGAGCGGATCGTCGGCACCGTCCGGCGCGCGCCGAGCGCGGGGTTCAGCCAGGGCCATCGACTCTACGTCGTCACCGCCCCCGCCACCCGGCTGGCGATCGCCCAGCTGGCCGGCGAAGAGGAGTACGAGGCGGCCGGAGGCGAGCGCTGGCTGTCCGCCGCGCCCGTCCACGTGGTCGTCGGCGTGCGTGAGGGCAGCTACCACGAGCGCTACCTGCAGCCCGACAAGCTCGTCGACGGCGAGGAGATCGGCTGGCCGGCGCCCTACTGGTACGTCGACGCCGGCGCGCTGTTCATGCTCGTCCAGCTCGCCGCGCTCGACGAGGGCCTCGTCACCGGCGTCTTCGGCGTCACGCCCGACTGTGTCCCCGCGCTGCGCGAGCTGGCCGGCATGCCGGACGACGTGCACTTCGTCTGCGTCGTGACCATCGGCCACGCCTCGGCGCGGGGCGACGACGGCGTGCAGACGAGCCGGCTCACGCGCCGGCGCCTCCCGCTCGACGAGCTGGTTTCCTGGGACGGCTGAGGAACTGCAGCGTCAGCGCCGGGTAGGCCGCCCGTACCTGGTCGGCGAAGGCGGTCATCCGGTCCGCGAGCGGCGCGTCCTCGATCTCGAGCACGTTCTCGGCGTTCATCTCGCCCGACCGCGAGAGGTTGTAGCTGCCCAGGAACACCGTGTCGTCCGCGACCAGCACCTTGGCGTGCATGAAGTCGTGCGGGCCGCCCGACCGGTGCCAGGGCGTCGACGGCTTGCCGGAGAACCGGCCCGGGACGACCGCGAGCAGCAGCGGCAGCTTCCACGTCACCGATCCGGTCGCGCCCCACTGCTTGAGCACGTCCTGCATCTGCGTGGCGTCGAGGCAGCCGGCCAGGTCGACGCGCCCGTCGTGCGCGGCCTCGGCCAGCGTCCCCAGCACGGGGCCGCTGGTCAGCACGGGTGAGAGCAGGCGCACGCGACGCTTGGCCTTCCCGACCGCCCGCGCGATGCGGTGCGCGATCTCCTCGCCGAAGCCGGGCGTGAACCACGGCCGCACCTCGGTGGCGCCGATCTCGACCCGGCGCGGCTCGACCTTGCCGGTCGCGGCGACGGCGTCCTTCGTCCAGAGCTCTTCGAAGTTGAGGGCGAAGGCGCGCGCGAGCAGCTCCGAGTGCACGATCGCGACCACGTTCTCCTGGCGCGAGAACGAGTCGTCCGTCCAGTTCAGGGACCCGGTCCAGACCGTGGCGGCGTCGCGGACGGCGTACTTGTGGTGCATCAGGTCCGGGATGCCGGCGACCGCGCGCGACTGGACGCCGAGCGACGCGATGAAGCGCGTGTCGGGCTCGGGCGGCGGCGGGACAGGCACGGGGATGTTGCTGTCGACGTCGTAGACGATCCGGATCGCGACGCCCCGCGCGCGGGCGTCCCGGAACGCCGCGGCGACGATCGGCGCGGTGGACTCGCCGAGATGGAAGTCGTACTGCGCGAGGTCGAGCGTCCGCTGGGCGCCCCGGATGAACTCCGCGATCCAGCCCGCCACCGCCTCGGCCGCCTGGCCGCCGTCCGTCAGAGTGCGAACGTCGATGTCGGACATGGTGAGCAGACTCGCACGCGCGCGGATCGGCGAGACGTTCAACTTCTATCGCGAGGGGCCGGGCGCCGACCAGCGCTGCCGCCGCCTGGCGGACTACCTGGCCGCGCGCCGTGACGCCGGCATCCTGCTCGTCGGCGAGGCGCCCGGCTACCGCGGCACGCGCGTCTCGGGCCTCCCGTTCACGTCGGAGCGGCAGCTGACGGGACGCGGCCCGGCCGAGGCGAGCGCGACGATCGTCCACGGCGTGCTCGCCGAGCTCGGCGTGGAGGAGGACGTGCTGCTCTGGAACGCAGTCCCGACCCACCCGCACCACACGGGCCGGCCCGAGTCGAACCGGCCGCCCACGCGCGGTGAGGTCGCGGCGGGCGCGGGCTTCCTCGCCGAGCTCGCCCACGGCCGCCGGGTCGTCCCGGTCGGCCGCGTCGCCGAGCGCGCCCTCGGGCTGGCCGGCATCCGGCATCCCTCGCACGGGGGCGCCCGGGCCTTCCGCGACGGGCTGGTAGAAGTGCTCCGGTGACCGAGTACCCGGTACGCCGCAACGTCGTCCTGCTCGCGTCCGGGCTCGTCTGCCTGTCGGGCATGTTCCAGCTGGCGGTCGCGGTCGCGACGGTCACGCTGGTCCTGGTCACCGGCGTGGAGGGGATCCTCGGGCTCGGGCCTGCGATCTTCCTGGTCTCGGGCGCGCTGGCGGCCGGGCCGGCCGGCCGGGCGATGGACCGCTACGGCCGGATGCCGATCATTCGCCTCGGTTACGTCGCCGGCGTCGCCGGCTGCGCGATCACCGCGGCCGGCTGCGCGCTCGATACGTGGACGCTCGTCCTGCCGGGCCTGGCGCTCGCCGGCGGCTGCGGCGGCGTCGTCCAGCTGTCACGCGCGGCCGCGGCCGAGATGTTCCCGCCCGACCGGCGGGCGCGCGGCATGTCGTACGTCCTCTTCGGCTCGGTCGTCGGCGCCGTGCTCGGACCGTTCGTCTTCGGCCCCATGTTCGCCGGCAAGCACCTGACCGCCGACGACCTCGTCATCCCGTGGCTCGCCGCCGGCGCGTTCCTCGTCGTCGGGCTCGGCATCGCGTTCCTCGTGCGGCCCGATCCGTCGACGATCGCGAAGCAGCACGGCGACGCCAGCGTCGCACCCTCGCCGCTGAAGGAGATCCTGCACCGGCCCGGCGTTCCACTGGCCATGCTCGCGGCCGTGACCAGCTTCGCCGTGATGGCGTCGGTGATGAACCTGTCCGGCTATGTCGCCGTCGACCACGGGATCGCGCAGGGGGACGTCTTCCGGATCATCAGCGCGCACATCGTCGGGATGTTCGGGCTCGTGATCGTCGTCGGCGACCTGATCGACCGCATGGGCCGCCAACGCGCAATCACGGCCGGGCTGACGCTGATGGCGGCGTCCACGCTGGCGCTCGTCTGGTTCGAGTCGATCATCGGCATGTCGGTCGCGCTCTTCGGCCTCGGGCTGGGGTGGAGCTTCTCCTACGTGGCGGCGACGGCCGAACTGGTCACGCTGGCAGGCGTGAACGAGCGCGGGCGGCTGATCGGCTTCTCCGACCTGGTCGCGTCGCTCACCGCGGGCGTCCTCGTGCTTCTCGGCGGGGCCGCGTTCACGGGCCTCGGAACGATCGGCCTGGCGGTCGGCGGGACGCTCATGGCGGTCGTCCCGGCGGTCGTGCTGCTGGTCTTCCGCCGCGAGCCCGAGCCGGCGCTCGAATTGGCCTAGGTAATGCCCTGCTACAATCGGCCGCCGGCGGACTCGTGGTCCGCTCTTTTCTGTGCGATGAAGACGTGGAATGCAAAGCCTGGCGCCGTGGAGCGCCACTGGTACGTGGTCGACGCCGAGGGGCAGACGCTCGGGCGTCTTGCGACGCAGATCGCGGACACCCTGCGCGGCAAGCGCAAGCCCGAGTACACGCCGCACGTCGACACCGGCGACTTCGTGGTCGTCGTGAACGCCGAGAAGATCTCGGTCACCGGCCAGAAGCTCGACCAGAAGCTGTACCACCGCCATTCCGGCTATCCCGGCGGGCTCCGGTCGCGGACGCTGCGCGAGCAGCTCGACCGCCGTCCCACCGAGGTCATCCGCAAGGCGGTCAAGGGCATGCTTCCACGCAACCGCCTCGGCCGTGCACAGCTCGGCAAGCTGAAGGTCTACGCCGGGCCGGAGCACCCGCACCAGGCGCAGTCGCCGCAACCTCTGGAGGTTAGGTAGTGGCCGCCGTTGCCGTCGCTCGCACCCGGCACGGCGCTGCCATCCCGCGCCGCGCGTCGTCCTCAGTCGCGCCCGTAGCCTCCGGCTACGAACGCTCCCTGCGTCCTAGCTCGGCTTGGTTTTCGCGCGTGCCGGGCACGATCGACACCAACGGAGGCCACAGCTAGATGTCCCAGCCCGCGCAGTACCTCGGCACCGGCAAGCGCAAGACCTCGGTCGCACGTGTGATCCTGCGGCCCGGCGACGGCGCCACCTGGGTCAACGGCCGCACGGTCGAGGAGTACTTCCCGCGCGTGGCGCACCAGACGACGGTCATGGCGCCCTTCAAGGTCGCCGGGCTCGAGGGACGCTACGACCTCCGCGTGCGCGTGCACGGAGGCGGGCCGACCGGGCAGGCGGGCGCCGTCCGGCACGGCATCGCCCGCGCGCTCGTCGAGGCCGACCCGGAGCTGCGTGTCATGCTCAAGCGCGAGGGCTTCCTGGCCCGAGACGCTCGCATGGTCGAGCGCAAGAAGGCCGGCCTGCACAAGGCCCGCAAGGCGCCGCAGTTCTCCAAGCGTTAACCTCCGCCTCCTTTGAGGCGGTACTTCGGCACGGACGGCGTCCGCGGCGTCGTCGGCGAGACGCTGACCGCCGAGCTCGTGGAGCGCCTCGGCAGCGCCGTGACGCGCTGGTCGCACGTCGGCCGCCTCTTCGTCGGCCGCGACACGCGCGGCTCCGGCCCTGAGCTCGAGGAGGCGTTCGCGCGCGGCGTCGTCGCGGCGGGCGGGACCGCGGTGCTGGCGGGCGTGCTGCCGACGCCGGCGGTCGCGCTGCTCGCCCTCGACGTCGGCGTGGTCATCTCGGCGTCGCACAATCCGCCCGAGTACAACGGCGTGAAGCTCTTCACCGGAGAGGGCCGCAAGCTCAACGACGCGCAGGAGGAGCAGATCGAGGCGCTCCTCGACGCTCCGCCGGCGCACGAGCCCGGGAGCATCGACCGCGTCGACGTCGCGCTCGACAGCTACATGGACCACGTCGTCGAGCGCTTCGGCACCGACCTGACCGGGCTCCGGATCGGCGTCGACTGCGCCAACGGCGCCTACTCGACGATCGGGCCCGAGGCGTTCCGCCGGCTGGGTGCCGAGGTCGTCGCGGTCGCGGATCGGCCCGACGGCACGAACATCAACGTCGAGTGCGGCGCGACCGACCTTCGCCTGCTCTCACGCACCGTCCAGGAGCACGACCTCGACCTCGGCTTCGCCTTTGACGGCGACGGCGACCGGGTGCTCGCGGTGGACGGCGACGGCACGCCGCTCGACGGCGACCAGCTGCTGGCGGTCCTCGCGCTGGCACTGGACGTCGACCTCGTCGCGGTGACCGTGATGACGAACCTCGGCCTTCACCGGCTCATGGCCGAGCACGGCATCCGCGTCGTGACGACGGACGTGGGCGACCGCTACGTGCTCGACGCGCTCGAGCGCGAGGGCGGTCTGCTCGGCGGCGAGCAGTCCGGCCACCTCATCTATCTCCGCGACCACGTCACCGGCGACGGGCTGGCCGCTGCGCTGCTGGTCTGCGGCGCGCTCGGCGGCCGCTCGCTCGCCGAGGCGGCAGCCGTCATGCCTCGTTTTCCACAGGCCAAGGAGGACGTCCGCGTGGCCCGCCGGGAGCTCACGCCGGCGATCCGGGAGGAGGTCGACGCACTGAACGCGAAACTCGACGGTAACGGGCGTATTCTCGTCCGTCCGTCGGGCACGGAGCCCGTCATCCGGGTGCTCGCCGAGGCCCCGGACGAGGGGGCCGCGCGCGACCTCTGTGGTAGCATCGGCGCTCTCGTTCGACGAGAGCTCGGTTGAGCAGTCCCCGACGCTGGGGGATCCGCGGAACCGGGCTTTTGCGCTTTTTAAGCGGGTTTCCGGCCCGGCTTGGCGGACAGGAGGAGTCTGAATGTGCGGGATCATCGGGTACGTCGGCAGCCGTGAGTGCGAGGCACTGCTCCTGCATGGGCTGGAGCGCCTCGAGTACCGCGGCTACGACTCGGCCGGGATCGCGCTGCTCGAGGACGACGGCCTCCATTACGTCCGCGCCGTCGGCAACCTCTCGTTCTTGAAGGAGGCGGCGGCGGCCCAGATCGGCTCGCACGGGACTACGGGGCTCGGCCACACGCGCTGGGCCACCCACGGCGGGGTCACCGAGCGCAACGCGCACCCGCTCACGGGCTGCGAGCCGGGCACGATCGCCGTCGTCCTCAACGGCATCGTCGAGAACTACCGCGAGCTCCGCGAGCGTCTCATCGCCGAGGGGCACACGTTCACGTCCGAGACCGACGCCGAGACGGTCGTCCACCTGATCGAGCACTCCTACGAGGGCGACCTGCTCGAGGCGGTTCGCCTCGCGGCCGCCGAGCTCGAGGGCCACTTCACCTTCGTGGTCATCCACCGCGACCACCCCGGCGAGCTCGTCGCCACCCGGCTGCAGACGCCGCTCGTGGTCGGCATCGGCGAGGGCGAGATGTTCCTGGCGTCGAACGCCGCGGCGTTCCTGCGCGAGACGCGCCGAGTCCTCTTCCCGGACGACCGCGACGTCGTGCGCATCACGCCCGCGGGGGCCGAGTTCGTCGACCGCGACGGCCGGCCGGTCGACCACGACCTGGTCATGCTCGACTGGGACGACGAGGGGGCCGAGAAGGGCGGCTACGAGACGTTCATGCTCAAGGAGATCTACGAGCAGCCGGACGCCGTCGCGGAGACCATTGGCGACCGCGTCCGCCACGGCCGGCTCGAGCTCGAGGGCCTCGGCCTGACGGACGAGGAGCTCGCGAACATTCGCCGCATCGTCATCCTCGCGTGCGGCACCGCGTACCACGCGGCCGTCGTCGGCCGCTACGTGCTCGAGGAGTGGGGCCGCGTGCCGGTCGAGCCGGACATCGCCTCCGAGTGGATCTACCGCAACCCGGTGATCGGCCCGGACACGCTCGTGATCGGGATCTCCCAGTCCGGCGAGACCCGCGACACGATCGGCGCCATGGCGCTGGCCAAGGAACGCGGGGCGCACACGGTCGCGATCACCAACATGATGGGCTCGCACATCACGCGCGAGGTCGACTCGTCGCTCTTCACGCGCTGCGGGCTCGAGATCGGCGTCGCCGCGTCGAAGACGTTCACGGCCCAGGTCACGCTGCTCTATCTGATCGCTCTGAAGCTGGCCCAGGTGCGCGAGGCGCTGCCGCCGGACGAGATCCGCTTCATCCTCGACCAGGTCTACGAGCTGCCCGAGAAGATCGCGACCTTCCTCGACGCCGACCACCCGATCGAGGAGATCGCCGAGCGCTACCACGACAAGCCGTTCTTCCTCTACCTCGGCCGCCACATCGGGCTGCCGGTCGCGCTCGAGGGCGCGCTGAAGCTGAAGGAGATCTCGTACATCCCGACCGAGGCGTACTCGGCGGGCGAGATGAAGCACGGCCCGATCGCGCTGCTCGACGAGGACACTCCTGTTGTCGTCGTCGCGACGAACATCCATGTGTACGACAAGATCGTGTCGAACATGCAGGAGGTGCGCGCGCGCGGCGCCCACGTGATCGCGATCGCGACCGACGGCAACGAGGACGTGCAGCACCACGCCGACGACGTCATCTACGTGCCCGAGTCACCGGCGTTCCTGCAGGCCGTGCTGGCCGTGGTGCCGCTGCAGCTGCTCGCCTACCGGATCGCGCGCCTGCGCGGGCTGAACGTGGACCAGCCGCGCAACCTGGCGAAGACCGTCACCGTCGAGTAAGTCGCGCGACACTGTCTCCCGTGCAGCCGGAGACGCACTACGCGAAGAGCGGACCGGTCAACATCGCCTACCAGGTGATCGGCCACGGGCCTCCGGACCTCGTCGCCGCCGAAGTGATCTCGCACATCGAGCTCGACTGGGAGGGCCCGTCGCACGCGCGGTTCGTCACCCGGCTCGCTGGGATGTCACGCTTGATCAGGGTGAACCAGCGCGGGACGGGCATGTCCGACCGCGACGTCGGCATTCCCACCCTGGAGACGCGCATGGACGACCTACGCGCCGTCCTCGACGCGGTCGGATCGAAGCGCGCCGTGCTCTTCGGCCTCGGCGACGCATCTCCGCTCTCGGTGCTGTTCGCGGCCACCTATCCCGAGCGGACGCAGGCTCTGCTCCTGATGAACGCCTCTCCCCGGTTCGTCAAGAGCCCGACCCTGCCGTGGCTTCCGACCCGCGAGGAGACGGAGCGGCAGGCGGACGACTGGGAACGCCACTGGGGCGATCCGGCCTTCGCTCAAAAGATCCTCGCGGGGCTCAACCCGAGCGCGACCGACGCGGAGATCCGCAGCATCGCCCGCGTCGTCCGGCTCAGCGTCAGCCCCGGTGCGGTCGCTGCCTACATCCGGGCGAACATCGACGTGGACGTCTGCGACGTCCTTCCACTGATCCGCGTCCCGACGCTCGTCATGTATCGGAAGGACGTCGCAGCCTGGGATATCCGCAGCGGGCGCTACCTGGCCGAGCAGATTCCGGGCGCGCGCTTCGTGGAGCTCCCCGGTGCGGACTTCTCCCCCGGGCTCGGTGACCAGGAGACGCTGTTCGCGGAGCTGGAAGCGTTCCTGGGCGACGTGGTCGCGGGCAGGCACGCCGAGCCGGAGCCGGACCGCGTGCTGGCCACCGTCCTCTTCTCGGACATCGTCGGCTCCACCGAGCGAGCGGCTGCGCTGGGCGACCGGGCGTGGCGGGAGCTCCTGCAGCGCCACCATGAGCTCGTGCGCCGCGAGCTCGACCGCTTCCGCGGAAACGAGGTGGACACCGCCGGGGACGGCTTCTTCGCGTCCTTCGACGGCCCGGCGCGGGCGATCCGGTGCGCCTGCGCCATCGCCGAGTACATGCCCGAGCTGGGCCTCGAGGTGCGCGTCGGGCTGCACACGGGCGAGTGCGAGCTGGTGGACGGCAAGGTGGCCGGCATCGCTGTGCACACCGGCGCTCGCGTCGCCGCGGAGGCCGAACCCGGCGAGGTTCTGGTCTCCTCCACCGTCAAGGATCTCGTCGCAGGGTCGGGGATCGTCTTCCACGAGCGCGGAATGCACCAGCTCAAGGGGATTCCCGGCGACTGGCGCCTCTTCGCCGTCGAGCGTTGAACCTTGAACACTGCCGCGATGGGGATCCTCGGCTCCGCCGTCGACACGTGGGCGACGTGGGCGGTCGCGATCGGCACGCTCGGCGCCGTTGGCTACGCGCTGTTCCGCGACTTGATCGTCACGCCCCGGCGCCGGCCCAGCCTCGAGCTGGCGTTCGATCGCGAAGGGCACGACCAGCTCGTCCATTCCGGGGCGGCGCACGTCCGCATGCGGGTCGTCAACCGGCCGGGAAAGGACACCGCCGACGAGGTCGTTGTGGTCATGACGACGCTCCGGCGCGTTTCCGAGCCCGAGGAGACGCGGCCGATCGGCCTGCCGCTCACGTGGTCGGGGTCGAGCCCGCCCCTCACGATGTCGTCGGTGCACCCGGGCTCGGAACGGCACGTGGACCTGCCGCGGTGCGACCGGCGCAGCGGGCTGCAGCTCGATCTCAGCCCGAAGCCCCCGACCGGGGCGGACGTCCTCGAGCCCGGCAGCTACGAGCTCTCGGTGGAGGTGCGCGCGCGGAACGCGGATGCGATCCGCTACGTCATCCCGGTCGCGTGGGACGGCGAGGAGGCGGGCGAGATCTGGGACCACCTCCGCGTCAAGGGGCCCAGGCAGCTGCGCTAG
>DASTZE010000103.1:0-15113 GCA_035764425.1 Gaiellaceae bacterium
CTCGAGCGAGGACTCGCCGCCGTACGGGCAGCCGCCGTGGTCGATGTGCTCCTGGAACTCGGCGCGGAACTTGTCGACGTAGCTCGCGATCGGCATCGCGGCGGCATCGCCGAGCGGGCAGAGGCACTTGCCGAGGATCCGATCGCAGATGTCGAGCAAGAGGTCGAGCTCCGACTGCTCGGACCGCCCGTCCTCGATCTTGTGGAGGATCTGCACCATCCAGCGTGTGCCCTCGCGACACGGCGTGCATTTGCCGCATGACTCGTGCATGTAGAACTGCGCGACCCGCAGGCCGAGTTGCACCATGCAGCAGCGGTCGTCGATGACGATGACCCCGCCGGAGCCGAGCAGCGAGCCGGCCTCGGCCATCGAGTCGGCGTCGAGCGGCGTGTCGATCTGGTCGGGCGTCAGCACCGGCACGGACGAGCCGCCCGGGATGATGGCCTTCAGCTCGCGACCATCGGGAACGCCGCCGCCGAAGTCCTCGATCAGCTCCCTCAATGTCGTCCCGATTGCGAGCTCGTAGTTGCCGCCGTTGCGCACGTTGCCCGACAGCGAGAAGACCCTGGTGCCGGTCGAGTTCGGCGGCGTGCCGAGCTTGGCGTACTCCTTGCCGCTGACCTCGAGCACGACCGGCACGGTCGAGATGGTCTCGACGTTGTTGATCAGCGTCGGCGCGGCGTAGAGGCCGGAGACCGCCGGGAACGGCGGGCGGGAGCGCGGCTGGCCGCGCTTGCCCTCGAGCGACTCGAGCAGGGCAGACTCCTCGCCGCAGATATAGGCGCCGGCGCCGCGGTGCACGACGATCGTGACGCCGCCGAGCAGCCCGGCGTCGCGCACCTGCTCGAGCGCGTCGCGCACGATCTCGAACTCGCGCAGGTACTCGCCGCGGATGTAGATGAAGACGCGGTCGACCTGCGCCGCGTGGGCGGTGATCAGGCAGCCCTCGATCAGCCGGTGCGGCGAGGAGAACATGATCTCGCGGTCCTTGAACGTGCCCGGCTCGGACTCGTCGGCATTGACGACCAGGTACGTGGGCTTGCCGGTGCCCTTGGCGAGGAAGCTCGCCTTGCGGCCCATCGGGAAGAAGGCGCCGCCGCGGCCGCGGAGATTTGACTCGATCAGCTCGTCGACGATCGACTGCGGCTCGCGCGCGCGTGCGCGTGCGAGCGACTTGTAGCCGCCGATTTTCCGGTACTCGCTCAGCTGCTTCAGGTCGCGGGTGCCCGCCTCTGCGAGCAGCACTGACGCTCTAGGCATTCCGCAGCTCCTCGACGATCGCGGGCACGCCCTCCGGCCGAACCGGCTCGCGGTAGCGGTGGTCGACCACGACGACCGTGCCCCAGCCGCAGCCGCCCGCGCACTCGACGGTGCGCAGCGTGATCTCGCCGTCCTCCGTCGTCTCGCCAGGGCCGATGCCGAGCTCGGCCTCGAACGCCTCCAGCACCTGCTGTGCGCCGACGAGCGCGCACGAGACGTTCGTGCAGACCTCGACGAGATGGCGGCCGACGGGCGCGAGGTGGAACATGTCGTAGAACGACGCGACCGACTCGCAGAAGGCCGGCGTCGTGCCCAGCGCGTCGGCGACCTCGCGCAGTGCGTCGGGTGAGAGCCAGCCGTAGCGCTCCTGTGCGAGGCGCAGCGCAGGAAGCGTCGCCGAGCGCCCGTCGGGGTACTCGGCCATCAGCGCCTCGATCTCGCGAGCCAGCGTCCGCGAGCTCACCGGTCGACCTCGCCCATGACCGTGTCGAGCGAGCCGACGATCGCGATCAGGTCGGCGACGAGCGCGTCCGACATGCAGGTCGCCGTCGCCTCGAGCGCGACGAACGACGGGGCGCGGAACTTGACGCGCCACGGCTTCGGCCCGCCGTCGGAGACGACGTAGCAGCCGAATTCACCGCGCGCCGACTCGACGGCCACGTAGACCTCCCCCTCCGGGACACGGTAGCCCTCTGTGACGATCTTGAAGTGGTGGATCAGCGACTCCATCGAGGTGTGCAGCTCCTCACGCGGCGGCAGCACCACCTTGCGGTCGTCCGCGATCCACGGCTCGTCCTGCATGCCCTCGAGCCGGTCGAGGCACTGGACGATGATGCGCGTTGACTCCCGCATCTCGTCCATGTGGACGCGGTAGCGGTCGTAGACGTCGCCGTGGAAGTAGACCGGGACGCGGAAGTCGACCTCGGGGTACGAGAGATACGGCTCGTCTTTGCGCAGGTCCCAGTTGATCCCCGAGGCGCGCAGCACGGGCCCGGACTGGCCGAGCGCGATGGCGTCGTCTGCGGACAGCAGTCCGATGCCGCGCGTGCGCTCCAGCCAGATGCCGTTGCGGTCGACGAGGTTCTCGTACTCGTCGATGCCCTTCGGCATCTGCTTCGTGAAGGCGCGGCCGGCGTCGTAGAAACCGGTCGGGATGTCCTCGGCCAGGCCGCCGGTCTGGAAGTAGCGCGTGTGCATGCGCACGCCGGTGACCATCTCGAAGAGGTCGAGGATGGCGTCGCGCTCGCGGAACGTGTACCAGAACATCGAGATCGCCCCGATCTCGAGCGCGGCCGTCCCCAGCCAGACCAGGTGCGAGTGGATCCGGTTCAGCTCACAGAGCAGCGTGCGCATCCAGGTGGCCTTGCGCGGCACCTCGATGCCGAGCAGCTTCTCGATCGCGAGCACGAAGGCGAGCTCGTTGTTCTGGAAGGCCAGGTAGTCGATCCGCTCCGGGTAGGTGATCGCCTTCCACCAGGTCTTCTGCTCCATCGTCTTCTCGAAGCCCGTGTGCAGGTAGCCGACGACCGCGCGCAGGCCGACGACGCGCTCGCCGCTGAGCTCGATGACGAGCCGGAGCACGCCGTGCGTGGACGGGTGGTTCGGCCCGAAGTTGATCTCGAGGACGTCCCCCGCGTCGCGCAGCGCCTGCGGCACCTCGAGCACGGTCGGGATGTTGGCCGGGATACGCGTGCCCTCGTAGATCGGACGGCGCACGCCGGCGTCGACGCCTGGGCGGCGGGTGGTGACGCTCATTCCTCTCCGGAGAAGCGCACCGGTTCGCCGCCGATCGGGTAGTCCTTGCGGAGCGGGTGCCCGACCCAGTCGTCCTCCATGAGGATCCGGGTCAGGTTCGGGTGTCCCGCGACCGGGATGCCCATGAGGTCCCAGGCCTCTCGCTCGTGCCAGTCCGCGGTCGGCCAGACGGGTACGACGCTGTCGATCTGCTCGCCGTCGTCGAGCCACACCTGGACGCGCACGCGGGGGGCGCCCTCGCGCAGCGCGAGCAGGTGGTAGTTCATGGCGAAGCGCTTCGGCTTCGGCTCCGGCCTGCGCGCGTAGCCCTGCGAGCTGAGGGCGTTGATGTCCCGTCCGGCCGCTGTACCGATGTAGCCCGCTACCTCCTTCTCGCCCCAGCCGAGGTAGTCGGCGGCGCTGACGTCCGATAGGAACCAGAAGCCCATGTCGTCGCGCAGGTACCGGCACGCCTCGAGCAGCCGCGTCGCGTCGACGACCAGCGTGACCTCGCCGTGCTCCTCCTTCGTTCCCATCAGCCCGGGCACGCCGAGGTACCGCTCGGCCCCTGTCGTTTCCGCCGCGGTTCGCCTCAGTGGGGCGCCGAATGCGGGACCGTCGGTGCTCATGATGCGACTCCGCGCAACTCGTACGCGGGCGGGATGCCGGCCTGCACCTTCTCGTGCAGCCGGATGATGCCCTCCATCAGCGCCTCGGGCCGCGGGGGGCAGCCGGGCACGTGGATGTCGACGGGGACGATCTTGTCGACACCCTGGAGGACGGCGTAGTTGTTGAACATGCCGCCGGAGCTCGCGCACGCGCCCATCGCGATCACCCACTTCGGCTCGAGCATCTGGTCGTAGATCTGGCGGAGCGGCGCTGCCATCTTGTGCGCCACCCGGCCCGAGACGATGAGCAGGTCGGCCTGCCGCGGCGACGAGCGGAACGCCTCCATGCCGAAGCGCGCGATGTCGTAGCGCGAGGCGACGATCGACATCATCTCGATCGCGCAGCACGCGAGCCCGAAGGTGTCCGGCCACATCGACTTCGTCTGCGCCCAGGCGACGGCCTTCTCGAGCGTCGTCAGCCCGAGCTTCTGCTCGAGGTCGCCGCCGAGCTCCTCCTCGAAGACGCCGGGGCCGCGGCCCTTCATGAGGACGCGCTCGCTCTTCAGCCCGAAGTCGGCGAGCCGCTTCTCGCGGTTCACCGCCACGTCAGGGCCCCCTTTCGCCAGATGTAGACGTACGCGAGCCCGAGGATCGCGACGAAGAAGAGGAGCTCCCAGAACGCGAACCAGCCGAGGTCGTTGAGCACCACCGC
The DNA here is from genome assembly GCA_035764425.1 of Gaiellaceae bacterium. Taxonomy (GTDB): domain Bacteria; phylum Actinomycetota; class Thermoleophilia; order Gaiellales; family Gaiellaceae; genus JACVRM01. The sequence continues at coordinate 4,315 of DASTZE010000103.1, forward strand.
GAGCGGGTAGAGGAACACGATCTCGATGTCGAAGACGATGAAGAGCATCGCCGTCAGGTAGAAGCTGACGGTGAAGCGCTGCGGCGGCGGCGGGCCAAGCGACACGCCTGACTCAAACGGGATCTCGCGGACGCGGGTGCGCTTCGTCGGCCGTTGCGCGAACGCGAACGAGCCGAGGATCATCGTGGCCGGGATCACGACCGCGAGGATCCCGTAGATCAGGAACGGCAGCCACTCTCCGAGCACGCCGAGGCACCGTACCAATCCCCGAGACCGCTGGCACGATGTGACGCGCAAACGGTCATTCCATGCGCGTGTGCGGTGTCACAAAGTCCGCGCAAGGTGACCGGGAGCCAGCCCGCTACACTGAGACCGTGGCGACCACCGAACAGCCCGTCCAGCTCGTCTCGCTCACCGAGGCGGCAGCGGCCAAGATCAAGGTCCTGCTCGCCGAGGAGCCCGACGAGGAGCTCGGCGTCCTGCGCGTCGCCGTCCAGGGCGGCGGCTGCTCGGGCTTCCAATACGCGCTCGGCTTCGACCGCGCGGCCCAGGAGGGCGACATCGAGACGACCGTGCACGGCGTCGACGTCGTCGTCGACCCGTACAGCGCGCCCTACCTGCGCGGGACGGAGATCGACTTCGTGGACGGCCTCCAGGGCGGGTTCGCCATCAACAACCCGAACGTCGTCGCCGCCTGCGGCTGCGGGCATTCGTTCCAGGTCGACGACGAGACCGGCGAGCCGATGGCGGGCGAAGGCCCGGGCTGCGGCTCCGGCTGCGCGCACTAGGCGATCCTCAGCAAGCGTCTGGCCGCGCGACCGCGAACCGCGGTTTACATTCGCTGTATCGGCAGTCGGCTTCTTCCACCCCATCAACGCCCTTCTGATCCTGGGTCTCGCGAGGTACTTCGCGAAGACGCCGAACCTCGACGACACGCTGCGCGGCACGGCGACGTCGCCAGAGCCGTTGGCCGCCTGATCGCCTGAGGGGGCCGGGTGCGCCCGTAGCATGGGCGCCGTGAGCGCACCCGGCCGTCCTCTCCGCGTCGCCGTCATCGGCTCCGGCCCGGCCGGCTTCTATGCCGCCGGTGCCCTGCTGACCGCGGACCCGCCGGCCGAGGTCGACCTGTACGACCGGCTGCCGGCCCCGTGGGGCCTCGTGCGTTTCGGCGTGGCGCCCGACCATCCGAAGATCAAGGACGTCTCGCGCGCCTTCGAGAAGATCGCCGCGCGGTCCGGCTTTCGCTTTTTCGGCAACGTCGAGGTCGGCCGCGACATCACGCCGGAGGAGCTGCGCGGCTTCTACGACGCCGTCGTCTACTCGGTCGGCGCGCAGACTGGCCGCCACCTCGGCATCCCCGGCGAGGACCTGCCCGGCGTCTGGGGGGCCACCGAGTTCGTCGCCTGGTACAACGGCCACCCCGACTTCCAGGATGTTCCCTTCGACCTCGACGTCGAGCACGCGGTTGTCGTGGGCGCAGGCAACGTGGCCCTCGACGTCGCGCGCATGCTCGCGCTGACCGAGGAAGAGCTCGCCCCGACCGACACCACCGACGCCGCCATCGAGGCGATCGTGCGCTCGCCGCTCAAAGAGATCGTCGTCCTTGCGCGGCGCGGCCCGGCGCAGGCCGCGTTCACCACGCCGGAGCTGAAGGAGATGGGCGAGCTGGCGGGAGCCGACATCGCCGTCGATCCCGCGGAGCTCGACCTCGACGCCGCCAGTGCCGCCTTCGCCGAGGCGGATACGAACGCCCGCCGCAACATGGAGGTCCTGCGCGAGCTCGCGGCGCGCCCGCCGGCCGGCAAGCCGCGGCTGGTGCGCTTCCGCTTCTGCGTGTCGCCGGTCGCCGTCCTCGGCGACGCCCGCGCCGAGGCCGTCGAGCTGGTGCGCAACCGCCTCGAGAGCGACGAGTCCGGCCACGTCCGCGCGGTGGCGACGGCCGAACGCGAGACGATTCCCGCCGGGCTCGTCTTCCGCAGCGTGGGCTACCACGGCGTCGCCCTCGACGGCGTCCCATTCGACGAGCGGCGCGGGACGATCCCGAACGAGGGTGGGCGGGTCGGCGAGGGCGTCTACTGTGCCGGGTGGATCAAGCGCGGGCCGACCGGCGTCATCGGCACGAACAAGAAGGACGCGTCCGAGACCATCGAGCTCCTGCTCCAGGACGCGCGCGCGGGACGGCTCCCGCAGGCCGCGCAGCCGGATCCCGCCGCGCCGCTCGAGCTGCTCGTCGAGCGCGGCGTCGAGGTCGTCTCGTACGCCGGGTGGGAGGCGCTCGACGACGCCGAGAAGGCGGCCGGCGAGCCGCGCGGCAAGCCGCGCGTCAAGCGCGTCACCTGGGACGACCTGCTCGCGGCGGCGCGTGGCGAGGCGGGCCGCCCGCTCAGCCCCGCCTGACCGAGCGCGGCCGTGGCCCTCGCCTTCCAGGTGCTCGTGACGGGCGCGGCGGCGGGTGCGGTCTATGGCCTCGTCGCCGTCGGGCACTCGCTCGTCTACCGCCTGACCGGCGTCGTCAACTTCGCCTACGGCGACCTCGTCGGGCTCGCCGTGTTCACGACGCTGCTCGTCGCCGCGGGCACCGGGCCGGTCACGCAGACGAGCATCGGTGGCGCCCGTTTTCTGGTCGCGCTGGTGGCCGGGGTGGTCGTCTGCAGCGCAGCCTCGGCGGGCACGTACCTGTTCGCGATCCAGCCGTACGTCGAGCGCGGCTCCACGGTCGGCTGGGTCGGCGCCACCCTGGCGGTCGCATTCGCCCTCAACGCGCTCGTGGCTCTCATATTCACGCGCGCGAGCTACGTGATCCCCGATCCGTTGCCATTCCGGCGGGTCGGGACCGGCGGCTACTTCGCGGTGGGCGAGGTCGAGGTCCAGACGCGCGCCTTCTTCGTCATCGCGGTCGGCGTCGCGCTCGCCGCCGCCGCGTCGGTCGTCCTCGCTCGCACCAGCTTCGGCCGGGCGCTGCGGGCGATCGCCGACGACGCCGACGCTGCGAGCATGATGGGCGTCCCTGTGCAGACGCTCGTCGCGGCGGCGTTCGGCCTGTGCGGAGCGCTCGCCGGGCTGGCGGCGATCGTGGCCGCCCCGAGCGCGTCCTTCTCGACCCAGACGGGCCTGCTGCTCGGGGTGAAGGGCCTGCTCGCGGCGCTGCTCGTCCGCTTCGGCTCGCCGTGGCGCGCCTTCGGCGCCGGCGTCGCGCTCGGCGTGGCCGAGGCGGCGATCGCCGGCCTCACGGTCGCGGGCTACGAGCTCGGGCCCGAGTACCGCGAGGTGCTCCCGATCGCCGCCGTCCTGCTGCTCGTCGCGCTGCGCCCGCCAAGACAGGCCCTGGAGGAACAGGAATGACGCGCGTGACCGCGGCGGCCCGCGACGCGGTGAGCGACGCGCGCGCGGCGTGGGCGCCGTCCCAGACGCTGCTTGCCGTGATCACTGCGGCCGCGCTGCTGCTTCCGCTCGCCGTGCGCGACCAGCTCACGCTGACGAGCCTCGCCTCGTGGGCATACCTCGCGCTCGCCGCGGTCGGGCTCACCTTCGTGGTCGGCCTGGCCGGCATGCCCTCGCTCGCACAGGGCGCGCTGCTCGCCGTCGGCGCGGTGGTCGCGGCCGTCCTGCGCGCGGACGGCGACTGGCCGCCCGTCGCCGCCGCGGCCGCCGGTGCGCTCGCGGCAGCGGTCGCGGGCGGGGTGGTCGGCGCGGCCGTCGGCCGGGTCCGCCCGGCGTTCGTCGCCGTCGCCACCTGGCTGTTCGCCTGGCTCGTGGCCCGTGGACTCGCCGAGTTCCCCGCCTTCGCCGGGGGTGCCGAAGGCAGGATCGTCCCCCAGGGAACGGTCGCCGGCATCGACCTCGGGGCAACGCTGCACTGGGAGATCGCCGTCGTCCTGGTGACCCTCGGCGCGCTCGGGCTCGCCGCCGTCGCGCGCGGCCAGCCGGGGCTCGGGCTCGCCGGGCTGCGCGAACGGCCTGCCCAAGCGCTGGCGCTCGGCGTGCCGGCGCTGCGTCTGCGCACGGCGGCGTTCGCGGCTGCCGGGCTCTACGCGGGCCTCGCCGGCGCGTTCGCCGTCCAGCTCGACGGCATCGCCGACCCGGCCGCGTACTCGCCGGTGCTCTCCTTCACGCTTTTCGCCGCCGTGCTGCTCGGCGGCGCGCGGTCGGCAGTCGGCGCCGTCGCCGGCACTGCCCTCGTCGGCGTCCTGTTCTGGGCCGCCGACCGGCTTGCCTCGTCCGCCGGCGTCGCCACCGGCCGGCTCGAGACGCTGTTCGCCGCCGCGCTGCTCCTGGGCGCGCTCGCGATCCGGAGCGAGACGGTCCTTCCGTCGCTGTTCCGGCGTCGGGAGGAGGTGCCTGCCCCCGTCCCGCTGCCGGTCCCGCGCCCAGCGCGGCTCGAGGCGCGTGGGCTCGAGAAGCGGTTCGGCGATGAGCCCGCCCTGGCCGCGTTCGACCTCACGGTCGAGCCCGGTGCCATCACCGCGCTCGTCGGCCCGAACGGGTCCGGCAAGACGACCGTGCTCAGGCTGCTGGCCGGCACGGCCGCACCCGACCTGGGTGAGGTGCTCCTCGACGGGTCGCCCCTGCCGCGCGGAAGCCAGCGGACGCGCGCGCTCGCCGGGATTGTGCGCACGCTGCAGGCCACGCAGGTCTTCGCCGGGCTCTCGGTGCTCGAGAACGCGAGGGTCGGCGCCGGGCTGCACGTGCAGGCAACCGGGCTCGCCCGCGCGCTCGTCGCGACGCCCCGGGCGCGCGCCGGATCACGGGTCGCGCGCGGGACGGCCCTCGCCGCCCTGCGCGAGGTGGGCCTCGAGGGCGACGCCGAGCGCGCTGCCGGCCACCTGACCGCCACCGACCAGCGCCTGGTGATGCTCGCCGCAGCCCTGGCGGCATCGCCACGCGTGCTGCTCGTCGACGAGCCGTCTGCCGGGGCCGCGGCCGAGGACGTCGCGCGTATCGCCGACGTGCTGGTGCGGATCCGCGACCGTGGGATCGCCGTGCTCGTGGTCGAGCACAACCTCGGCCTCGTCGGCCGCGTCGCCGACCGGATCGTCGTGCTCGACGCGGGCCGCACGATCGCCGCGGGCGCGCCCCACGAGATCGGCGACGACCCGGCAGTGCGGGCGGTCTATCTCGGCGGACGGGTGATATCGCGAAAAACACCCGATTAGCAGGGTGATATCAGCTTGACCCGGCGCCGGCGATGCGCTACAAGCCGCTCTCCCGACGAAAGGAAGTGCCTTGAAGCGAACGACAGGGGCTCTGCTCCTTCTTGCCCTCGTGCTCGGCGTAGCCGGATGCGGTGGCAAGAGCGAGTCGGAGAAGGAGGCGGAAGCTGCGGGCAAGGTGGGTGCGACCGAGATCACCTGCGAGGGTACGGCGCTCTCCGGCGACAGCGGTCTGGCGGAGGGTTTCCCGAAGCCCAGCGGCGTCACGTACGTGAAGACCCGGCAGGACGGTCCGACCACGGTTGTCAACGCCTACTACGAGGGCGACCTCGATGCCGCGTTCAACGCCTACAAGGACGCGTTCGAGCCGGCGGGCTACGACGTCCCGTTCAACGAGAAGGAGGAGGGCGACGCCGAGGTCTCGTACGAGAAGTCCGGAGGCACGACCGGGCTGGTAGCACTGAAAGCCGAATGCGACAACGGCCGCACCTCCATCCGCATTACCAGTCGCTCGGACTAGCGCTGGCGCTCGCCCTCTGCGTCGCCGCGTGCGGCGGCGGCGCGGGGGGCTCGAGCACGGAGTCCGCCACGCCGCTGACGATCGTCGTAAATGCGCCGTTCACGGGCGCGCCGAGTGTGGCCGATGCCATCGCGAACGGCGTCGATCTTGCCGTCCAGGCGCGCACCCAGGGCGGCGTGCTCACCGCGGGCGGCCAACGCTACCGCATCAAGGTCTCGAAGCTGGACGACGAGCTGTCGCCGCTCCAGGCGCTGCGGAACGTCCGCACGGCGATCGACCGCCACGCGCTGGCAGTCGTCGACGAGGGGACGGGCGCGGACGCCTCCTGGTCGGTCGCGAACGCGGCGAACCTGCCGATCGGGATCGTCTACCAGGGGGGCGAGGATCTCGTCGACCCGGTGAAGCGCCCGAACGTCTTCCGGATCGCGCCCACCGACCGCGGGCTCGCCTTTCGGCTGGGCGAGTACGTCGCGCCGAAGCACCACAAGGTCGCGTTCCTCGTGGACGACACGGCCTACGGCAGCCAGGGGCGGGAGGCGCTCGACAACGCGTGGGCGTTCGATCCAAGGCAGGTCGTCGACCACATCGTCCTCCCCTCGGGCCAGACGGACCTCTCGCCGCAGATGCTGCGCGCGCAGCGAGCGGGTGCGGACGCGCTCATCGTCTGGGCGCGGGGTCCGGCGATCGCGTCCGTGCTCTCGGCGGCGCGCTCACGCGGGTGGGACGTGCCCGTCTACACGACGCCGGCGGGGCAGGACCCGATCGTGCGTCAGCAGCTCGCCGACCACCCGCAGTGGGTCGACGGCCTCACCTTCGCCTCCGGCCGCATGACCGCGGAAGAGGGGCCGGGGCCGTTCGAGCAGTTCCAGCAGTCGTACCAGAGCGCGTTCGGGCCTGACCTCGTCGGGGTCAAGACGAAGGACGGGTCGGCCGTCACGCAGCCGCCCGAGTTCGCGATGTACGCCTACGACATGACGCAGGCGATCCTCGCCGCCCTTCAGACCGCCGGCGGGGCCGACGACCGCGCGAAGTACGTCCGCACGCTCGGGGCGACGACCGTCGAGGGCGCGAACGGCGACGCGCGCTCCTTCAACCGCCGCAACCACGAGGGCGTCATCGACGACGACGTGGCCTTCTCACGTTTCCACGACATGACGTTCGCGCCGGTCGCGGACGACCCGCTGTCGGCGTCGCTGCCTGCCATCACACAGACGCAATGAGGCTCGCTGCCCCGGTTGTGATCGCGCTCGCCTGGCCCGCGCTCGCCGCCGCGGCCGGCCGCCAGGTCGCGCTCCCGGACCCGCACGTGCCGCTTTCGCCCGGGCCGCCGCTGCTGGGCTCGACCGGGCAGGCACGCGTCCCGCAGCCCGGGCGGACGCGGGAGGTTGTTCGCGTCGGCGTAGACGCGGACGGGGAACCGATTCACATCAGCGTCGTGCAGCGGATCCAGCTTCTCGGCGTTGGCGACTACGAGTTCAGCGTGCCCGCGCCCGTCCGCGACGTCTACGCGCCGGCCGGTGCGCATGCCCAGCCGGGGCTGCTCGACCGCGCCATCGTCTGGCAGGGGTTCTCGCCCGGCCGGCGCGACCTCGTCGCGATCGCGACGCTCGATGCGCAGGCCGCGGCCGCGTTGCCGCTCGCACTCCGTGTCGCCACGCACACGAGCGGTGAAAGGTTCAGGCTCGTTTTCGAGCTCCGCAACCTGACGCGGACACGGGTGCCGTCGTTCGCAGGGCGCGGCGACGCCGCCGGGCTGGCGGCCGTGCTCGACGGCGTTCGCCGCACGCTCGCGCGAGGCCAGACGGTCGCTCCGCCGCTGATCACGGCCGACGTCCGGCCGGCCACGATCGTCGTCGAGGCGCCGTTCGCGTTCCGGGGCGAGCTGGCGCTGGCGCCGTCGGTGCGTGGCGTGCGCGTCGCCGGCGGACGGCTCGACGGCAGCCGCGTGGTCTTCTCGGGCACGGCCACCGGGGCGCAGCCGGCGCGCGTCGTCGTGACGGGCACCGGCGATCCACAGCCGCATGTCCGAGTCGTGGCGAGACCGGTGCGCGAGGTCCCGTCGGCGCCCGGCGGCGGCTCGTGGCGGAATGCGGTCGCCCGCGGCCGGGTCGGGGGGCGCGACCTGCTCACGGCGTCCGTCAGGGCGATGCTCGGCCTCGCACGGGCCAACCAGTACGAGACGTTCCTCGCGACGCCCGGCGCGCCCGAGCAGGCCCGGGCGACGTACGTCTACGCCACGGCGAAGATCGCGGTCGCGGCCGCCGCACCCAAGCCGTCCGGTGGGGGGATCCCGGGCGTTGTCACCGTCGCCGCGGTGCTGCTCGCGCTGGCCGCGGGCGCCGTCGCCTGGGTGTACCTCTGACCCAGGGGACGTCGGCAGGACACAGCAGTGTCCGCCGCCGCACGCTGCTCGCCCCGATGCGTCGTCCTCGGTCGCCCAGATAGCGGGTGCTATCTGGGCTCCCTGCGTCCTTGCCTCGGAACGAGCATCGCACGGCGTCGGACGAGCGGCGTCCCGCCGACGTCCCCTACACTCGGATGGTGGCGACCGGGACCCGGCAGGAGCTGTGGGGCGGCGAGACCCGCAAGGCCGTGGACAACTTCCCGGTCTCGGGCGAACCGATCCCGGCGCACGTCGCCCGGTGGCTCGGCCGCATCAAGGCCGCAGCCGCACGCGTGAACGCCGACCTCGGGTTGCTCGACCGCGAGAAGGCCGACCGCATCGCCGCCGCCGGCGACCGCATCGCCGCCGGTGAGCTCGACGACCAGTTCCCGATCGACGTCTTCCAGACCGGCTCGGGGACGAGCTCCAACATGAACGCCAACGAGGTCATCGCCGCCATCGCCGGCGACGACGTGCATGCGAACGACGACGTCAACATGGGCCAGTCGTCCAACGACGTCTTCCCGTCGGCCGTGCACCTCGCCGCGCTGGAGCGGCTCACCGAGGACCTGCTGCCGGCGCTCGACCGGCTCGCCGCCTCGCTGGAGGCAAAGGCGCACGAGTTCGACGACGTCGTCAAGTCGGGCCGCACGCATCTCATGGACGCTGTCCCGGTCACGCTCGGCCAGGAGTTCGCCGGCTACGCGGCGCAGGTGCGCCAGGGCGCGGAACGGGTCCGGTCGACGCTCGGCCGGGTCGGGCAGATCCCGCTCGGCGGCACCGCGACCGGCACCGGGCTCAACACGCACCCGGAGTTCGCCGCCCGCGTCCGCCGCCTGCTGAGCGAAGAGACCGGGCTGACGATCTCACCGCCCGCCGACCCGTTCGAATCGCAGGCCGCGCGGGACGCGCTCGTCGAGGCGTCCGGCGCGCTCAAGACCGTGGCCGTCTCGCTGACGAAGATCGCGAACGACCTCCGCCTCATGGGCTCCGGCCCGCGGGCGGGCCTGTCCGAGATCTTCCTGCCCGAGCTCCAGAAGGGCAGCTCGATCATGCCGGGCAAGGTCAACCCGGTCATCCCGGAGGTCGTGACGCAGGTCGCGGCCCAGGTGATCGGGAACGACGCGGCCATCACCGTCGGCGGCATGCAGGGCCACTTCGAGCTCAACGTCTTCGTGCCCATGATGGCCCGCAACCTGCTCTCGTCGATCCACCTGCTCGCGAGCGCCTCCCGGCTGCTCGCCGAGAAGTGCGTCGACGGCATCGAAGCGAACCGCGAGCAGTGCGAGCGCTACGCCGAGCTGACGCTCTCGGCGGCCACCGCCCTGAACCCGTTCATCGGGTACGACAAGGCGGCGGAGATCGTCAAGGAGGCGTCGCGGTCGGGCCGCTCGCTGCGCGAGGTCGCCCGCGAGGCGGGGGTGGACGAGGACGTCCTGGACCGCGCGCTGGACTACCGCGCGATGGCCAAGCCGCACTCTTAGGGAGGCTCTCCCCAGCGGGAGTCAAACGCGGATCACCCGCGAAATCCTCCATTCGGCGGGTTTGCTTGGGGTGACATCCTCGGTAGAGTTCCGCACCTGCGGGGAGCAAGGCGGCCGAAGTGGCCGTCGATATCACTAGAGAGAAAGGGAGCCTGTGGCCGACAAGACCTATCGGTTCCTCCTCCGGATGCCGGAACACCTCCGGCAGAAGCTCCTCGCGTCCGCCCAGCAGCAGGGACGAAGCCTCAACTCCGAGCTCGTCCAGCGGCTGGAGCAGAGCCTCGACCAGGGATCCAGGCCGGCCCGCGTGCGCCGGCTTCGCGATCGGCTCGCCTTCGTGTACGCCCCATACAGCGAGGTGAGAGCAATGTCACCGAAGCGAATCCGGCTCGGGATCGGTCTCGTGGCCGTCCTCGCGCTGGTCTGCACCGCCGTCGTCGCGGGCGTCGTCCGCAGCGACTCGAGCACGTCCGCCGCCTCCGCGAAGCTCGCGCGCGGCGAGAGCGAGCTCCCCGCCGCTCTGGCGGCGAAGATGGCCAAGGCGGCCACGTTCTCACCGACCACGATCCGTGAGGGCGGTGAGGCCGTCAACGACGGCGCGCAGGACTACGCCGAGCACGCGTACCCCGCCGCGCAGATCCCGTTCGCGGCGATCAAGGGCTCGCGCAAGGACTGGAAGAAGATGAAGCGCCGCGGGCTCGCCGACAACGACCAGGGCGGTCGCTGGCTGAGCCTCGGCCCGAACAACGCGATCTACCCGTTCAACCAGTTCCGCAACCGGTTCGTGTACGTCCCCAACGAGTACGCGGCCGCCGGGCGGACGGCACACAGCCTGATCGACCCGGACTGCGGACAGACGGCGGGCGACTGCCGGCTCTGGATCGCGAACGCCGGCGGCGGCATCTGGCGCACGCTGGACGCCCTGGCGCCCCAGCCGAAGTGGCAGTACCTGTCGTCGAGCTTCGACTCGAACAACACCGCGGCGCTGGCGCTGGACCCGAACGACCCGACCCACGACACGATCTACGCCGGCACGGGTGAGCCGAACATCTGCCGCAGCGGTTGTATAGCCGGTGTCGGGCTCTACAAGTCGAACGACGGCGGCGACCACTGGACCGGGCCGCTCGGCGCGGACGACTTCAGCGGCCGCGGGATCGGCTCGATCGCGGTGAAGCCCGGTGACTCGTCGACGGTCTTCGTCGGGTCCGGCGCCCAGGGCTCGCGCGGCATCTCGAGCGTGTGCTGCGACGGCGTCGACCGCG
>DASTZE010000104.1:0-16637 GCA_035764425.1 Gaiellaceae bacterium
GAGGACTCCGTTACCATTGCCCGAAAGAGGCGCCAATGTCGCTGCGCTTGCTTTCGCGCCCACCGAGCGCGTCGTCCGACTCCGAAGAAGGGGACACGGCCACGGTCATCTCGTTCGCGAACCAGAAGGGCGGTGTCGCCAAGACGACATCCACCCTGAATCTCGCTGTCGCACTCCAGGAGAAGGGGCTGCGCGTCCTTGCCGTGGACCTCGACCCGCAGGGCAACCTGACGATGAGCCAGGGCTACAACCCCGACTCGATCACGCGGTCGATGTTCGACGTGCTCGTGCACCGGCTGCCGGTCGAGCACGTCATCCACCAGGCCGAGATCGACGTCGCCGTCTCCTCGATCGACCTGGCCGGGGCGGAGCTGGCGATGAGCGCGACGATCGGGCGGGAGCGCGCGCTCGACAAGGCGCTGCTCGGCATCAAGGACGACTACGACTACGTCCTCATCGACACACCGCCGTCGCTCGGGCTGCTGACCATCAACGCGCTCGTGGCCTCGAGCGGCGTGATCGTCCCGGTGCAGTGCGAGTACCTGTCGCTGCGCGGCCTGGTCCAGCTCGAGAACACGCTGACGATGATCCGCGAGAACCTGAACCCGGCCGTGAAGATCATCGGGATCCTCCCGACCATGTTCGACGGTCGCACGCTGCACTCACGCGAGGCGATCGAGATCCTCCAGGAGAACTTCGGCGACCTCGTCTTCAACACGCGGATCCGCAAGACGATCCGCTTCGCGGAGGCACCGGTCAAGGGGTCGTCGGTCTTGAAGTACGACCCGGGCGGACCGGCAGCGGACGCCTACCGGCAGCTGGCGAAGGAGGTGCTCAATGGCGCGAAAGCGCGCTAGCCTCCGCGAGGGGCCGCTCGCGGAGCTGTTCAAGGCGACGGAGGCCGCCCAGGAGCAGGCCCGCAAGACCGAGGCCGCTCCGCAGCGCGCGCCCGCGCAGCGGGGTGCGCCGAAGAAGGAAGAGACCGAGGGCGCGACCGTTCACCGGCTCGAGGTGCTGCCCGAGCAAGGGCCGCGCCTGCATCGAGCACCCGCGCCGGAGACCGCGGCATACCTGGCTGTCATTCGCGTCGTCGGTGTCGGCGGCGCCGGCCTGAACGCGGTCGACCGGATGATCGACGCCGGCATCGCCGACGTCGAGTTCGTCGGGGTCAACACCGACGTGCAGCAGCTCGCGATGAGTGACGCGCCGCTCAAGATCCACATCGGCAGCGAGCTCACCCGCGGGCTCGGCTCGGGCTCGGAGTCCGAGATCGGCAAGCGCGCGGCCGAGGAGGCCTACGACCAGCTGAAGCGCGCGCTGCGGGGCTCCGACATGGTCTTCGTCACCGCCGGCGAGGGCGGCGGCACCGGCTCGGGAGCCGCTCCGGTCGTCGCGAGCATCGCGCGCGGCCTCGGCGCGCTCACGGTCGGCATCGTGACCACGCCGTTCAAGTTCGAGGGCACCAAGCGCAGGCAGACGGCGGAGTTCGGGCTCACGCAGCTGCGCGAGGCGTGCGACACCGTCATCGTGATCCCGAACGACCGGCTGCTCGACGTCGTGGACCGCTCGACCTCGATGCTCGACGCGTTCCGGCTCGCCGACGACGTGCTCCGCCAGGGCGTCCAGGGCATCACGGACCTGATCACGACGCCCGGGCTGATCAACCTCGACTTCGCGGACGTGCGTACGGTCATGAAGGACGCCGGCTCGGCGCTCATGGGCATCGGCTACGCGACAGGCGAGAACCGCGCGTGCGACGCGGCCGAGAAGGCGCTGAAGTCGCCGCTCATCGAGACCGAGGTCGGCGGCGCGCGCGGCATCCTGCTGTCGGTCGCGGGCGGGGAGGATCTGTCGCTCTACGAGGTCAACGAGGCCGCAGAGGTCATCCGCCAGGCGGCGGTCGACGAGACGAACATCATCTTCGGCGCCACCGTCGACGAGCGGCTGACCGGTCAGGTCTGGGTTACGGTCGTCGCCACGGGCCTCGGGGGCGCGCCGAAGCGCCGCACGTTCATCCCCGAGGACGAGCCGATCCCAGGACGCCCGTCACCGCGAACCGATCCACTCGAGCCGCCGACCTTCCTGCAGGACCTCTAACGGGCCTCATGGGACTGTCCCCGGAGGGGGCTGTCCCGACGGTTCCGAATCGCGACGCGCGCGCGTCGGGACAGTCCCCTTGCGGGTGACGGTCCCTGAGATCAGCCCCGCCGCGCTGCGCGGCCCGAGGGCGAACGCCTCCACCGCCGCATAGAGCACCGCGCCGGCGACGGCGACTTCCTTCGGCGAGTCGTTGACGACCATCGAGGCGGCGATCGCCGCGGCGAGCGCGAGCGGCAGCGCCGCCGGCAGGCGCAGCGCCAGGACGCGGGCGACGAGCGCGGCGAGGATGACGAGCGCCACGACGGTGGCGACGATCGTCCCAGTGTTCGCCGTCAGATGATCCCACGACAGGGTGATGCGATTCCACAGGTCAGTGGCCAGCCCGTCGGGGCCCTTGCGCAGCGCCCGCGTGACGTGGCTCGACGCCCCGGTCGCGGCGTCGAGCGCGAGCAGGCCCAGGACGACCGCGACTCCCGCCGCCACCGCGGCCACGAGCGTCCTCCGGCCCGCGCCCGTCAGCAGGGCGACCAGCACGGCGTAGCCGACGCCGAGCACGATCGCACCGCCGCCGTCGGCGCCGAAGCGGCTGCCCGCGATGGTCACGAAGGCGAGGAGCGCAAGGCCGCCGGCGGCCCACGGCCGCCGGCGTAGCAGCGCCGCCCCGACGAGCGCCGGCACGAGCATGAACGTCTCCAGCAGGTTCGAGATGCCGTAAAAGCGCGCGTTCTGCGACGGCCCGAGGGGCGACAGTGCCACCCAGCGCTCGTCGAGCTCGAACGAGACGAGGTACGCGGCCAGCACGCCGGCCATCAGCGCCGCGAGCGCGCCGCCGCGCGGCCGGCGCCACGCAGCGGCCAGCCCGCACGCGGCCCCGGCGAGAAGGAACGCCGCGCCGCCGCCGGTGCCGATACCCAAGGCGCCCGCGAGGAGGTTCGCGAGCAGCATGGCGGCGACCCCGACGACCGCGGCCGTCCCGGAGACGACGGCGAGCACGCCGATGGCGACCTCCAACCAGGTCGTGGTGCGCGTCCGCCACGAATTGCCGTCACGGATCCGCCGGTCGAGCGCTTCGAGGGCGGTCAGTGGGTCACCTTCTTCCTGTGAGCCGAGCTTCCCGGACTCCCCGAGGGCGGTCGGGGCCACGTCGGCGACCGACACCAGGCCGGGGATCCGCGTGCTGGGCGAGGTCAGCAGCCCGCGGAAGCCGGCCGCCACGACCGCGATCCCGTAGCGCCGGTCGTTCGGCTGCGCCCCGCCCTGCGGGAGGCCCACGACGATGAACCCGCCGCCGTTCGGGATCGACCGCGACTGCGCGATTCGGATCCGCACCGGCCCGGACGGCGTCGCGCCCCTGAGCGAGTTGCGGACGACACCCCGCGCCAGGGACGCGGCCGCGGCTCGCGCGCTCGTCTCCGGCCCGGCGCCCGGAACCAGCAGGCCGACGGCGGCGCGCGGCGCGATCGTGCGCAGGTCGTGCGCCTGCAGGCCGGGCACGACGACGACGCGGAGCGCCTGCGCGTGCGCGTTCCCCGCGAAGGCAGCCGCGAGGACACCTAGGATTGCGCTGACGCGGATGATCCGCGAACCGTACAAGCCTGGCGCGCCCCGTCCGGCGACGGAGACCCGCCCCCGAACGTGACGACCTACGCCGCACGACGCATGGCTGCGAACCGGCTCGAGCCGGTGCTGTCCGCGCTGCTCGCCGCGCTTGCCGCGACGGTCGTCGTCCTCGCCGGGCCGACCGGCGGCGACGTTCCGGCGCACCTGTACCGCACGCTGCTGGTGCACCAGAACATCTACCTCTGGGACAACCTCTGGTTCGCGGGCCAGTACCCGCTCGTCTCGTACAGCCTCCTCTACTACCCGGTCGCCGCCGCGATCGGGAACCTCACGCTCGTCGTCGCATCCGTGGTCGGTGCGGCGGTCCTCTTCCAACGCATCTGCACGCGCGAGTGGGGCGCGGCAGCGATCTGGCCGTCACGCGCGTTCGCGATCCTCGCCGCCGGGCCGATCTTCACCGGCACCTACAGCTACGCCGCCGGGTTCGCGATGCTGCTCGCGACCATCGCGGCGCTGCAGTCCGGGCGGATCTCGCTCGCGATCGGCTGTGGCGCCCTGACACTCGGCTTCAGTCCGCTGGCCTTCATCTTCCTCGTGATCGCGCTCGCCGCCATCGCGGTCTCGCGCCGCCAGGTCAACCGGCGCGCCGTGCTCTTCTGCGCCGGCTTGGCCGTCGCCGCGGGCGTGCAGCTCGCCGCGCTG
Source organism: Gaiellaceae bacterium (assembly GCA_035764425.1). Lineage (GTDB taxonomy): Bacteria > Actinomycetota > Thermoleophilia > Gaiellales > Gaiellaceae > JACVRM01. The sequence goes on from DASTZE010000104.1 coordinate 4,363, forward strand.
CGGCTGTTCCCGATGGGCGGCCGCTACCCGTTCCGCGGCATCGAGCTCGCCACCGTGCTCGTGGTCGCCGGGCTCGGCGTCATCGTCGCGCTGCGGGCGCCGCGCGGCGGCATCCTCGCCGCGCTGTTCGGCTTCTGGCTCCTGGCCTCGGTCGCGCTGTTCATCATCCCGGAGCCGGTCGGCGAGAACGTCACCCGCCTGCGCTCGGTGGTCTTCCCGCTCATGCTGCTGACGGTGCTGGTCGCGCGGTTCCGCCCGCGCGGCATCGCGCTCGTCGCGCTCGCCCTGGCGCTCGTCTACAACCTCATGCCGTACGCGAACGCCGTCGCGAACCGGACGAAGGACTCGCGCGCGGCGTCGGCCGCGTTCTGGGCGCCCGCGCTGCAGTTCCTGCACGACCACCGCGGCGGCGCATTCCGCGTCGAGGTCGTCCCGACCTCCGACCACTGGGAGGCCTGGTACATCCCGCGTGCCGGCTTCCCGCTCGCCCGCGGCTGGTACCGCCAGCTCGACATCGCCGAGAACGGCGCGCTCTACCGCGACCCGCTCTCGCCGGCCGGGTACCGCCACTGGCTCCGGCGGATGGCCGTCCGCTACGTCCTGCTCCCGTCCGTCACGCTCGGCAAGAAGGGCGCCGACCGCGAGGCGCGGCTGCTGCTCCGCGGCGCGCCCGGACTTCGGCTTGCCTACCGCACGCCGGACTGGCGGATCTACGAGGTGCGCGACCCGCTCCCGATCATGCGCGGCCCGGGGCGCGTGCACGTCGGCGCCTTCACGCACGACCGCATCGCCGCCCGCGTCACCGAGCCGGGGACCTACCGGCTGGCCGTGCGCTACATGCCCTACTGGGACGTGAAGAGCGGCGCCGTCTGCGTCGCGCGCGCGAAGGACGGCATGACCGAACTGCGCGTTCGGCGGCCGGGCCCGCTATTGCTCGCCGCCGCCGACGGCCCGAGCGCCCTGTTCGCGTCGGCACTCGGCGACACCGACGGCGACTGCCGCTGAGCTCGGGCATGCACGGCGCGATCGCAGCGGGCCACCCGCTGACGGCCGAGGCGGGCGCGCGCGCCCTCGAGGCCGGCGGGAGCGCCGTCGACGCCTGCCTCGCCGCGGCGTTCACGTCGTGGGTGGCCGAGAGCCCGCTGACGGGGCCGGGCGGCGGCGGCTTCATGCTCGTGCACACCGCGAAGGACGGCGCGACCCGCCTGCTCGACTTCTTCGTCGCCGTGCCCGGCCTTGGCCTGCGGGCCGACGAGGCCGCCGCGCCGATGGAGGAGGTCGACGTGGAGTTCACGGGCGGCGGTGGCGGCGGCCACCAGGTGTTCCGCATCGGCGCGCCCTCGTGCGCCGTGCCGGGCGCCGTAGCGGGGCTCGAAGAGGCGCACGGTCGCTTCGGAACGCTCGCCTGGGCCGATCTGATCGCGCCCGCGGCCGCGCTCGCCCGGGAGGGCGTCGAGCTGACCGGCGGACAGGCGTATCTCCACGCGATCCTCGACTCGATCCTCTGCGCGCATCCGGAAGGGCGCGCGATCTTTGCGCCCCAGGGCCATCGGCTTACGACGGGTGACCGGCTCTTCATGCCGGACCTCGCGGACACGCTCGACACGCTCGCCCGCGACGGCGCCGCGGCGCTGTACGACGGCGAGCTCGGCCGGCGGCTCGTCGAGCACGTGCGCGCGGGTGGCGGCACGATCAGTGACGACGACCTGCGCGCCTACCGCGTCATCCGCCGCCGGCCGATCAGCGTCGCCTTCGACGGGCACGAGTTTCTCTCCAACCCGCCGCCGTCCTCGGGCGGGATCCTCGTCGCCTACGGCCTGAAGCTGCTCGACCGCCTGCCGCCGCGGTCGGCCGGCACGGCGGCAGCAATGGCCGAGCTGGTCGAGATCCTCCGAGAGCAGGTGCGCGCGCGCCGGGCGTGGCGTGCGTCTGACCTGTACCGCGGCGGCCTGCGGGACGCTCTCCTCGGCGAGCGCGCCATCGAGGAGGCGCTCACCCGGATCGCGAGCGCGCCGGCCCTCGCCGAGCCGCCCGCGGCGCGCGGGACGACGCACATCTCCGCGGTGGACCGCGTCGGCAACGCCGCGTCGCTGACCATCTCCACCGGCTCCGGGTCGGGCGTCATCGTGCCGGGCACCGGGATCCAGCTGAACAACATGCTGGGCGAGTTCGACCTGAACGTCGCCGGCGCCCGGCCCGGCGTCCGGCTGACCAGCATGATGGCGCCGTCGATCGTCATCGGCTCCGCGGGGCCGCGGCTCGTCGTCGGGAGCGCGGGGTCCGTGCGGCTCCGCGGGGCGATCCTCCAGGTGGTGGTCAACGTGATCCGGCACGGCATGCCGGTGGAGGAGGCGATCGCCTTCCCGCGGCTCCATGTGGACGACGAGCACGTGCACCTCGAGGGGGGGACCGACCGGTCGGAAGCGGACGCCCTCGAGGCCGCCGGCTACGACCTCGTGCGCTGGCGGCGGCGAAACCTCTTCTTCGGCGGCGCGGCCGCGGTCGAGCGCCGGCCCGACGGCGAGCTGCACGCCGCCGGCGACCCACGCCGCGGCGGCCACGGCGTAGTCGTCTAACGAGCTCCGCGGTATTGGAAGGCGCCGATGTCCGGCTCCGGGCTGCGCGGCGCACCCGTGATGTCCCGCAGCGGCGCGAGGGCCGGATTGGCCCGGCCCAGCAGGAACGCCGAATAGCGGGTGGGGCGCCCTGCCCGGCCGAAGATCTCGGCGCCGATCGTGTCGCTCTTCGAGCAGCCCTCACCCTGGAGGATGAGGTTGCTCACCGAGGCCCGCACCTCGCTGCAGACCTGGTTCGGATCCTCGAGCACGGCGATCACGTTGTTCGCGAGCACCGGGCGTGCTCGCACCGGCACGGCGCCGTACTGGTTCGTCATCCGGATCGAGCCCAGGTAGCCGTCGACCCGGCGGGCTCCCGTCAGCACCGTGTTGTTCACGATGCGCACGCCCCGGGGCACGTGCTTCGTCTCCGCGCTTCCGATCACCATCGCCACGCGCGCCTCGTAGCCCGGCACACGCGGGTCGGTGCCGAGGAAGAGGTTGTTGACGATCGAGATCCGCCGCATCCGGTTGGTGACGTACAGCTGGGCGGCGCCCTTCATGTAGATGCCGAACACGTTGTCGCGCACATCGAGCCCGACGCCGCCGAAGAGCTGGACGAGGTCCTGGTGGCCGCACCGGTAGGCGCCCATGTGGCACGGCAGCGTGCGCGCAAAGCGGTTGCGGTAGAGCGCCAGGTTGTGGCCGAAGCGGCCGTTGATGAAGTCGCAGCCACGACAGTCGTGGAAGCTGCTGTCCTCGACCGTGAGGTTGTTCACCTGCCAGAGAAGGATGCAGTTGACCATGTGCCACGAGCGGTCGCCGCAGTGCGTGAACTCGCTGCGCCGGACGGTGATCCGGTTCGAGATCGGGAGCTGCAGCGTGGCCGCGTAGTGCGTGCCGGCGGCCGAGAACTTCACGTCGTGGATATCGATCCGGCTGGACTGGAGCGATTGGATGCGCGCGTCCTGCGAGATCGGCGAGATGGTCAGCGGGCCGATCGAGACGCGCCGGGTGCCCCTGAGGATGAGCTGCTCGACGTGCGTGCGCCGAGTGCCGACGATCCGCAACTGCTCCCAGCTCCGGGGGCCGATCTCGAGCCCACGAAACCAGGCGGCCGCCAGCTTGATCGTCCCGCCCGAGAAGCGGAGCCGCTGCACAGCGGCCGCGAACTGCGCATCCGTGCGGACGTGAATGGTCAGCGGCCGATGGGCCTCGACTCGCCCGACCGGCAGCAGGCACGCGAAGCCCGCGAACGCGAGCACGAGCAGGGTCGTCCGCCTCATTCTCCCGCGGCGACTCTAAACGGGTTCGTTCGAGGGACGGCGGTAGAGTCGGAGCCGTGAGCAGCGCTTTCGCGGAAATCTCGGCGAGCTTCTTCAAGCCCGCGGTCAACGACCTCGTCCCCTACGAACCGGGGAAGCCGGTCGAGGAGGTGCAGCGCGAGCTCGGGCTCGACCGCGTTGTCAAGCTCGCCTCGAACGAAGGCCCGTTCGGCCCGTTCCCCGCCGCCGCCGAGGCGATCGAGCGCTGCATCCTCGAGCTCAACCGCTACCCCGACGGGGGGATCTACCGCCTGCGGGCCGCCCTTGCGGAGCGGCTTGGAGTGCGGTTCGAGGAGGTAACGGTCGGCGCCGGCTCCGACGGCCTGGTCGACTGCCTGACGCAGGCCGTGCTCGACCCTGGCGACGAGATCGTCTGCGGCTGGCCGTCCTTCCCCAGCTACCTCATCGACGCACGGAAGGTCGGAGGCGTCCCGCGCACGGTGCCGCTTCGCGACGGCCGCTACGACCTGGACGCGATGCTCGAGGCGATCGGGCCGCGCACCAAGATCGCCTACCTCTGCCACCCGAACAACCCCACCGGCACGATGAACACGCGCGCCCAGCTCGACGGCTGGTTCGAGCGCGCGCCCGAGCACGTGGTGACCGTGATCGACCAGGCTTACCTCGAGTACGTCGACGACCCGGACTACCCGGACGGGATCGAGGAGTACGTCAAGACGGGGCGGAAGGCGCTCGTCCTGCGGACGTTCTCGAAGATCTACGGGCTCGCCGGCCTGCGCGTCGGCTACGGCGTCGGCCCCGCAGACCTGATAACGGCGATCGGCAAGGTGCGGCGCGCCTTCGACGTGACCACGCCCGCGCAGGAGGCCGCGCTCGCGAGCCTCGACGACAACGCCGAGCTGGCACGGCGGCGGGCCGAGAACATCGCGAACCGTCCAGCGGTCGAGGACGCGTTCCGCGCGCAAGGCTTCCAGCCTGTCGGCCCGGCCGTCGGCAACTTCGTGTTCGCGGAGGTCGGCGCCGACGCGCGGCCGCTCTTCGAAACGCTATTGCGCGAGGGCGTGATCGTGCGCCCGACGGGCGGGTTCGGCGCCCCCGGCGCGATCCGCGTGACCGTGGGGACTGCCGAGGAGAACGCGATCTTCGCCGACGCGCTCGGCCGCGTCATCGCCGAGACATCTGTCACTTCAGCGGGGTAGCGTCCCCAGCGTGGAACTCGGCCTGGCCAAGCGGGTCGCGCTGCTCGGGACCTCGAAGGCCTTCCGGCAGCTCCTCATCGCGTCGGTCGCCTCGGGCTTCGGCACCTGGCTGGCGTTCGTCGCACTAACGGTCGACGTCTGGGACACGACGCACTCGAGCGTCTGGGTGGCCGCGCTGCTGGCGGCGGACTTCCTGCCGACGGTCGCCGTCGGACTGTTCCTCGGCCCGTTCGTCGACCGGCTCTCGCGCAAGCGCGTCCTCGTCGTCTCCGACCTCGTGCGCTGCGTCGTCTTCGCGGTGCTGCCCTTCACCGGCTCGCCGGGAGCGATCGTCGTGCTGGCCGCGGTTTCGGGTTTCGCGACGGGTTTTTTCCGTCCGGCCGTCTACGCGTCGGTGCCGAACCTGGTCTCCGAGGATGACCTGCCGCAGGCCAACTCGCTGATGCAGGCCTGCGAGAACCTGACGTGGCTCGTCACGCCGCCGCTCGCCGGCTTGCTCGTCGCCGCCGCCGGCCCGGATCCCGGGTATGTCCTGAACTCGGTCTCCTTCGCGCTGTCGGCGCTGCTCATCTCTCGCATCCCCGCGCGCCTGTTCCAGGCGGCGAAGGCGGTGAGTGAAGGCCACATGCAGGATCTCCTGGCCGGCGTGCGCCTCGTGCTGCACACGCGCCCGCTGCTGACGGTCTTCGTGGCGTGGAACGTCTTCTTCGTCTCGTACGCTGCCGTCAACGTCGCGGAGATCACATTCGCGAAGGAGACGCTGGACGCCGGCGACTTCGGGTTCGGGCTCCTGCTCGGCGCCGGCGGGCTCGGCCTCGTCATCGGCAGCTATCTGGCCGGCTCGGCGATCGGGCGCTTCCGAATCGCGGCCGTCTACGGCGGCAGCATCGGCGCGATCGCACTAGGGATCGCCGGCGCCGCGGCCGCGCCCGTGCTGCTGGTTGCCGCCGCGTGCGTGGTCGTAGCCGGGTTCGGCAACGGGATCGCCGTCGTCTGCAATGTGCTGCTCGTCCAGCGCGGAGCCCCGGACGAGCTCCGCGGACGCGCGTTCACGATCATCATGAGCACGAACTACGCCGTCCTGGGCGTGTCCATGGCGGTGGCCGGGCTGCTGACGGACGCGGTCGGCGCGCGCTGGGTCTGGGCGTTAGGCGCCGCCGTCGCCGCCCTGGCCGCGGTGCTCGGCTACGCCCTCGCGCCCCGGCCGGAGCAGGGCACGGCGCCGGTCGGCGAGACTGTGCCGACCGCCTGATGGCGCGCAGCTGGACGCATGAGCAGCTGGCCGAGGGCGTGCGCTCCGGGGACCGGCGCGCGCTTGCACGGGCGATCAGCCTCGTCGAGGACGGCGATCCCCCCGCCTACGACCTCGTGCGCGAGCTCTACCCGGGCACAGGCCAGGCGTACTCGATCGGCCTGACCGGCCCGCCCGGCGTCGGCAAGTCCACGCTCGCGAGCGCATTGGTGCGCCATGTACGGGCGCTCGGGCACACCGTCGGCGTCATCTCGGTCGACCCCTCGAGCCCGTTCTCCCAGGGCGCCCTGCTCGGCGACCGCATCCGGCTCACGGACCACTTCCTCGACCCCGGCGTCTACATCCGCTCGATGGGCACCCGTGGCCACCTGGGCGGGCTCGCCGAGGTGACGCTGCAGGCGCTGCTGCTGCTGGACGCGTCCGGCAAGGACGTGCTCATGCTCGAGACCGTCGGCACCGGGCAGAGCGAGGTCGAGGTCGTCGGCGTCGTCGACACCGTCGTGCTCGTGCTGATGCCGGGCTCTGGCGATTCGATCCAGGCGCTGAAGGCGGGCATCATGGAGATCCCCGACGTGATCGTCGTCAACAAGCGCGACCACCCGATGGCGAAGACCATGCTGAACGAGGTGCGGGCCATCCTCATGCTCGACCGCGAGCGCGACTGGAAGACGCCGATCGTGCTCACCGAGGCGGCGAAGGGCGAGGGCATCGACGAGCTGTGGGACGCGGTCGAGAAGCACCGCGCCTACCTCGAGGAGAGCGGCGGCCTGGCGGCGCGTCGCAGCCGCAACCTCGGTCGCGAGGTCTTCGCCGTCGCGTCCGCCCGGGCCAAGCGCTACCTCGAGGTCTCGGTGGAGAACGACCCGGAGCTCGAGCGCCTCCTGGATGCCGTCGGCCGCCGGGAGCTCGACCCCTTGACCGCCGTTCGCGACATCATGGAGAAGGTGTTCAAGATTGATCAGGACGGCTCCGACCCTCGCTGACATCGTCGCGGCGCGCGAGCGCATCGCGGGCATCGCGCGTGTCACCCCCGTCTATCCGTCCGAGACGCTGTCGCGCCTGACCGGCCGAGAGGTGCTGCTGAAGGCCGAGAACCTCCAGCGCACGGGCGCGTTCAAGATCCGCGGCGCCGTCAACCGGATCGCGCTCGTGTCCGACAAGGATCGCGCCGCGGGCGTGGTCGCCGCCAGCGCGGGCAACCACGGCCAAGCGGTCGCCTGGGCGGCGCGGGAGGCCGGCATTCCCGCGACCATCTTCGTCCCCGAGGACGCGCCCATGTCCAAGGTCGAGGCGACGCGCAACTACGGCGCGCGGGTCGAGCTCACCGGCGCGGGCTTCGACGAGTGCCTGGCCGACGCGTTCGACTACGCCGACGAGCGCGGCGCGACGTTCATCCACGCGTTCGAGGACGAGCAGGTGATCGCCGGGCAGGGGACGATCGGGCTCGAGCTGATCGAGCAGGTCGAGGACGTCGACACGGTCGTCGTCCCGGTCGGCGGCGGCGGGCTGTCCTCCGGGATCGCCCTCGCGCTCACCGAGCTGCGCCCGCACATCAGCATCATCGGCGTCCAGGCGGCGGCCATGGCTCCGCTCGCCGGCTCGACGACGTTTGGCTGGACGATCGCCGACGGCATTGCGGTCAAGCATCCCGGCGAGCTGACGTCACAGATCCTGCGCGACCGCCTCGACGCCATCGTCACCGTCGAGGACGAGAAGATCGCCGAGGCGATCGTGCTGCTGCTCGAGCGGCTCAAGCTGGTCGCCGAGGGTGCCGGGGCGGCGTCTGTGGCGGCGCTGCTCGCCGGCAAGATCGAGGGCACGGGCAAGACGGTCGCGCTCCTCTCGGGCGGCAACATCGACCCGACGCAGCTGATCTCCATCGCCCGCCACGGGCTCACGCTCGCCGGCCGCTCCCTCGCGCTCAGCACGCGGATCGCCGACCGGCCGGGTGAGCTGATGAAGCTCCTCACGCTGATCGCGGCCGAGCGCGGGAACATCGTCTCCGTCGAGCACCACCGCGAGGGTCTGGACCTGCCCGTCGGCGAGACCGAGGTCGAGCTCACGCTGATGATGCGCGGCCGCGAGCACTGCGAGGAGCTGATCGGCGCGCTCGAGGCGGCGGGCTACCCGGTCACGCGACTGCACTAGATACTCGGCCCATGACCTGTCCGAACTGCGGCACTGAGAACGCGCCGGGCGCCAAGTTCTGCTCCGAGTGCGGCACGCGGCTGGCCGACACGCCGGCGCCGCGCGAGGAGCGCAAGATCGTGAGCGTCGTCTTCTGCGACGTCGTGGGCTCGACGGCGCGCGCAGACACCGCCGACCCCGAGGACGTCCGGGCCGCGCTGAGCGCCTTTTACGCGCACGTGCGCGCCGACCTCGAGCGCTTCGGCGGCACAGTCGAGAAGTACATCGGCGATGCGGTCATGGCCGTCTTCGGCGCGCCCGTCGCGCACGAGGACGACGCCGAGCGCGCCGTCCGCGCGGCACTCGCCATCCAGGACTGGGCGCGGGAGGACGGCGCGCTGCAGGTGCGAATCGCCGTCAACACCGGCGAGGCGCTGGTCGCCGTCGGTGCGCGTGCTGAGGCACCGACGAGGCGTACGCGCGCCTGCGGCTCGCCGAGAAGGTCGCCCAGGACGGTCGAGCGGCAGAGGGCGCCCGGCAGCGCGACCGCGCCCTCGCGTTCTATCGCGAAGTGGGAGCGACCGCGTACGTGCGGCGCGCCGAGGCCCGCCTCGCGCGGACGGCATAGCAACCTAGACTCGGCCGCATGGCCTCCCGCAAGGAGCGCAAGGTGGTCACGGTCGTGTTCGCCGACCTGGTGGGCTTCACGTCGCGTGCCGAGTCACTCGATCCCGAGGACGTCCACGCGATCCTGACCCCGTACCACGAGCGGCTCCGCCGCGAGCTCGAGCGCCACGGCGGCACGGTCGAGAAGTTCATCGGCGATGCAGTGATGGCGGTCTTCGGCGCCCCCGTCGTGCACGAGGACGACGCCGAGCGCGCCGTGCGCGCCGCCCTGGCGATCCGCGACTGGGCGCTCGAGGAGGACGGCATCGAGGTGCGGATCGCCGTCAACACCGGTGAGGCGCTCGTCTCGGTCGATGCGCGGCCGGAGCGGGGCGAGGCGATGGTGGCCGGCGACGTCGTCAACACGGCCGCGCGCCTGCAGTCGGCTGCGCCGGTCAACGGCGTCCTCGTCGGCGAGACGACCCGGCGCGCGACCGACCGCGCGATCGAGTACGCGGGCCATGCGCCGATCGATGCGAAGGGCAAGGCCGAGCCGGTGCCCGTCTGGGAGGCGCTCCACGCGCGGTCGGCGCTCGGCGTCGACGTCGACCTCGCGCCGGCCACTGAGCTCGTAGGCCGGCAGCACGAGCTCGGCCAGCTCACGTACGCCCTCGAGCGGGCGCGCCGCGAGCGCCGGGCCCAGCTCGTCACGATCGTTGGCGTTCCGGGCATGGGCAAGAGCCGGCTGATCATGGAACTCTCGAGGATCGTCCAGGACGACCCCGACCTCATCCGCTGGCGGCAGGGCCGGTCGCTGCCCTACGGCGAAGGCATCAGCTTCTGGGCGCTCGGCGAGATGGTGAAGGCGGAGGCCGGGATTCTCGAGAGCGACGATCCGCGGGTCGCGCGCGAGAAGCTCGTGCGCGCGGTCGGGGAGTCCTGCGGCGGTGACGCGCCGTGGATCGCCGAGGCGCTGGGCGCGCTGGTCGGTCTCGGTGACGAGTCGGGCGAGCGGCCGGGGGACGCCTTCGCGGCCTGGCGGCGGTTCCTCGAGACCCTCGCCGAGCAGCGCCCCACCGTGCTCGTGTTCGAGGATCTTCACTGGGCCGACGACGGCCTGCTCGACTTCGTCGACGACCTCGTGGACTGGGCCGGCGACGTGCCGCTGCTCGTCGTCGCCAGCGCCCGACCAGAGCTGCTCGCACGCCGGCCCGAGTGGGGCGGGGGCAAGCCGAACGCGCTGACGCTCTCGCTCGCGCCCCTCTCGGAGCAGGAGACGGCGCAGCTCGTGCACACGCTGCTCGAGCGCTCGGTGCTGCCAGCCGACGTGCAGGCCGCGGTGCTCGCGCGCGCCGGCGGCAACCCGCTCTACGCGGAGGAGTTCGCACGGCTGGTCGCGGAGCGCGGGACGGCCGCCGGCGACCTGCCGGTGCCTGACACGGTGCAGGCCCTCATCGCGGCGCGGCTCGACGCCCTCGATCCGGCTGCGAAGCGGGTGCTGCAGGACGCCGCGGTCGTCGGCAAGGTGTTCTGGCCGGGGGCGCTCGCAGATGCCGACGAGGACACGCTGCGCGGGCTGGAGCGACGGGAGCTGATCAGGCGCGAACGGCGTTCGTCGGTCGAGGACGAGGCCCAGTACGCCTTCCGCCATGTGCTGGTGCGCGACGTGGCCTACAACGCGATCCCGCGTGCGGAGCGCGCCGTCAGGCATGCGGCCGTCGCCGACTGGATCGAGGGCCTCGGCCGCGGGGATGAGGCCGCCGAGCTCCTCGCTCACCACTACGCGCGTGCGCTCGAGTACGCCCGTGCCGCGGGTGGCGACACCACCGCCCTGGCGGCACGCGCACGCACGGCGTTCGCCTCGGCGGGCCGCCGCGGACGCGGGCTCGGGGCGCTGCTCGCCGCCGGGCGTTACTACGAGGCCGCGCTCGACCTCACGGAGGAACACGACCTCACCTGGGCAGATCTCGTGCTGCAGCGGGCATTGGCGCTCCAGTACGCCGCCGTCGAGGACATCGGGCCCGTCGAGGAGGCGGTCGAGGTCTTCCGCGCGGCGGGCGCGCTGACCGAGGCCGCCCAGGCGGAGCTCGTGCTCGGCGACCGTGACTGGCTGTCCGCGCAGCGCGAGAGCGCCGACCGGCACTTCAGCGCGGCCGAGGCGCTCATCGCCGGCATGCCGCCGTCTGAGGCCAAGGCGGCGGTGCTCTCCGAGCTGGCGCGGATGGCCTGGCGTGGCGACGACCCACGGCACGGCGTCGAGCTCGCCTCACAGGTCCTCGAGATGACCGATCGCGTCGAGGCCCGCGCGAGCGCCTTCAACTCGCGGGGCATCTCCCGCCTGATGGAGGGTGACCGCGGCGGCATCGGCGACCTCGAGGCGAGCGTCGAGCTGGCGCGGGGGCGCCATGCGCCAGAGCTGGTGCGCGCGCTCGGCAACCTCGCCTCCATGCTGGGGGATCTCGGCGAGCTGGAACGCTCCGGCGCGATGTTCTCCGAGGCCCTCGCGCTTGGCGAGGAGCTCGGCTTCGGCCAGCCGATCACCTGGCTGCGCGGCGAGGTGGCCCACTTTCGCTTCTACACGGGCGACTGGAAGCAAGCGAAGGTGACGTTCGACGACCTGCTCGGCATCTGGGCTCGCAACCCCTTCTGGATGGAGCCGATCGTGCGCGCGAACCGCGCGCGGCTGCTGGCCGCCGTTGACCTGGCCGGCATCGGCGACGAGCTCGACGTCGTTGTCGAGGGCGCCCGGCGCGCCCGCGACGCGCAGATGGTCTGCCCGTCGCTCGGCATGGCCGCCCGGGTCTACGAGGACCTGGGCGACGCCCGCAGCCTGCCGCTTGCACTCGAGGTGCTCACGACCGCCGCCGTCGCGCCCGGCGGGAGCATGTCGATGCACTGGCTGAGCGACGTCTGGTCTGTGCTGCATCGGCACGGCCGGGAGGAGGAGCTGACGCCCATCCTCGATCGGCTCAACACCGCCTGGGCGGACGCCGTGCGCGCGCTGCTCGGGCGCAGGTTCGACGACGCCGCGGCCATCTACGCCGGGATGGGGAACCTCGTGGACGAGGCCGAGACATGGACGAGGGCGGCCGAATCGCTCGCGGCTGAAGGACGGGCCGCGGAGGCGGACGCCGCCGCGCAGCGGGCGCTCGCGTTCTGGCACACGGTCGGCGCGACGGCGCGCATCCGCGCGACCGAGCAGTGGCTTGCGGCCAGCGCCTAGGGGTTTTGGCGGGCCTAGGTGTCGCCG